>CAKZHP010000125.1 GCA_936924635.1 uncultured Propionibacteriaceae bacterium
CGAGCCGCCTCCGCGGTGGCCGCGGCGCCCTCGGCCGCCTTCTGGTCCTGCAGCCGGCGGGCGATCCGATCGTTGACCGCGGCGATCTCCGCCTGCTTCGCGGCGAGGGCGGCCTGGTCCTCGGCGAGTGCCGACTCAGCGGCCGCCTGAGCGGCCTGGTTGGCGGCCACCGCCTGCTGGACCGCGGCCTCCGCGGCCGCCGCCCTCTCGCGGGCGTCCCGGGTCGAGGTGAGGTTCTTGGCGGCGGTGGCGCGCTCGAACGCGGCACGCGCCTCGAGCACGGCCTGGGCGTTCTTGGCGTCGGCGAGCCCCGCCTGACGGTCCTCCAGCCGCGTCACCTGGGCCGACGTGGTGTCGAACATCGTGGTGGCCCACTGCAGCTTGTTGTTCACGTCACCGGTGCTGGTCGGGGTGACCAGGGTGGCGATGCCCACCAGGGAGCTGTTCTGCTGGTACTGCTGGCGGGCCAGCTGGCCGACCTTCTGCTGCTCGGCTGCCAGCGCGGACTGGTTACTCGTGACCAGCGACTGCGCCGAGGCGAGCGCCACCTCGTTCTGCAGCAGGCGCGCGGCGGACTCGGCATCCTTGCGCTCGGCCCCCAGCAGGTTCTGCTGGGCGATCGCCAGCTGCCCCTGGGCGGCTGCCAGCGCGTCTCGCGAGGCGGCGAGCCTGGCCACGGCGGCCGAGACGGCCGCAGAGGACTCGTGGACCTCCTCCGTGAGGGAGGCCGCGGCACCCTGGGCCTGGGACCGCTGCCCCTGCAGGGTCATCACGTCGCTGCGGGCGGCGGCTGCCTGGGCGTTCTGACGGTCTCGCTCGTCGGACCACTGGTCGGCCTGAGCGGGCAGCGCCGTCGAGCACACGACGAGCGCGGCCGTCACGGCGGCTGTGGCCAGGCGGACCACCGGTGTCAGCTTCGAGCGGCTCACGCCGTCCCCCTTCACCTCAGACCCGGAGATAACGCCGGGTCGCGATCAGTGTCGGGATCATTGAAAGCAGAATCGCGACGATCGCAACCCCGCCCATGGCGATCCCCGCCTCAGACCAGCCGATCCAACGTAAAGCCTTCAGTGACACTTGAGCGTTACGGATGATGACGAAGTAGACGGCTGAGGCCAGTGTGACGCACGCCAGGGCGGCACCGATCACGGCGGCGAACAGCGACTCCAGCAGGAACGGCAGCATGATGTACCAGTTGCTCGCGCCCACCAGCCGCATGATCCCCAGCTCCCGACGCCGGGCGAACGCGGCCATCCGGATCGTGTTGCCGATCTGCAGGGCGGCTGCGAGCAGCAGCAGGGCACTCATCCCGATGGTCCCCCAGCGCAACGCGTTCAACCACGCGAAGATCGGGTCGAGGTAGGTGTGCAGGTCCTGCACCGCCTGGACCCCCTTGAGGGTCTGCACCTCCGAGACCAGGCCTTCGTAGTTCTTCGGGTCCTTGAGCTTGACCCGGAACGAGTCCTGCATCTGGTCGACGGTCAGCGTGTCCTGGATCGGGGAGTCGGCGTACGCCTTCTTGAACTCCTCGAAGGCCTCCTGCTTGCTCTCGTAGAAGACCTGCGCCGTCTCCGGGTTCGCCTCGATGGTCTGGCGGATGGTCGCCTTCTGGGCCTCGGTCGCGTCCTGGCCCGGGTCGCAGTTGTCGCCGCGGACGTCCTTGACGCACAGGAAGACCGAGATCTCGATCTTGTCGTACCAGCGGTCCTTCATCACGTCGACCTGCTGAGCGGCCAGCAGACCGGCACCGAACAGGGACAGCGACACCCACATGGTCACGATGACGGCCAGGGTCATCGTCGCGTTGCGGCGGATGCCGCTCCAGGCCTCAGCCAGCGTGTGCCTCATCCCTGCACCCCGTACACACCCTTGGCCTGGTCGCGCACGACGTGGCCGCCCTCGAGCTCGATGACCCGTTTGCGCATCTGGTCGACGATCGCCGAGTCGTGCGTCGCCATCACCACCGTCGTGTCGGCCCGGTTGATGCGGTCGAGCAGCTTCATGATCCCGACGCTGGTCGCCGGGTCGAGGTTGCCGGTCGGCTCGTCGGCGATGAGGATCTTCGGGCGGTTGACGAAGGCGCGGGCGATGGCCACGCGCTGCTGCTCACCGCCAGACAGCTCCTCGGGCAGACGGTCGCCCTTGCCGCCGAGACCCACCAGCTCCAGCGTCTCGGGCACCACGGTCTTGATGACCGAGCTCGGCTTGCCGATCACCTGCAGCGCGAAGGCCACGTTCTCGGTCACCGTCTTGCCGGGGAGCAGCCGGAAGTCCTGGAACACCGTGCCGATCTGGCGGCGCAGGCCAGGGATCTTCCAGCCGGGGAGCCGGCCGAGGTCCTTGCCGGCCACGAACACCTGGCCCTTGGTGGTCCGGTACTCCCGCAGGATGAGCCGGAGGAAGGTGGACTTGCCCGACCCCGAAGCACCGACGAGAAAGACGAACTCTCCCTTGTCGATCTCGAGATTGACGTTCTTCAGGGCCGCTCGCTTCTGCCCCTCGTACACCTTCGAGACGTCCTCGAATCTGATCACGTGCGCACCTCGGCCGGTGGTCGGAGACAGGGAAGATTCCTGAGGTTTTCTCAGGCCGGCCGCGTCAGAGTCTAGGCGAGCCCTCGTGCACCACCAGCACGGCACGCGGGGCGGGACCCCGTGGATGCGCCTCCGGCTAGGCGTCCTGGGTGCGACGCCAGCGGATCCCGGCGTCGATGAACCCGTCGATGTCGCCGTCGAAGACGCTGTCGGGGTTGCCCACCTCGTGGTCGGTCCGCAGGTCCTTGACCATCTGGTACGGGTGCAGCACGTAGCTGCGCATCTGCGAGCCCCAGGAGTTGCCGGCATCGCTCTTCAGCGAGTTCAGCTCGGCCTCGCGATCGGCCCGGGCCTTCTCCAGCAGCCGGGCCTGCAGCACGCGCAGCGCGGCGGCCTTGTTCTGGATCTGCGACTTCTCGTTCTGGCAGCTCACGACCAGGCCGGTCGGCAGGTGGGTGATGCGCACCGCCGAGTCGGTGGTGTTCACCGACTGACCACCGGGGCCCGAGGAGCGGAAGACGTCGACGCGGATGTCGCCCTCGGGGATGTCGATGTGGTCGGTCTCCTCGGTCACCGGCAGCACCTCGACCCCGGCGAACGACGTCTGCCGACGGCCCTGGTTGTCGAACGGCGAGATCCGTACGAGCCGGTGCGTGCCCTGCTCGACCGACAGCGTCCCGTACGCGAAGGGCGCCTTGACCGCGAACGTGGCCGACTTGATGCCTGCCTCCTCCGCGTACGAGGTGTCGAAGACCTCCACGGGATAGCTGTGGCGGTCGGCCCACCGGACGTACATCCGGAACAGCATCTCCGCGAAGTCGGCGGCATCGACGCCACCGGCCTCGGAGCGGATGGTCACCAGCGCGTCGCGCTCGTCGTACTCCCCCGACAGCAGGGTGCGGACCTCGAGGGCCTGGATCTCGCGCTGCACGCGACCGATGTCGCGGACCACCTCGTCCAGCGCGCTCTGGTCATGCTCCTCCTGCGCCAGCTCGACCATCACACCGAGGTCGTCGAGGCGGCCGCGCAGGCCGCCGAGGCGCTCCACCTCGGCCTGCAGCTGGGACAGGCGCGAGGTGACCTTCTGGGCGTTCTCCTGGTCGTTCCACAGGTCGGGCGCGGCGACCTGCTCCTCCAGCTCGGCGATCTGCTGGCGCTTGGTCTCGGGGTCGACGACAGCCTCGATCGAGGCGAGAGTGCGGTCGAGGGTGCCGAGCTCGGCGAGGATGTCGTCTACTTGTGCCACGAGGGGGCACTCTACCGCTCGGCACCCCTCCGGCAGCAGAGAGAGGAACCGCGGTGACCATCCAAGGGGGCGACCCGTTCGACACGGGCGAGCGCGAGCCGTCGCGCCAGCTGCGCGCGCGGCTGGGTGGCCGGGTGACCCTGTGGACGAGCGGTACCACCCCCTCGACCGGCCCGGGCGGCGCTCGGGGCGCGGCCGGCCTGACCGTCACCTCGATGATGGTCGCGGGCGGCGACACCTGGCGGGTGCTGGCGCTGCTGGACCCTGCCGCCGACCTCACCGAGACACTTCTCGCGACCGAGCAGGCAGTGGTCTCCCTGCTGTCTGGAGCGGACCGCTACCTCGCGGAGGCGTTCGGCGGCACGGTGCCCGCGCCCGGCGGCCCGTTCCGGCTGACGGCCTGGGAGGAGACACCCTGGGGTCCCCGGCTCGCGACGGCCCGCACCTGGGCAGGCGTACGGCTGCTGGACGCCTCCAACGTCGGCTGGTCCACCCTGGTCACCTGCGCGGTCGAGAAGGCCGTTGCGGGCACCGACGACGAGCCCCTGCACCACCGGCTCGGACGCTACGTCTGACGGGCCCTGCTCGAGCGGCCGTCAGCTCCGAGTACCGACGTGAGCGGCGGCGAGATCCATCTCCTCGTCCACCTCGGCCTGCAGCCGCGGGCCCAGCAAACCCTCGACGCGGCGCAGCGGTCCTCTGAGCGTGAGCCTCAGGGTGCGCACCACCTCGGTGCCACCAGCGACCGGGCTGCACACGAAGCTGGCGCTGATGTCGCTCACCAGCCGCGCCGGCAGGTTGACCAGCGACTGGGCAGCCCGATGTCGACCCGCCCCCCCGGCGTCAGCACCATTCGGGAGCGCGTCGGCGGCGTGACCAGGCCCAGCATCCGCCCCATGAAGACGAACTCGCTGACCTCGCCCTGGCGCCGGCTCCACAGCACGGGCCGGATCTTGGCATCGACGGTCGCGTACCTCCTCGGATCCATGACGAAGTCCAAGAACTCCCAGGGCGAGCAGTCCACGACTCGGGTGGCTGTAGCGAGCATCGGGGACCTCCCGGGTAGGAGCCGTCGGTTCACCGCACCCGTGACGCCGCGCCTCGGTGGCCCGCTCAGCAGATCGCCAGTGGGCGACGGTCGGGAGACTCCAGCCAGACCACGTCGTCAGGCTCTGGCAGCCTCAGCCGCTCGTCGTGGACGGGCCGGCGGCGCCCCGGCAGGTCGACGAGCACGCAACCCTCGCCGCTCAGCACCCAGAGCTCGCCGTCGAGCCGGAGCAGCATGGGCCCGCCGGGGTCGATGGTCCGCGTCAGCGTGGTGCGCCCCGCAGCCATCGCCTCCAGCAGAGCCTCCGGGCTGCGGTCGGCCGCCGCCACCCAGGTCACCGGTGCGCCGAGCGGCGTGCCGTCCTCGGGCCGGTGGAAGTCGGACCCACCCAGCAGCACCGTGGGCCGTCCGTACGTCTCGCGGACCGCGCGGTCCCAGGCGGGGAGCAGGGTCCACACCGCCGTCGCCCGCTCGTCGCGGAACCACGAGATGTGCCACAGCTCCAGCGCCGGTGGCAGCGGCAGCCCGTGCTGCCAGGCGCAGTCGTCGGCGAGCGGGTGGTTGACGCTCAGCAGCCCCCCGCGGGCCGCGACCTGCGCCACCCACTCGGCGGCCGGGCGCCGGAAGTCGACGAAGCCCAGGTCGCCGTACGCGTTCGCGTGGCCCCGGTGAGTGGTGACCTCCTGGCCGGGCAGCAGGCAGATGTCATGGCGGGCGCCGACGCCTGGCAGGAACGCGTGGTGGCTGGTCGTGTTGTGATCCGTGACGGCCAGGAAGTCCAGGCCGCGCTCGACGCCCAGCCCGGCCAGCCGGTCGAAGCTCAGGCCTCCGTCGGAGTGCGTGGTGTGGGCGTGCAGGTCGCCGGCGAACCAGGTCAGGCCGGCGGGCGCGGGCGGGTGCAGGCTGCTCCCCCGCGGGCCCCGGCGCACGGGCGCGACGGGCTCGTCGGGCAGCCGGGCACGCGCCGGCACCTCGATGTCCACGGCGATCTCCAGCGGCGGCGGCTTGCGGAGCACGGGCTCGTACGGGCCTTGTGACGGAGCGACCTGGTGCAGACCCAGCACCACGTGCCACGTGCCCGGCTCGACCCCGGGCACGTAGCCGGGCGTCGCCCGTTCCCGCTCGATCACGAACGACTCTCGCGCCCCACCCGACCAGCCGCGCCACGGCTCCGCGTACGCATCGTGGGGTCCCTCGCACCCCAGGTCGACGACCCCGGCCGACCGGTCGTAGGCCAGCCGCACCTCGAACGAGTCCGTGCCCGGGGGTATCTCGAACGGCAGCCGGGGGTAACGGTCGGCCGCCTGGTCGGCCACGGTGACCGACAGCCGGTGCCTCATCGCTCGCCCGCCTCGGCCACCGCACCGGCGTCGGGCACCCGCGTCGTGACGGCCAGCAGCAGACCGACCGCTGCGATGAGCGTCGGGTACACGGTGAGGTAGGTGTGGAACGCCTCCCCGGGCCGGTCACCGGGCTGCTCGCCGGACTCGTACCCGTAGATCCAGGCCAGCGACGCGAGCGCCAGACCGTTCAGGGCCGAGGAGAGGCGCCCGAAGACGCCGAACGCCGACAGGAACACGCCCTCGCGGTGGACCCCGTGACGGCGGGAGTCGTCGTCGAGCAGCCTGGCCTGGATGAGGTCGGTGGAGACCATCAGGGCTGCCCAGCCCACCGCGATCACGCACCCGGCGACCACGGCGGCAGCCAGACCGTGCGCGAACCCGAGCACCACGAACCCGGCGAGCAGGAACACGTACCCGACGCGCCACACCAGCGGCGCCCCGCGGCGGCGGATCACCGCCGTCCACACCACCAGGAACACCGCCGCCGCCAGGATCACGACCCCCTGCAGCACGAAGGCGTCACTGACGGGGCGCCCGAGCCAGTACTTCACGTACAGCTGGAGGCCCCCGACCACCATGGCCAGCGGCATCAGGTAGCACGCCGATGCGGTGGCGATGGTCCAGAACAGCCGCGTGCGCGCGATGGTGGCGATCGAGCCCCAGAACGGTGCCGCCTGCTCCTGCCCGTACGCCGGGTTCTCGTGCACCCCCGTGGCCGTGAGCAGCAGCGCCACCAGCGCGACGGCCGCGTAGATGACCGCGGTGGTCGTGAAGCCGACGGTCGTGTGCTCGCTGCCGAAGACCGATGTGGTGAGCACCGGCGTCAGCGCCAGGCTGAGCACCAGAGCCACGAGCTGCCCGCCCTGCCGCAGACCGTTGGCCAGTGCCCGGTCCCGCTCCCGCGTGTACAGCTCGGGCAGCAGGGCGCCGTAGTTCGCGCTCACCATCGAGTCGGCGGCCTCGCAGAGGATCGCGAAGAACGCGAACCACGCCACCAGCGCAGCCCCCTCGGTGCCGGACGGCACCGCGTAGAAGCCGACCAGACCAGCGCACACCACGGTGCTGCCGACCACGAGCCAGGGCCGGCGACGGCCCCAGCGCGTGCGCGTACGGTCGCTGAGCCAGCCCAGCACCGGGTTGTCGACGGCGTCGACGACGGCGTAGAAGGCCATCACGACCCCGTACGCCCGCACGTTCAGCCCGAGGATGTCGACGTAGTAGAGCAGCAGCGAGCCGCGCACCATGTTGATGGGGATGCTCATGCCGAACATCCCGATCGCGTACCGCCACGGCGGCGTCCGGAGTCGCGGGGCGGGAGTCACGGTCGCGGTCGTGGCGGGAGCATCCACACGAGGTGACGCTACCGGCGCGGCGGCAGGCGCGCAGCCTGGACCGTGACCCGGTGACAACCCCGCTGCACCCGCCGCCTCAGCACCACCGTGAGCAGCTCTCACCTTAATGGTGCCAGGTGAGGCGACCGGCGCAGACTCCCAGATGTCGGGGCACAAGGCCCCCAGCTGATCACCAGGAGACGACCCCATGTCGCAGAACATCACCACCGCCCGCCAGGGCCGCCGCCGCTCCGCCTCGGTCGTCCTGGCCGGCGCCGTCGCCTCGGCGGCGATCGCCATGTCGTTCACCCCCACCTACTCGGCCTTCGTCGCGAGCATCAAGAACTCGGCCAACACGCTGGGCACGGGCACGCTGACGATGCAGGAGACCAACGCCGACGGCTCGATCGTGTGCAACAGCACCGACGGCGGCTCGATCTCCACGAACAGCGCCACCTGCGCCACGATCAACAAGTACGGCGGCAACATGGCCATGGTGCCCGGCCAGACCGTGAGCACCGACATCAAGATCAAGAACACCGGCACCGTGACCGCCACGTCGTTCACCCTCACCCCCGGTGCGTGCACGCAGAGCAACAACGGCGCCGCCAACGGCACCGCCACCAACCTCTGCAGCAAGATCAACGTGGTCATCAAGTCGGGCTCGACCACGATCTACTCCGGCACGGCCGCCGCCCTGACGAACGTCATCAACTTCCCGGCCTCGCTGGTGCCCGTCGCGCCCGGCGCGACGGTCCCGCTGACGATCAGCACCACGGTGGACAGCTCCGCCGACTCCACCTACCAGGGCCTGAGCGCCTCGCAGCCCCTGACCTGGACCTTCACGTCCTGACCCACCCCTTCGTGATCCAGGAAGGATCTCCCGCATGAGGCCCCCCCGGGTGCGTACGCGACCCAGCACGGCGAGGATCTTCCTCGCCGCGCTGGGATGCGTGGTTTTCGCCGCCGCCGCCATCCTCGGCGCGATCGTCACCAGCGGGTGCCGCTGGTTCGTCGTCGCCACGCCGTCGATGGGCGAGACCGCCCCTGTCGGGTCGCTGGTCATCACCCGCCCCGGCACCCCGGCGGTCGGTGACGTCATCTCCTTCACCACCTCGGCCAGCCCGAAGGTCTACACCCACCGCGTCATCGAGATCACCGACGCCGGGCTGCGCACCCAGGGGGACATCAACGGCGCGGCCGACCCGTGGGTCGTGGAGCCTGGCCAGGTCATCGGCGTCGTCACGCACGCGTGGCGCGGCATGGGCTTCCTCTACCACGGGCTGCCGTGGCTGGTCCTCGGTGGCGTGGTGGTGTGGGTCGCGACCTCGATGGTCGCCCAGCGCTGGCGCAGCCACCTGCGGCTGATCGGGGCCGCGGTCGTGTTCGCCCTCACCACGCTCTGGGTGAGGCCCTGGGTCGCGATGGACCCGATCGGGTACGCCCCCAAGGGCGACGGCGTCGACGTGGCGATGGTCTCCACCGGCCTGCTCCCCATCCGGGTCCAGGCGCGCGGCGGCACGTACGCCGACCTGCGGCCGGGCCAGGTCGGCACCGTCTTCACCGACGCGCTCGACACCGACGGCCGGTTCCAGGTCTTCCCCCAGATCCACATGGGGTGGCTGGGCTGGGCGGTGCTGGTGCTCTTCTGCCTGCTCCCTTTCCTGTACGGCGTCCTCGTCGGCTTCCCGGCGCTGGACGACGCCGAGCCAGACGAGGACGACGAGGAGCCGGGCAGCTCGTGGCTGCACTGGGGCGGCACCGTTGCCGTCGTGCTGCTGCTGGTCGGCCTGGTCGTGCCGGCTGCCCTGCCGCAGCAGAGCACGCAGGCTGCCTGGGCCTCCAAGATCTCGAACAGCAAGAACACGCTCGGGTCCGGCCTGTGGGCGAGCTGCGCCAAGAACTCCTCCTCCCCCAAGGCCTGGGGCGCCTGGAGCATGGGTACCACCGGCTCCACCGAGGCCGACATCACCGGCAACAACCACACCGGCCGGTACGCGACCACCACCGCGCACACCGCCGACGACTCCTGCGAGTGGGACACCACCAAGGCCGCGACCTTCAACGGCACCCAGTGCATGTTCATCGACCAGACCCAGCAGCTGGGCACCCAGACCTTCACTCTCGAGGCCTGGTTCGCGGCGTCGGCCAACAGCTCCGGCTCGGGCAAGCTGATCGGCTGGGGCACCTCCACCAACGGCGTGAACGACCAGAAGAACGACCGGCACATCTACCTCGACCCCAACGGCAACCTGGTGTTCGGCCTCTACAACGGCAGCGCCATCCAGTACGTCGCCTCTCCCGACCGCTACGACAACGGTGCCTGGCACCACGTGGTCGCCACCCTGTCCGGCGGCACCATGACGCTCTACGTGGACGGCGTCAACGTCGCCAGCAAGGCGAGCGTGAAGGCGGAGGACTCGACCGGGGTCTGGAAGGTCGGCTGCGGCAGCCTCCAGAACTGGCGGACGGCCAGCGGCGCGACCTACAACGGGCCGAACTACTACACCGGCAGCCTGTCCTATGTCGCCATCTACACCACAGCGCTCACCCAGGCCGAGGTCACCGCTCACTACCAGGCGCGTCGGCGCTGACCTCGGCGGCGGCGCGGCCGGCAGTGTTCAGGACGCCGCCCGCGCCACCTGCTGCAGGATGCCCATGGCACTGGCCGTGGCGGAGGCGGAGTCGTAGAGCATCGTGGCGTCCGAGCCGGGGATCGGCGAGATGAGCGTGTCCCCGCGGGCGTCGTCGACCGGGATGCCGACGAGGTGCACGACGTCGAGACCCCCGTCGACGCGCACCAGCCGGCCTGTGGGCGGGTCGATGGCCGGGGACGACGTGGGCCGGGTGCCGCCGGTGGTGAGCACCCGTTCGTACACCACCGCCCTCCCCTGAGCCAGCAGGTCGGCCATCAACGGGTCGCGGGTGCGCGCCGGGTCGTGCGCCCGCATCCAGGCATCGAGCAGCACGGCCGACTCCACCCGGGACCCCGCCACCGCCGGGGACCAGGCGACGAACCTGCCCCCCTCGACGGCGACGTGCACGGAAGGGCCGATCATGTGCACCAGCCCGGCTCGCATCAGCGCCAGCAGCTGACGGTTGCGGAACGCGGGCGGGCCGCTGCCGACCATGCCGCCGAACGCCATCAACGACCCGAGACCGGTGTCGTGGGAGTCGGCGTCGCTGCCGTCGAAGGCCAGCAGCCCGCTCACGAACCGCCGGCTCGCCGAGACCGACCACAGCCCGGCCTTGAGGGCCGACCGTACACCCACGCCCGCCTCGGCGAGGTCGTCGGCCACGTACCCCGCCACGAACGCGTCGAACTCGTCCGGCGAGGCGTACGCGCCCGAGGCCGGATCGGCCAGCGCGGACAGGTCGAGGCGGTCACCCACGGCGGGCACCAGCGGAGCCAGCCGCTCGGCCAGCTCGGTGACCGGAGCCGCGCCGATCACCTCCAGCACCGGTGACAGCCCCTCGGGCAGCGCGTCGGGCCGTTGCTCGGCGAGCACCCGGTAGTAGGCGTCGTGGGCATCGCGCACGACCAGCGGCCAGACGTCCAGCTGGTAGTCGATGGGCCGCGTCACCGTGGCCCAGTCCACCGAGCGCAGGTGACGCAGCGCCGGCGCGGGCGGCGGTCCTCCGTACGCGGACTTGGCCCGGAACGGCACCCCCCGGCGTGAGCCGGCGTGCAGCACCGGCTCCTCGCCCGACGGCTCGTACGTCAGGCCGCCCGGCTCGTCGCTCGGCACGAACCGGCCGCCCCGGCCGATGGTGAGCAGCGCCATGGAGTCGAAGAACCCCATGCCGAGACCACGCACGATCACCGGCTCGCCTGGTCGCACTCCCGAGAGGTCCTGACGGATCGGCGACTCCGGCGTGATCCAGTCCAGCCTCGCCCCCTCCGCCCGGGCGGCGGCCACCTCCTCGCCCAGCCGCGCGTCGAGCAGGCCGGGGCCGGTGTCCAGCCAGCCGGTGGCGAGGATCACGGCGTCGGCCGCCACCGTGGACCCGTCGCCCAGACGGGTGAGGCGTCCGGCTCCGGCGTCATCGATGCCCACCACCCGGGTGGGGTGCCAGGTGACCGAGACCCAGGGCGGCAGCAGGGCGAGAGCGCGGTCGAGGAACCACACCAGGTAGGCTCCGTACAGCGCCCGGCTCGGGTGCGACTCCGGCAGCATCGCGGCCACCTCGTCTCGGAAGCCGGCGTCGCCCAGCAGCGACGGGCGCAGCGGGTGGTCGTAGGCCCACTCCCTCCCGCGGTGCACCTCGTGCAGCCCGCGGCACCACGCGTACAGGCTGGGGCCTGGCAGCACCGGGCCCGGGCCGCTGCACGACTCGTCGGTGAACAGGGTGAGGGCGCACGCGAGCGTGTTCATGCACATCTCCCGCGGCTGGTCCGTCGCCCAGACCCGCCCAGCACCCGGCTCGGCGTCGTCGACCAGGTGGAGCTCGAGGGCCGTGAGCCCGCTGTCGGGCAGCAGCGCGGCGAGCCGTTCCACGACGATGCAGCCGCGGGGACCGAGTCCGGCCACGAGGAGGCTGGGAGATGCGGGGGTCACCAGGTGATTCGACCACACGTCTCAAGAAAGTTCATTTTTCATCCAAGAGCTTCAACTTTCATCTATCCGTGCTTGGATGGGCACACACCGCAGGTTCCCCGCCTGCCCTTGCCCCTGGAGGACACATGTCGATCAGCCGTCGCCGGTTCGCGCTCGGAGCGGGCGCTCTCGCCCTTCTCGGCGGGACCACGGCAGCCTGCTCGAGCACCTCGACCGGTGGGCCCGGGGGCGACAAGACGATCCGGTTCGGCGTGTCGGGCCCACTGACCGGCGACCAGGCGCAGTACGGCAAGGACTGGCGTGAGGGCTTCGACCTGGCGGTCGAGCAGATCAACGCCAAGGGTGGCGTCAAGGGCGCCAAGGTCAGCTACGACTTCCAGGACTCCCAGGGCCAGGCGAACCAGGCGACCACCATCGCTCAGAAGTTCGTCGCCGACAGCGGCATCCTCGCCGTGATGGGTGACTTCTCCTCAGCGACCTCGATGGTGGCGAGCCCGCTCTACCAGCGCGGCCAGGTGCTGCAGCTGGGCATCACCAACAGCCACCCGGACTTCACCAAGACCGGCGACTTCATCTTCTCACCCTCGATCACGCAGAACGACGAGGCCAAGACGATGGCCGACGGGGCGAAGCGGCTCGGGTCGAAGGCGGCCGTCTTCTACCTCAACACCGACTGGGGCAAGACCGCGTTCTCGATCTTCGCGGGCCAGGCCAAGACCAACGGGCTCGAGATCGTCTACTCCAGCCCCGTCGAGGAGAAGTCGACCGACTTCAAGCCGCTGCTGCTGAAGGCCAAGGAGTCGGGGGCCGACATCGTCCAGATGATCACCTACTACGCCACCACCGCGGTGCTGGTGCAGCAGGCGAAGCAGGTCGGGCTGACCACCCCGAAGTTCTCCTGCGTCGGCTCCAACTTCTCCCCGCAGTTCCTCGACAACGCCAAGGACGCGGCGAACGGGGTCTACCTGGAGACGGCCTTCTTCCCCGGCTCCGACATGCCGTCGACGGTCGAGTTCGTGAAGGCGTTCAAGGCGAAGTACAGCCACGACCCGAACAACTTCAACGCGTTCGCGTACGACGGGCTGAGCCAGCTGGCCTGGGCCTACGAGCACTCCGACGGCAGCCGTACGGGCATCCGCAACGCCCTGCGCGACGCCGACTCGATCCCCTCGGTGATCTACGCCAAGCAGAAGTACAACGCCGAGCGCCGGATCGACAACCCGTCCTTCACCTGGCTGCAGGTGCAAGACGGCAAGTTCACCCTGGTCAAGGTCTGAGGCGGGCCGCGCGATGGTCGCCACGCTCATCGCCGGTCTCATCAACGGCAACTCGTACGCCCTCGTGGCGCTCGGGCTGTCGTTGGTGATCGGTGTCGCCAACGTCGTCAACTTCGCGCACGGCTCTCTGTTCGCCGTCGGTGCCATGGTCGGCTGGTTCGTGACCTCCACGCTGCACCTGCCGCTGGCGGTCGGCGCCGTGGCCGCGATGGTGGTCACCGGAGCCCTCGGCTGGGTGGTGAACCGTCTCGCCGTACGCCCCTTCGCGGGCAAGGCCCCCGTGGCCGCGGTGCTGGCGACCATCGCCATGATGATCCTGCTCGACGCCGGCACCCAGCTGGTGTTCGGTCCGCAGGTGCGCCCCATGGCGAGCGGCCTGCCCGAGGTGTCGTGGACGCTGGCCGGGCTGCAGATCCGGCTCATCGACGTCGTCATCCTGCTCACCTCGCTGGTCCTGATGGCCGGCCTGGCGGCGGTGCTGCGGTTCACGCGCCTCGGCCGGGCCGTGCGCGCCACGAGCCAGGACCGGGAGGCCGCGGCGCAGATGGGCGTGCCCGTGACGCGGGTGCAGTCGCTCGCCTTCGTGGTCGCGGCCTCGCTGGGTGGGCTCGCCGGGGTGCTGGTGGCCGCGTACTTCCAGGTGATCTCCCCCACCCAGGGCTTCCAGGTCGGTCTGGCCGCCATGGCCGCGGCCACGCTCGGTGGGCTCGGCTCGCTGCCCGGGGCAGTGCTCGGCGGGCTGCTGATGGGTGTGCTGGAGGCGTACGGAGTGTCGTTGTGGGGCGACTCGGCGCGCAGCGCCATCACCTTCGGGGTGCTGCTGCTGGTGCTCTGGCTGCGCCCGCAGGGCCTGCTGGGCAAGGCCGCGATCACCCGCGAGCCCATGACCGGCACGTTCTTCTCGACCGCGCGCCCGATCCGGCTGCGGCCGTGGCAGATCGGGCTGCTGGTGCTCGCCGCCTGCATCCCCGCCGTCCCGGGCCTGCTCGGTGTGTACGCGGTGCAGACCGGTGTACAGATCCTCGCCTTCGCGATGGCGGCGCTGTCGATGGTGCCGCTGAGCGGCCACGCCGGGCAGCTCTCGCTGGGCCAGGCCGGCGCGGTGGCCGTCGGGGCGTACGCGACCGCGCTGCTGATGAAGAACGCCGGCTGGACCTTCCTCCCGGCCGTGCTCGCGGCGGGAGTGATCGGCGCCGTCGTGCTCACGGTGCTGGCCTCGCCGAGCTGGCGGCTCAGCGGTCACTACCCCGCCATCGCCACGCTGGCCACGGGCGCGCTGATCTCCGCGGTGGCCATGGTCTGGGACCCGGTGACCGGTGGCGGCGCCGGCATCTCGATGATCCCGCAGCCCTCGATCCTGGGGGTGCAGCTGGTGAGTGTCTACCAGCTGTACGCCCTCGGGCTGGGCCTGCTGCTGGTGCTGGTCGCCCTGGTGTGGCTGTGGACCTCCTCGCACCTCGGTCACTGGTGGCGCGCCATCCGCGACGACGAGGTGGCCGCGCGGTCGGCGGGCATCGAGACCCCGCAGTACAAGTCGCTGGCGTTCGGCGTCGGCGGCTTCATCTCCGGCGTCGCCGGTGGCTTCTGGTCGGCGCAGTGGGGCTACATCGACCCCACGATCTTCTCCCCCACCATGAGCTTCCAGATCGTCACCATCGCCGTGCTCGGCGGCATGCTGCACCCCATGGGCGCGATCGTCGGGGCCATCGTGATGGTGGGCGGGCTGGAGGTGTTCCGGTTCTCCCCCGAGGCGCGGCTGCTGATCTACGGCGCGGTGCTGTGGCTGCTGATCCGGTTCCGGCCTCAGGGGCTGTGGACCGAGCTGCGGCTGCCTGGGCGACGTACGGAGAAGACGGCTGCGCCTGCCGCCCCCGCCGAGGAGGTGGCGGCATGAGTGTCTCCAGCGGCATCGAGACGGTGCGGGGCACAGCACGTACGGAACGGCCGCCGCTCGGCGACCCCCTACTGGTCGTCGAAGGCCTGAGCCGCTCCTTCGGGTCGCTGCGTGCGGTCGCGGCGTCCAGCTTCACCGTGCGCGAGCACGAGGTAGTCAGCGTCATCGGCCCCAACGGGTCGGGCAAGACCACCACCATCAACCTGATCGCCGGCGAGCTGCGGCCCGACGCCGGGCGCATCACGCTGGGTGGTGCCGACATCACCGGGGACACCCCCGACCGGGCGGCGCGGGCTGGTCTGCGCCGGACCTTCCAGAACGGGCGCGTGTTCGGCAACTCCACCGTCGAGGCCAACCTGCTGGTCGGGCAGGCGCCCCTGGCACGGGCCGTCACCCCGTTGCGTGCCTGGCGCAGCGTCCCCGTGCTGCGCTGGGTGCCCCTGGTCGCCGAGCTGCTGCTGGCCCTGCTGCCCCTGCCCGGGCGGCGACGCGAGGAGGCTGAGATGCAGCAGCGCGCCACCACCCAGATGGAGCGGTTCGGCGAGCGGCTGCTCCCCCGGCGCGACCACCTCGCGTCCTCCTTGTCGTACGCCAACCGGCGCCGCACCGAGATCGCGCGCGCCCTGTCGTCGGCCCCGGCGCTGCTGCTGCTCGACGAGCCGACCGCGGGCATGAACACCGCCGAGACCCAGCAGGTGATGCACCAGCTGCTGGACCTGCGCGCCGAGGGGCAGACGATGCTGCTCGTCGAGCACAAGCTCGACCTGGTGATGACGGTGTCCGACCGGGTGATCGTCATGGACGGCGGCGAGATCATCGCCGAGGGCACGCCCGCTCAGGTGCAGGCCGACCCCCGGGTCATCGAGGCCTATCTGGGCAAGCGGCGCGGCCAGCACGTGGTCGCCGGCGGCGACGTCACCGACCTGGCCGCCGACGACACCGAGGAGGCCTGATGGCACCGCTGCTCGAGGTGCGGGCCGTGAACGTCTACTACGGCCAGTTCCATGCGCTGCAGGACGTGTCGTACGCGATCGATGCTGGCGAGATCGTCTGCCTGCTGGGCGGCAACGCCTGCGGCAAGTCGACGACTATGAAGACCATCCTGCGGCTGGTCAGCCCCCGCAGCGGCGACATCGTCTTCGACGGCCGCAGCACGCTGAAGGAGACCACCGCCGACGTGGTGCGCCGCGGCATCGCCTCCGTCCCCGAAGCGCGGCGGGTGTTCCCCGAGATGACCATCGAGGAGAACCTGCTGGTCGGCGCGTACACCAGACGCGACGGCAGCGCGGCGGTGCGCAAGGACGTGGCGGCGCAGTACGACCTGTTCCCCCGCCTCGCCGACCGCCGTGCGCAGCTCGCGGGCACCATGTCGGGCGGTGAGCAGCAGATGCTGGCCTTCGCGCGGGCGCTGATGTCGCGGCCGAAGCTGATCTGCATGGACGAGCCCACCATGGGGCTGGCCCCGATCATCGTCGACCAGGTGCTCGACACCATCACCCGCATCAACGACGAGCTGGGCGTGGCAGTGTTCATGGTGGAGCAGAACGCCGAGCTCGCCCTGTCGATCGCGCACCGCGGCTACGTGCTGGTCAACGGCGTGGTCACCCTGTCAGGGCCGGCGTCTGAGCTCATCGCCGACCCGCGGATCCGTGAGGCCTACCTGGGCCAGAGAGCGAGCTGAACCATGACCGACATCATCGACGAGCTGGCCGACATCGAGCCCGGCAGCCGTCTGGACGTCCTGCGGCAGCAGCGCCAGGAGGCGAAGACGCAGGCGCAGGCCACGTACGACGCGCTGTTCTCCCCCGTCTCCGACGCGGCGTTCAGCCTGCCGGAGCGATGGGCGGTGGCCGCGTTCGTGGCAGGCATCAGCGGCGTCGCCGAGGACCACTACCAGGGCGGTCTCGCCGCGGCGGCGGGCGAGCTGGCTGGCCCGGTGGCCCGCGCGGTCCAGGCCGGGTTGGCCGAGGGGCCGTACGGATCGTTCCCCGGCGAGCTCGCCAAGGAGAGCAGGGAGGGGCCGGAGCTGGCGCTCGGTGAGTCCCTGGCCGCCGAGCTGGGCGACCGGCTCACCGCCGCGCTGGAGCACGCGCACCTGCTGCTGCTCCACCCCAGGGACGCGTCGCGCCAGCGGCTGGAGGCCCTGGTCGAGGCCGGGTGGGACGCGGACGGGATCGTCACGCTGTCCCAGCTGGTGAGCTTTCTGTCGTTCCAGCTCCGCGTGGTCGCGGGGCTTCGCGTGCTCGGGGAGGAGTCGAAGTGACCGAGGTGCTGACCGAGAACATCGAGGTGGCCTCGCCGCCCCGCTTCACGCAGGAGGCCCTGGGCTGGGAGCCGTGGGTGACGCCGCTCGCCGAGGACGAGCTGACCGAGCGCCACTACACCGGGCTGGTGCAGAAGGCGCGGGCCAAGAGCGCGTACTTCCGGCTGCTCGCCCGCGACCCCGAGGTGCTGGAGGCCCGCACGCGCACGGACCTCGACATCTTCCACAACACCGCCGGTGGTGTGGGGCGCGCCGAGCGCGAGCTCGGCGCCACGGTCGCATCGCGCTCCAACGGCTGCATCTACTGCGCCTCGGTGCACTCGGCGTTCGCCACGCACTACTCCAAGCGCGGCGACGACGTGCAGCGGCTGCTCGACGAGGGCGTCACCGCCGACCTCGGCGACGCGGTGTGGAACGCCGTCCGCGACGCGGTCGTGGCACTGACCCAGACCCCCGTCGGGTTCGGCCCCGAGCAGGTGGCGACGCTGCGCGAGGCTGGCCTGGACGATCTCGGGATCCTCGACATCATCAATTCCGGCGCCTTCTTCAGCTGGGCGAACCGCCTGATGCTCAGCCTCGGGGAGCCGACGGTCGAGGCCTGACGGCGGGGGCCCCTCAGCTGAAGAAGGCCCCCGAGTACCGGTCATGGTGCACGTCGGGCCCCACCAGGTAGTCGTAGATCACGTCGACGATCGCCGAGGTCCCCGACCTGCCGCGGCTCATCCAGCGGCTCCCACGGCGCCGCCTCACCGAGGCAGTCGCGGTGCTCGAGGCCGCCGGGGCGCCCGCCACCCTGGTCGACGGCGGTGATCGGCTCGATCGACCGCATCCCGGAGATCATGAACGGGACAGCGGCACCCGTGTGGTCGGGGACGGCGACCGGGCAAGACGTGCCAGGGACTGGTTCGCCGGCAGCCGGGCCTCACGGCCGGCCGCTCGCAAGCGCAGCTCTCGGCGCGATCGGCACCTCGAGCCGCGCCGATCTGATCTGGTCGGTGAGCCGGCGGTGCCACTCGACGTCGCGCCACATGCCGCGGAACTGCGGGCCGCAGAAGTTGCTGGTGGCGACGGCCGCCCAGCGCCCGGTCTCGGTGGCTAGCCCGACGCCCACCTCGCAGAGCTCTTTGACCCAGCCCCAGTCGAGCAGGGGCCAGTCCTTGTAGTCGACGACCCCCCAGCACTCGGTCGTCACCAGTGGCAGCCCGGTGGCGCGTGACCAGCCGGCCGCGGTGTCGACGGCACGGGTCAGCCCGGCCTGCCAGTACCCCGGCCGGGAACGGTAGAGCGCCTCACCGGAGCGGGCGAGGTTGTCGTACCCGGTCGGATCGGTGAGGTGGGAGTGGTAGCCGACCTCGGTGTAGAAGTCGGTCCAGTGCGCCATCCACAGGTGCAGCTCGAGCAGGTCGTGCATGTCCACGACCTCCTCGCCGAGCCGGTCGAACTCCTCGCTCATGGAGAACGTGTACGGCAGCTGCGGAAACCGGTCCCGCAACAGCCCGGCCGCCTCCCGCATCCACGCCGCCCCCGCGACGGAGTTGCGGTGCACCCAGCCGTCGCGGTGCAGGAACGGCGCCCAGAGGTCCATGGGGAACTCGTTGCAGAGGTCGACGAAGAGCACGTGCTCCAGCAGCCCGTCCTGCGCCAGGCCCTCGAGCACCGCCAGCCAGCCAGCGGCATGGTCGACCGGGGTCTGGATCCGCATCCGCACGTCGTCGGTGTCCTGCCGGTACCACGACGACAGCGCCACAGCGACACCCCGGTCGGCGCAGGCGGCCATGAACTCGCTGAGCGCCGGCTGGACCCGCACCCGGGTGCGCCCGCAGGCGCCCCAGTCCTGCAGCGTCCACAGCGGCACCAGCTCGTGCTCGGCGGTCGGGTCAGCGCCGACGAGGTGGGGGTAGGCGTCGATCCGTACGGCGTCGTAGCCGCGCTCGACCAGCTCGTCCAGAGCCCGCGCGGGGTTCTCGTACCCTGCTCCCGGCCAGCGTCGCTCCAGCCAGGAGAAGTCCCACATGGTGATCGCGTACGGGCGCCTCTGGGCCATCACAGCCGGAACGCTAGGGCGCGAGCCGGGGAGCTCGTCCAGCACCCACGCGGGCGTGGCGCGCGGACCTCTGGCGTGTCGTCGGGCGAGGCGTCAGCGTGACCAGCGGAAGGCTTGCTCCCCGTCGACGTCGAGGGTTGCCCACGGCTGGCCGGTGATGTCGAGGTGGGCGACCAGCTCATGACCGTCGGCCCGCACCGCGTACGCGATCGTGGTGTTGGTCTTGTCCAGCACGCGGAGGCTGCCCGTGCTGAGCCAGGGATTGCGGCGGCGCAGGGCGATCAGCTCCTGGTAGAGGCGGTAGAGCCACCAGCCCTCGGGGGCGAGCTGGTCGGGCCGCTCCGGCAGGGTCGGGCGGATCTCGTCGTCGGCGCTGAACGCCGACCCCTTGCTGCCCCGGAAGGCCTGCTCATCGCCGTAGTACACGCTGGGCATGCCGGGGAGCGTCATCAGCACCGTGGCGGCCAGCGCGGCGCCGTCGTCGCCGACCAGGCTGGCGATCCGGGAGACGTCGTGGTTGCCGACGAAGGTCTGCATGCAGGTGCCACGACTGAACTCGTCGTGCCGCTCCAGCGCCCAGGCCAGCTCCCACAGGTTGCGGTCGGTGAGGCTGCTCCAGATCGCCTTCCACGCCTCGTACGCCGTGACCGCGTCGAGCGTGCCGGCCTGCGCGATCGCGACGTAGTCACCGTGGATCACCTCTCCGAGGAAGCAGGCGCCAGGGTGGGTCTCGCGCACCCGGCGCAGCACCTCTGCCCAGAAGTGGGCGGGCACCGCGTACGCGACGTCGAGCCGCCACCCGTCGGCGCCGCAGTCGAGCCAGTACGTCATCACCTGAGCCACCAGATCGACCACCCGGGGGTCGTCGTGGTCGAGCTCGGCCAGGGCGGTGTGACCCTCCCAGCCCCGGTGCCGGTTGCCCTCCCGGCGGACCATGCCGGCCCGCTCTCCCGGCGCGGTGACCAGCTCGTGCTCGGCACCGACGTGGTTGAAGACCCCGTCGAGCATGATCTGCAGCCCCCGGGAGCGGGCCGCCGCGACGAAGTGGTCCCAGTCCTGCTCGTCCCCCAGGCGCGGGTCGAGCCGGAAGTGGTCGACGGTGTCGTAGCCGTGGCTGGTCGAGGCGAACGCCGGGCCGAGCAGCAGGCCGTTGCAGCCGAGCTCCACGGCGTAGTCGAGCCAGGCCTCGAGCCGCGGCAGCCGGTGCCCGGCCCAGCCGGGGTCGGTGGGGTCCAGGTCACGGATCGGCGCCCCGCAGGCACCGAGCGGATACACGTGCCACCAGATGGCGTGGGTGAGATCGACCACGGCGCCTCCTCCTTGTGAGTTGTCCTCACCGTACGCGGCCGGGCCGATCAGCCGACAGGGCCGCCCGTGCCGGTGCGCGTCGAGGGGTTCGGCGCGATCTCGGCCAGGTTTGAGGTGGCCGGGTTGGAGGCGCCCATGGGGCCAGCCGCCATGGCCGTCAGCAGGTTCTCGGTGACCTTGGTGGCGAACGCCAAGGTGGCGGGTGTCTGACCGGTGCCGGGCTGGGGGTCGGCCTGCAGCGCGTACACCCAGTTCATCGTGCCGACGGCCAGCACCCCGGCCCCGGAAGGGGCGGTGTAGTAGGTCATGTCGGCGAACGTGCGGCCGACGTTGCCGCACTGCACCAGGGAGTGGGCGACGACGCGGAGACTGGCCGGCGTCCCGTACCCGGGGTAGGCACGGTCGATCTCGGTGCCGATCAGGCCGGGGTAGCTGCTGCCCCGGGTCGCCCCGGTGCCCGCGAACAAGAAGAACGCCGGGTCGTGCACCACCAGCGCACCCTCGGCCGGGAAGCACTCGTAGAGCATCCCGACCAGCGACGACTCCGGGTTCGCGCCCGGCGACTGGCGCCACTGCGCGGCCGCCGAGCCGTCCTTGACCGGGTCCTCGGCCGCCGACTTGTAGCCCTCGACGACCCGCCGCTCCCCCAGCGGTGAGGCGCTCAGGCGCACCCGCCAGTAGAGGGCGTTCGCGCCGAGGAACGCCACGTTGGTGCCGCTGTCGCGCAGGGCCTCGACGGTGGCGCGCATCGCGGGGCTCCAGTACTCGTCGTGGCCGGGCGAGACGAGGCCGCGCGCCCCGGCGAAGGCGGCGGGGCCGCGCTCCAGGTCGTCCACGGTGGCGTACGCGAGGTCGAGCCCCAGCCGCTCGGCGAGAAGCACGATGTTCTGCTCGTATCCGGTGGCGTGACGGGCGCCGTTGTGGTCGTACGGGCGGTCGTAGCTCACCCGGCGGGCGCGATCTTCGAAGCCGTGGGGACCCTTGTACAGGCTGTAGCCGCCCCACGTGTTGTACGCCTGGTAGGTGGTGGTCGCGGCGAGCAGCACCACCCTCCCTGCATACGCGTCGGAGCGGATCGTCAGCGGGATGTACCGGCCGGCGCCCGACGGGATCACGAGCTTGATGAGGTATGACCCCGGCGGCCAGCCGGCGGTGTCCAGCGCCAGCGACGGCGCCCAGTGCGCGGCGGTGACCGCGTTGCCGGCGTCGACACGCGGTGGCGGCTGCGCCACCCCGGTCTGCGGGTCGGAGCGCCACACCAGCCGCCCGCCAGCGCCGCCGTAGTAGCCGAGCCGGTACACCTCCGCGGTCCAGGTCGGCACCGTCGCGGTGACCCGCAGCGTGACCTTCTCCCCCGCTGCCGCGCTGGTGCGGTCGGCGAAGCCGGCGACCTGATCGGCGGCCGCGGCGCCCTTCTCGAGCGTCCAGCCGCGGGTGCCGGGCTGAGCGTTCTCCCGCTGCACCCACTGCCGGGGATCGGGTGTCGGCGTCGGGTTCGGTGTGGGCGTGGCGCTGGTGGCGCTCTGTGCGGGCGTCGGCACGGGCCGGCTGGTGACCGGCTCGCTGGGGGGCTGCGGGGCGCACGCGGCCAGCAGCATCACGACGAGCATCCCCCAGGCGCGCACTGTCTCACCCTAGCCGCGGCTGCCGGCCTGCTCGCCGATGACCGCGACGACCGAACGTGTGCACCCGGGCTCGCATCGCCAGGGCGCTCCTGTCAGAATGGATCACCGACCGGGCCGCCGCCCGAGAGGGCGCATAGCTCAGCTGGTTAGAGCGCTTCCCTTACAAGGAAGATGTCGGGGGTTCGAGTCCCTCTGCGCCCACCGCACGCACAAGGCTCGAACCCTTGCCAACGGCAAACGTTGGTCGGGGTTCGGGCCTTGTTCGCGTCCGCGGCCCAGGTTAGAGCATTGGCGTTGACCTGCGGATCGAGCAGCATCTCGAAGGGGCGGTTGTGCTGGACGCGCAGCTCGTTGTCCTCGTCGATGAAGACGACACGAGCATGACCCCGCACTGTTGGAGTGCAAGGTGGATGCTCACGTCGTCGGCGCGGTTCCTGGCGAGCCGGTCGACCTTGTGAACGATGCAGTACGCGACCTTGTTGGCCTTGACGTACTGGATCATCCGCATCAGCTCGGGCCGGTCGGACGACTTGGCCGAGGCTCCCGCGTCGACGAACTCCTCGACGATGCCGGCGCCAAGCTGTTCGGCCTTGCGCCGGGGCGCTTCGCGCTGGGCCGGGATCGAGAAGCCCTCGTCGTGCCGCCCTTCGCAGCCTGCTCGCGGGTCGAGACCCGCGGGTACGACACGGCGGCAGCCGCAGTCTTGGGCGGGTCGACGAGGCTGGCTGCCGGATCATCGGCAATGGTGGTCATCGGGGGGCTCACTCTCACGCGGTTCGACCCTCGCGCTCCCACTGTTGATGGGAGGGGTGTTGATCGTGAGAGCAGCCGGTGAAGACGGTAGGGCGAGACCCGATGGTCTCGGTGCGTGTTGCCCGCCGAGCGGCGAGGTTTAGGCCACAACACCCCGCATCGCGAGGCTTGCACGGTTCATTCTACCGGGCGGGTTCAGAGGCGGCCAGGCCATCCGGTGCCGCCCGGTAGGTGTCGGGCACCCGCACGGCCGCGCGGGCCGAGCCGATGCAAGCGGGGCGCACGCCACCCCGACGTTCTTCGTAGACGGCCGACGGTTGCTGGGTAGCTACGACGCTCGAACGCTCACCTCCCTCGAAGCCAGCCGCCGAGGCACACGAACCCAGGAAGTGCGCTCCTGAGTCGTCAGGCGTCGCGGGGCGCGTCGGTACACCTGCCCGAGCGAACAAGAACACCCGATGGCAGGGCGCTCGTCGCCCTCGACAGCGCTGGCGCGGGAATGCACCTCCCCGTTGCGGCACTCTTCCTCATCCAAACACGCGGATTCTCGGTTGCGGACGCGGGCATCGGGGCAGGCGTCGGACTGCTGTTCCCCGTGCTCGCCGGGACGCTGGTCGACCGAGTTGGCCCTCGCAGGGTGATCGGCACCGGACAGTTGCTCCGAGCCATCGCGATGCTCGTCTACCTACTCGTACCCGGTTGGCCCGGGGCGATTGCCGGGAGCGCGATCTGCACCGCCGGGATGCCACTGCACTACGGATCGCTATACGCCTTCCTGACAGCATTGCGTCCCAGCGACGGGTCTCACGGTACGCAGTTCGCTCGCGTTGAGATGGTGCGTTTGGCTGGCTACGGTGCTGGCGCGCTCCTCGGTGCCGTGCTGCTGGCCCGGGACCCCGCCATGTTGTCTTGGCTGCTGGCGGTCAAACTCGTCACGTCGACGATGGCAGCCATACTTGTGCTCACGATGCGGATGCCGCCGCACACGCCATCTCGCTCGGTGAAGGCTACGTCCGCCGCACCAGGAGTGCTACGGAAACGCCCGTTTCTCGGCTCATCCTTCTGGGCTTTCTCATCACCCTGGTGATGGCGTTCTTCCCGGTTGCCTTTCCGGTGATCGCTGTCGAACAACTCGGCGCGCCGGCATGGTTGCCGAGCCTCACAAACGCCGGCCTGGTCATGCTGTCGAGTACCCTCACAGGAGTCGCGGTGGCGCTGACGAGCTCACGTTCTCGGGCATTCGCTGTGCGGCTCGGGGCAGTGCTGCTCTTGGCGTGGATCGCCTCAATGGCGGCCGTCTACGCGGTTCCTTCAGCGTGGCTTTGCGGTAGCCCTGTTCGGATCGGCGCTGATCTTCGGAGTCGGCACGGTCGTGCTCGGCACGAGGATGAACGCGGCCGCGAGTGAGGCCGCCCCACCGGAACAGGCTGGACGCTACCTCACTGCGTTCCAGTACTCATTCAGCGTCGCCAGCCTCACCGCGTCTGTTCTGATATCGGCTTTCGCGTTGTCGGGTTGGTTGCCGTGGGTGCTTCTCGCATTGGGGACTGCGGGGGCGCTCGTACTGCTTGCGTGGCTACGGCGCGCGCTGCCGCCCGTGTGCTCGCTCTCGCTCCCGACGAGACTGAAGCCGGAGCCTAACCCGTCCGCATCCGACGGGTGAGGACGACGTCACCACCTGTTACAAGAGATGCACGATCCCTGTGTCACCCCAGGCGGACGCGAGATACTCCGCGGCGAGACGCCGATGACAACGATCAGGAGAGGCCTCTGAGCAGAGGAGCACTGCCTCGTTGAAGTCAGCAGGACTGAGCACCGCTTCGACCTGGCGACCTTCCAAGAGGCGCACGTACTCAGCGGCGTATTGCTCCCACGACACAGCCCCGTGCTGGTAGTCACGTAGCGCTTGCTCTGTCGGGGTGAGGAGCAACTCCTGCCGATAATGCATGTCGCAAATCTCACTGAGGAAGAACTCGAGGTCGTCTCGCTTCGCGAATCCTGCGAGCTGCGAACGGTTCCGCAGCCGTATGTCAACAAGAGCCGTCGCGCCGCTGTCGGAGAGCAGACCGAAGAACTCGCGCGCCTTCTTCTTCGTGAACCCGATGGTAAACAGCCGCATGATCTTGCCTCCCACGGTCGATGAACCTGCTTACCACGAGACCGCGTGGTACAGTTCCGAAAATGGACCACCTTTCCTCAGTGTCCACCCACGTCCAGCCCGATGTCCGGGTGCGTGGTGCCCGCGAACACAACCTCAAGGACGTCGATCTCACGGTTCCGCGTGACGCGATGGTTGTGTTCACGGGCGTGTCCGGATCCGGGAAGTCCTCCTTGGCTTTCGGCACGTTGTACGCGGAGTCGCAGCGGCGCTACTTGGAGTCAGTTGCCCCGTACGCGCGGCGACTGATCGACCAGGCGGGTGTGCCCGACGTCGACTCCATCACCGGGATGCCGCCCGCAGTCGCCTTGCAGCAGCAGCGCGGGGGGCGCAGCGCGCGCTCCTCAGTAGGCAGCATCACCACGCTGTCGAGTGTGGTACGGATGCTCTATTCGCGAGCCGGTGAATACCCAGACGGTCAGCCGATGCTCTACGCCGAGGACTTCTCCGCCAACACCGTGCAGGGCGCGTGCCCCGAGTGCCACGGCATCGGCAGAGTGTACGCGGTGACCGAGGAGCGGATGGTGCCCGATCCCTCACTCACCATCCGGGAGCGCGCCATCGCATCGTGGCCGACCGCCTGGCACGGCCACCAGTTGCGGGACGTGCTCGTCGCGCTCGGCTACGACGTCGACGTACCGTGGAAGGATCTGCCGAAGAAGGATCGGGACTGGATCCTCTATACCGACGAGACCCCCTCCGTTCCCGTCCACTCTCGACTCACACTCGCCGAGGCGCGCCGGGCAATCCGAGCAGGAATCGAACCGAGCTACTCGGGCACCTTCGTCGGCGCGCGGCGGTACGTGCTCGACACTTTCGCGAACACGCAGAGCGCGTCGATGAAGCGCCGCGTAGCCCAGTTCATGAGCGCGGCGGTCTGCCCAGTGTGCCATGGGAGGCGGCTCAAACCCGAAGCACTGACGGTGACGTTCCAAGGACTCGATATCGCGGACTTCTCAGCCTTGCCACTGCGTGAATTGGCTGAGCTCCTCGAGTCCGTCGTCGCCGAGTCTGACCGCGAGGGCGAGACCTCCGGCGCCGTGGTAGACGTCGCGACTAGACGTGGAGCCGTCGAGCAGCGCGTTGCTGCTGGCGGGTCCGCGCACTCGGCTGCGCCGGATGTCCGTCGCACACCGAATCAGTCTGTCGAGAAGCGCGCCGCGGCAGCCCGCCTGGGCGCAGAATTGCTGGACCGCCTGCGCCCCATCATCGATCTCGGACTCGGTTACCTCTCGCTAGGTCGCACTACGCCGACACTGTCCGGAGGGGAGCTACAACGACTTCGACTCGCCACGCAGCTCACGTCAGAACTATTCGGTGTTGTCTACGTCCTCGACGAACCGTCAGCCGGTCTCCATCCGCACGACGTCACCGCATTGCTGGGTATCCTCGACGGGCTGAAGCAGCGCGGCAACAGCCTCTTCGTCGTGGAGCATTCCGTCGACGTCATGCGGCACGCGGACTGGCTGGTCGACATCGGCCCCGGAGCCGGGGAACGCGGCGGGCGCGTGATCTACAGCGGACCCACGGACGGGCTTGCGGAGGTCGACGAGTCGGTGACGCGCGGATACCTCTTCGGGGGCAGCGGCCTTCCACCGCACCAGCCCCGTGCCGCCCACGACTGGTTGCAGCTGGAGCACGTCACCCACAACAACCTGCGGGACGTATCTGTGGCGCTACCGCTCGGAACGCTCACGGCTGTCACTGGCGTGTCAGGGTCGGGGAAGTCCAGCCTTGTCAGTCAAGTCCTGCCTGCCCTCATCGGCGCCAGGCTAGGAGACGCCCCTCGCGTCGAGGAGGAAAGCGCTGAGTCCGAC
Organism: uncultured Propionibacteriaceae bacterium; assembly: GCA_936924635.1. Classification (GTDB taxonomy): domain Bacteria; phylum Actinomycetota; class Actinomycetes; order Propionibacteriales; family Propionibacteriaceae; genus Fen-668. The sequence continues at coordinate 27,201 of CAKZHP010000125.1, forward strand.
GCCCTGCTCCTCACTGACGAGTCCGATGAACTCGGAGGGTCGGTCGAGGGCGATCTCACGACCGTCCGGCGTGTGGTGAGCATCGACCAGAAACCCATCGGTCGCACGCCCCGCTCCAACGTCGCGACCTACACAGGACTCTTCGATCATGTGCGGCGCCGGTTCGCCGAGACGTCGGAAGCTCGGACACGCGGATACAAGCCCGGTCGGTTCTCCTTCAATGTCGCAGGCGGCCGTTGCCCGACCTGTGAGGGTGAAGGCTCCGTGATGGTCGAGCTGCTCTTCCTGCCCTCGGTCTACACCGTGTGTCCCGACTGCCACGGCACCCGCTATCAATCGAGCACCCTCGAGATCAACTGGCGAGGGCGCAACATCGCGGAAATCCTCGCGATGAGCGTCGAGGAGGCTCGAGAGTTCTTCGCCGGCGAGTACGACGTGATGCGCTCCCTCAGCTCGCTGGTCGATGTCGGGCTCGGTTATCTGCGCTTGGGGCAGCCGGCCACGGAGCTCTCCGGTGGGGAGGCGCAGCGTGTGAAGCTGGCCACCGAACTGCAACGAGCGCAGCGCGGCGACACTCTGTACGTGCTCGATGAGCCGACCTCCGGATTGCACTGTGCCGACGCAGACCGTCTCGTTACCCACCTTCAGACTCTCGTCGATGCGGGCAACACGGTCGTGATGGTGGAACTCGACATGCGAGTGGTCAGCTCAGCCGACTACGTCATCGAACTCGGGCCGGGAGCCGGTGACAACGGCGGCACAGTGGTCGCGTCCGGAACGCCAGCAGAGGTCGCCGCGTCGAGAAACAGCGCTTCAGCACCGTATCTCGCCGCCGCCCTCGCCGAGGCCGCGGCGCTGACGTCAGGGGCGTAACCGGCTCTTGGCAGTTGACGGTGTAATCGGGGTCGAGCGCGTCGGTGGCGGGTAGGGGTCGAGGTCTGCGAGCCGCGCTCGCCAGATGCGCCCGCGAGCGACTTGCGCCGTTCTCCAGACATGCGCGGCTCGACATGGAATGGTATTCCGCATGACTGAGAACGTCGACGTTCCGCACCCCTCCGACGCCTTCACCGTACGCCGCCGCACCCTGCTCCTCGGCGCCACCGCGCTGGGCATCGCGGGCGCGGCGACCGGCGCACCGACCGCCCAGGCCGCCCCCGGCGCACCGGTCCTCGAGACCTTCGACAGCATGCCCGTCGGCGCTCCCCCGGCCGGGGCCACGGTCAGCGGCACCAGCGCCCTGGTGGAGGCAGCCCCCTTCGGCGGGGCCGGCAACCGTGCCGTACACCTCACCGACACCTCCACGACGACCCAGACCGTGCTCACGTTCCCGGCCCCCGCCGCCGCGCCGGCGATGAGCTTCTCCTTCGACCTCTCCTTCACCGACCTCTTCCAGAACGTCTTCGTCGCCATCCAGGGCACGGGCGCCAACCCGGCCCTCGGCCTGTGGAGGTTCCTCATCGGGCCCGCGTACGGCAAGAACCCCGACGGCCTGATCCAGGTCTACGACGGCACGGCCTGGAAGCGCTTGGGCGTCGTCCAGGACCTGACGCTGCGCGGCAACGTCACCCGCATCCGCATCGACGCCTCGACCACGGCCGCGGTGGTGCGCATCGGCGAGTACGCGTTCCGCACCACCGTGCGTGCCAGTGCGGCGAGCGCGATCACCGGTCTCCAGCTCGCGTCCAGCAGCTCCGCCGCGACCGGCACGAACGTCTGGGTCGACAACGTCGGCCGGGCGTCCCTGGTGCCGGGAGACGTCACTCTGGAGGACGGTCTGGTGGCGACCGACATCATCACGCGCTACCCGTACGGAACCTCGACCGGGTGGACCCAGGTCGCCACGCTGCCGGTACGCCCCAACCGGATGCGGGACCTGGAGGTGCGCGTCCACGTGGCCAACGCCTGGCACGACGCCCGCCTGAGCTCGCTCGGCGGTGAGGGCGTCGGCGTCTACCTGAAGCTCGACGACCCGCACATCGGTGAGCACCCCGTCACGGTCACGGTCTACGACCGCGCCACCGGCACCGTGCTGTCGGCCCAGAGCCGGGCGCACAGCGTCGGGACGATCACACCCACCGTGATCGCGACGGAGCAGGCGCCCCAGCAGATCCGCTTCCCCGACGCGGTGCGTCTCGCCGACGGCACCTTCGTGCTCGCCTACTACCACGGCTCGGCCCACGCGGGAGTGAACGGCGACATCCGCGTGATCCGCTCCACCGACCAGGGCAGCACCTGGTCTGCTCCTGTCACGGTGCTCAGCACCCCGGAGGACGACCGCGACCCGAAGCTCGCCGTCCTCCGCGACGGCACGGTGCTGCTCACGACGTTCCGTACCGGCTTCGCGACGAGCAAGGGCCAGAACCTGGGCGTGTTCGTGCAGCGCTCCACCGACGGCGGTCTCACCTTCGGCGAACCGGTGAAGATCGACGGCGCCCAGCCCGGTGCCTGGGAGCACGGCCCGGCGCTGGAGCTGCCGAACGGTGACATCCTGCAGCCGCTCTACGGGTACGGGGCACGCGTCGCACGGTCCACCGACGGGGGCCGTACGTTCCCTGCCGCCAATGAGGTGCTGGTGGTGCCGGAGACCCCGAGCCGCGCCTACCAGGAGCCCAACCTGGTGCGGCTGCCCAGCGGGGAGATCATCATGTCGATCCGCACCAGCGACCGCACCTGGGGCCAGGAGACGTACATGACCCTGAGCCGCTCCCACGACGACGGCCGCACCTGGTCGCCGCTCGAGCAGACCGACATGCCCACGTCGTCGCACCACACGCTGCTGGCCCGCGACGGCTCGGTGCTGGTGGCGTGGGGCAACCAGTGGCAGGACGCGCGTCCCACGTACGTCACGCGCATCACCGACCCCAGCGGCCCCTGGGTCGGCTACACGCACGTGCCGCTGTACAGCTCCACGTGGCATGACCAGGCGAACCCCACCACGGTGCAGCTCGACGACGGGTCGTTCCTCACGTTCGGGTACGACGTCGTGGCGCGCACCCTGGTGCAGATCCACCACCGCGGCTGACCGACCACGGCCCGGGGCGAGCGCTCGCCCCGGGCCGCGCCATGCCCGGTCCGTGGGCATTCCGATGTACGGCGAGGTGGCCGCCGAGCAGCCCACCCTGACTGAAACACTCACGCCCTATTCGTGATTCGCTTCCCAGTGGGACATCAATCTCTCGGCCTTTCCACAGTCGGCACAGCGAGGTGATCCTTCATTGCCCTTCCTGCTTCCAGGCCAGTTGGAATTTCCGTTGCCAAGAACTCGCCCCGACAGGTGCTCCATTACGTCTCACCCCACCCCGGCAGCCAGTCGACAGCCACGTGGTCTGGGAGGCCCTCCAGAGGCACACCGCCCGCCGGAGCGGTAGCCGGTCAGCGCACCGGCAGGGTCACGCAGGGCTGCCTGCCGTACCCGGTGACCTCCAGCCGGTCGCCGCAGACGGCGACGATCGCGTACGCGGTTCGCGGTGTCTCCACCATGCCCTGCATCGTCAGCACGGGCAGGCCGTCGACCGTACGCAGGTTGCCCGCGTGGTGGTGACCCGTCAGCACCGCCGCGGCGGCCGGGTGCGCGGCGATCTCGGCAGCCAGCGCGTCACCTCCCCACAGGCTGGCCTCGAGCCGGTCGTCCAGCGGGTGGTGGATCATCACCACCGCGCGGTGGCCCGCCTCGGCGGCCACGTCCAGCTGCCCCATGAGCCAGGCATGCTGGTCGTCGGCGAGCCCACCGTTGTAGTAGTGCGCGTTGGCGGCGCCCTGCTCCGTCAGCTCCGCCAGGCGACGCTCGGCCTCCGCGCGCAGCGGGTCGCCCTCCCCGCACGCCTCCAGGCTGACCTGGTTGCCGTTCAGCATCACGAACCGCCAGCCGGCGTGCTCGAAGGCGTACCAAGGGGCCGGCATCCCGTACGCCTCGCACAGCTGCTCCACCGGCACCGGCGTGCCGCTGGGCGAGAGGAAGTCGTGGTTGCCGAGCACGTGGCTGACCGGCGCCCGGGACCCCTGCAGCACGCCCAGCGGCGCTGACGCGTGTGACGGGTCGCGGTCGACGAGGTCACCCAGGTGCACCGTGAACGCCAGGTCGTGCCGGTTGAGCTCCGCCACCGCCTCGCTCAGCCGCAGCAGTGAGGCGCGGTAGTAACGCTCCATCGCGTCGGTGATGTCGTCGGGGGCGTCGGCGTACTGGCAGTCGGCGATCACGCCGAACCGGAACAGTGCCTCCTCGCTCATGGCGCCACGCTATCGCGGGGGCTGACCGGTACCGAGACTGGAGACGCAGGAGCTGCTCAGCGGCGGCCGCCCTTGGGGCGTACCAGCTTGTGGGCGGCCCACTGCTTGGACAGGTTCACCGTCGAGGTCAACGACAGGCCCGCGGTGAGGGCACCCTCGGCGATGTCGGCCTGCGGCACGTGACCCTCGCGGCCGACCTTGGGGGTCAGCAGCCAGACCACGCCGTCGGACGACAGGTCGGTCAGCGCGTCGACGAGTGCGTCGACGACGTCTCCGTCCTCCAGCCGCCACCACAGCAGCACGGCGTCGACGGCCTCGTCGGCCTCCTCGACCATGTCCGCGTCGATCACCTCCATCACCGCGGTGCGCAGCTCCTCGTCGGTGTCGGAGTCCCAGCCCAGCTCCTGCACGACCATGCCCTGGGCCAGGCCCATGAGCTGCTTGGTGTCGGCGGCACCCGTCCTCGTCATCGCCCCTGTGCTCCTCAGGAGTCGCCGCCGACCGCGCCGGAGGCACCGGACGCGGGGTCGTCGATCTTCCACTTGTCGTACGCCTCGCTGGCCCACTCCATGGGCACGTCGCCGGTGCGACCCAGCTGGCGCAGCGCCGCCACTGCGATCGACGGGCCGTCGATCTTCAGGTAGCGCCGTGCCGCCGCGCGGGTGTCGGAGAAGCCGAAGCCGTCGGCGCCCAGGGCGAAGAAGTCTCCCGGCACGTACGGCGCCAGCAGGTTCTGCTGCTCGGTGGCGTAGTCGGAGACCGCGATCACGGGGCCCGGGCGGTCGGTGAGCCGCTGCGTCACGTACGGGACCCGGTCGCCGCCGTCGTCGAAGTTGGCCTTGTTCGCCGCGATCGCCTCGCGCGACAGCTCGATCCAGCTGGTCACGCTCCACACGTCGGCGACGATGCCGTACTCCTCCTTCAGCAGCTGCTGTGCCTCGAGCGCCCACGGCACCGCCACGCCGGAGGCGAGCAGCTGGCAGCGGCGCGCGTCCTCACCGACACCGTCGCCGTTGCCCGCGGCCAGCAGGTACATGCCCTTGCGGATGCCCTCGGCGTCGACGTCCTCCGGCTCCGCCGGCTGCGGCATCGGCTCGTTGTACACGGTGAGGTAGTAGATGACGTCGCGAGCGTTCTCGCCGTACATCTCCTCCAGGCCGGCCTCCATGACGTGCGCCAGCTCGTAGGCGTACGCGCAGTCGTAGGACTTCACCGCCGGGTTGGTCATCGCCAGCAGCGGGGAGTGCCCGTCCATGTGTTGCGTGCCCTCGCCGGTCAGGGTGGTCTTGCCGGCCGTGGCGCCGATCAGGAAGCCGCGCGCCAGCTGGTCGGCCGCCGCCCAGATGAAGTCACCCGTGCGCTGGAAGCCGAACATCGAGTAGAAGACGTAGACCGGCACCATGGGCACACCGTGCGTCGCGTACGCCGTGCCGGCCGCCGTGAATGCGCCCACCGAGCCGGCCTCGTTGATGCCGGTGTGGTAGATCTGCCCGCTGATCGACTCCCGGTAGGCGAGCATCAGCTCGTTGTCGACCGGGGTGTAGTTCTGGCCGTGGGGGTTGTAGATCTTCAGCGTCGGGAAGAACGCATCCATGCCGAACGTGCGCGCCTCGTCGGGGATGATCGGCACCACGTGCTTGCCGAACTCCTTGTCGCGCAGCAGGTCCTTGAGCAGCCGCACCCAGGCCATGGTGGTCGCGATGGGCTGGTTGCCCGAGCCCTTCTTGACACCCTCGTACGCCTTCGGGCCGGGCAGCGTGAGCGCCTTGGACTGCTTGCCGCGCCGCTCGGGCAGGTAGCCGCCGAGCGCCTTGCGCCGCTCCAGCATGTACTGGATGCGCCGGTCCTCGGGCCCCGGGTGGTAGTAGGGAGGCAGGTACGGGTCGGCCTCGAGCACCTCGTCGGTGACCGGCACACCGGTGCGGTCGCGGAAGGTCTTGAGGTCGTCGAGCGCCAGCTTCTTCATCTGGTGCGTGGCGTTACGGCCGGCGAAGTGCGACCCCAGGAAGTAGCCCTTGATGGTGTGGGCCAGGATCACCGTCGGGGCGCCGGTGAAGTCGGTCGCCGCCTTGTACGCCGCGTACACCTTCCGGTAGTCGTGGCCGCCGCGGTTGAGGCGCCAGATGTCGTCGTCGGACCAGTCCTTCACCATCGCCGCGGTCCGCGGGTCACGACCGAAGAACTTGTCCCGCACGTACGCACCGTCGTTGGCCCGGAACGTCTGGTAGTCGCCGTCAGTGGTGGTGTTCATCACGTTGACGAGCGCACCCTCGGAGTCGGCCTCCAGCAGCGGGTCCCAACCCGATCCCCAGATCACCTTGATGACGTTCCAGCCCGCGCCGCGGAAGAACGCCTCCAGCTCCTGGATGATCTTGCCGTTGCCGCGCACGGGGCCGTCGAGGCGCTGCAGGTTGCAGTTGACGACGAAGGTGAGGTTGTCGAGCTCCTCCATCGCAGCCCACTGCAGGAAGCCGCGGGACTCCGGCTCGTCCATCTCGCCGTCGCCGAGGAACGCCCAGACCTGCTGGTCGGAGGTGTCCTTGAGGCCGCGGTTGTGGAGATAACGGTTGAACGACGCCTGGTAGATGGCGTTCATGGGTCCGATGCCCATCGACACCGTCGGGAACTGCCAGAAGTCGGGCATCTGGCGGGGGTGCGGGTAGGACGGGAGGCCCAGCCGCAGCCCGTTGACGACGTGGCTGTGCTCCTGACGGAAGCCGTCGAGCTGGTCGGTGGTGAGCCGCCCCTCGAGGAACGCCCGGGCGTACATGCCGGGGGACGCATGGCCCTGGAAGAAGATCTGGTCGCCTCCCCCAGGGGCGTCCTGCCCGCGGAAGAAGTGGTTGAAGCCGACCTCGTACAGGGTCGCCGACGACGCGTACGAGGAGATGTGACCGCCGACGCCGATGCCGGCCCGCTGCGCGCGGTGCACCATGATCGCGGCGTTCCAGCGCAGCAGGTGGCGGTACTCGCGCTCGATCGACTCGTCGCCGGGGTACTCCGGCTCGATGGCCTTGGGGATGGTGTTGACGTAGTCGGTGGCCGTCAGCGACGGCACGCCGATCTGCTTCTCCCGAGCGCGGTCCAGCAGCCGCAGCATGATGTAGCGCGCACGGTTGCGGCCGTCAGCCTCGATCAGCCCGTCCAGCGACTCCAGCCACTCGCCCGTCTCTTCGGGGTCGGTGTCGGGAAGGTTCGTGGGCAGCCCGTTGAGGATGGGGCCGACCTCGTCGCTCTGGGTCACGGTGCGTCGCCTTTCATGTGCGAGAAGACATGCTCGATCTAGGTCATCTTGTCACGTCGCTGCGGCGCGGTCACCCGATGTCGGCGGCCAGACCCTCCGGCTCGGGATGCACCCGCGTCGGGTCGAGCACTCGCTGCAGGAACGTACGCGTGCGGGCGTGCTGGGGGTTGCCGATCACCTCGGCAGGCGGGCCCTCCTCGACGATCACGCCGCCGTCCATGAAGATCACCCGGTCGGCTACCTCGCGGGCGAACGTCATCTCGTGGGTGACGACCATCATCGTCATGCCCTCCGCGGCCAGGTCGCGCATCACGGCCAGCACGTCGCCCACCAGCTCGGGGTCGAGCGCGGAGGTCGGCTCGTCGAAGAGCATCATCTCCGGGTCCATGCTCAGCGCCCGGGCGATGGCCACGCGCTGCTGCTGGCCGCCCGACATCTGGGTGGGGTACGAGCCGGACCGCTCCCCCAGCCCCACCTTGGTGAGGTTGGCCAGGGCGACCTCCCTCGCCTGCGCCGCCGTACGTCGCAGCACCACCTCCTGGGCGATGGTGCAGTTCTCCAGGGCCGTCAGGTGCGGGAACAGGTTGAACCCCTGGAACACCATGCCGGCCTTGGTGCGCAGGCCGTCGATGTCGGCGTCGGGGTCGGTGATCTCCTCGTTCATGATGTAGATCTGCCCCGAGGTGGGCTGCTCCAGCAGGTTCACGCAGCGCAGCAGCGTCGACTTGCCCGAGCCGGACGGCCCGATGACGCACACCACCTCGCCGCGGTGCACCACCGTGGTGATCCCCTTGAGCACCTCCAGGTCGCCGAACGACTTGTGGAGGTTGTAGATCTGGATCTCGTCGTCACGCTGCCCGGTGGCAGCCACGTGCTCGCTCATCGCGCCCTCGCCGCCTTCTTCTCCATCCGCCGCACCACCATGCCCAGCGGCACCGTGATGAGCAGGTACGCGGCCCCCGCCACCACCAGCGGCGTCAGGTTGGCGAACGTGCTGGCCATGTCACGTCCGTACTTGGTCAGCTCGTACGCGTCCTTGCTGAGGCCGATCACGTACACCAGGGAGGAGTCCTTGGTCATCATGATGAGCTCGTTCGTCAGCGGCGGGGTGATGATGCGGAACGCCTGCGGCAGCACGATCCGCCGCATCGCCGCGCCCGTGGGCATGCCCAGGGAGCGGGCCGCCTCCACCTGCCCCTTCGGCACCGCCTGGATGCCGGCGCGCACGGTCTCCGCCATGCACGCAGCGCCCACGATCGCCAGCGCCAGCCACACGGTGCCGTAGATCCCGCCGGGGATCCGCAGGCCCGGGAACGCCAGCGCGATCAGGCTGAACGCCATGAACACGATGATCGCCGGCAGGCCGCGGAAGAACTCGATGTACGCGGTCGCGATCCACCGGTACGGCGCCACCGACGACAGCTTCATCAGGGCCAGGACCGTGCCCAGGAAAAGGCCCAGCACGAAGCCGCCCGCGGTGTAGACGATCGTGTTCAGCAGCGCCCTGCCGAGCCCTCCGGCCAACGCCTTGGTGACCAGGTCGGGGCGCAGGAACGCCTGTGTCACCTGCCGCCCGTCGACGAAGAGGATCGCCAGGAGGACGGCCAGCGCGAGGATGCCGTACTGGACGAACCGCCAGCGCTGGGCTCGCCGCCGGGGTGACAGCCTCCGTGGCGGCGCGGGTGTGGTGGTGGCGCTCATGGCGGCCCCTCTCTTGCCCGGTCCTCGTCGACCGGTGTCGGCCCCCGCGCCGCGGCAGGCGCGGGGGTCACTACGTCAACGCGTCACTTGGGGGGCTCGGCGTTGAACCACTTCTTGTAGATCGTCGCGTAGGTGCCGTCGCTCTTGGCCTGCGTGAGGGCGTCGTTGGTCAGCTTGGCCAGGGCCTGGTTGTTCTTGTCGAAGAGCATCCCGTAGACCTCACCGGTGTCGAACTCCTTGACCACCTTCATGGTCGGGTTCTCCTTGGCGTAGTCGTAGACCACGCCGTTGTCGTTGATGCCGGCGGCCACGGTCCCGGCCAGCACCGCGGCGAGCTCCGACGGCATGTCGTCGAACACGACGATCTCGTAGCCGTACTGGGCCTTGTTCTTCTCCGCGTACTCCAGACCGGTGGTGTCGGACTGCACACCGAGCTTCTTGCCCTTGAGGCTCGCCAGGTCGGTGACCGAGGAGTCCTTGGTGATCAGGGCCTGCGTCGCCTTGAAGTACGGGTCGGAGAAGAGCACCGCCTCCTTGCGCTTGTCGGTGACGGTCACTGCGGCAGCGCCGGCGTCGCACTTCTTGGCCGCGAACACCGCGCCGGAGGTGATCTGCGCGAACTCGATGTCGACGATCTCCTGCGTGACGTTCAGCTTCTTCGCCACCAGGTCCATGATGTCGACGTCGAACCCGACCACCTTTGAGCCCTCGCGGTACTGGAACGGCTTGTACGACAGGTGCGTGCAGACCAGCAGCTTGCCGGGCTGGACCAGCGGCACCGTGGCGCCGGAGGCCGCGGCCGAGCCGCTCGCGCCCGGCGTGGTCGTGCTGTAGTTGGCGCAGGCCGAGACGCTGAGCGCGGCGAGCGCGGTCATGGCGGCCAGGGCCGCGCGGGTGCGGCGGAGCGGTGCGGTCACGGCAGGTCCCCTCGTGGTGGTGGGCACCAGGCTCGGGCCTGGGGCGAGCAGGACTCTAGCCCCCAGCGTGCGGGTTGACGGTGAAAGCTCGACAACGCGTCGCCTGGCTCAGGGCCGCGCCCAGTCCAGCAGCTCGTCGAGAGGCCAGGTGTTGACGACCCGCTCGGCCGGGATCCCCGCGGCCTCCGCGCGCTCGCACCCGTACCAGAGGAAGTCCATCTGACCGGGTGCGTGCGCATCGGTGTCGATCGAGAACAGGCAGCCCGTGTCCCGGGCCAGCGCCAGCAGGTCGTCGGGCGGGTCGCAGCGCTCGGGGCGCGAGTTGATCTCCACCGCCACACCCATCTGACGGCACGCCTCGAAGACCACCTCGGCGTCGAAGCGGGACTCCGGCCGGCGACCGCGGCCGCCCTCGACGAGGCGCCCGGTGCAGTGACCGAGCACGTTCGTGCGGGGGTTCGCGACCGCGGCGACCATCCGGTGGGTCATCGACTCCGCGTCCATCTGCAGCTTCGAGTGCACACTGGCCACCACCACGTCGAGGGAGGCGAGGGCCTCGGGTGTCTGGTCCAGCGCGCCGGTGTCGAGGATGTCGACCTCGATGCCCTTCAGGACCCGGACGCCCTCGCCGGCGGCGTTGAGCTCGTCGATGGCCCGGCCCTGCTCGGCCAGCCGTTCGGGTGAGAGCCCGTGCGCGACGGTGAGCCGGGGCGAGTGGTCGGTGATCAGCAGGTACGCGTGCCCGAGCGACGTGGCCGTCGCGGCCATCTCGGCGAGCGGCGCCGAGCCGTCCGAGGCCTCGGTGTGGCAGTGGAGGTCGCCGCGCAGGGCCGCCCTCAGCGTCTGCCCTCCGCTGGTCAGGGGTCTCGCGGAGGCCCGTACCTTCGCCAGGTAGTCCGGCACCTGCCCCGCCACCGCCTGCCGGATCACGCTCGCCGAGCTCGGCCCGATGCCTGCGATCTGGCCCCAGGTGTCGTCAGCGGCGTGCCGGGCACGCTGCTCGTCACTGAGAGCGTCGATGCGGGAGGCCGAGGCGCGGAACGCCTGCGCCTTGCGGGAGTCGGCCCGTGCCCGGTCCAGCCAGTAGGCGATCTCCCGCAGCGCGTCCGCGGGTGTCAGGGGCACGGCTCCGGCAGGGCTCGTCACGGCGACACCCTACGCTGACGCCATGGCGAAGACCGGCGGTGGGGAGCGCGTGCGGGGTCGCACCCTGGTCCCCTCCGGCCGCGCCCGCGCCCAGGTGGTGCGGCGCCTGGCTGACCTCTCGGCGGCGACGACGACCGCGACCCTCACGGAGATGGACGCCCGCCACGAGTGGTTCGGCGACCTCGACGCCGAGGACCGGTCCTGGATCACCATGGTCGCCCGCGCCGGGATCGACGCCTTCGTGGCCTGGCTGGCCGACGAGGACGACGAGCCCGTGGACGCGGGAGCCATGTTCGCGGTGGCCCCCCGGGAGGTGATGCGCCGGATCACGCTGCAGCAGACCGTCGAGCTGGTGCGCACCACCGTGGAGGGGGTCGAGCGGCAGGTGCAGCAGCTGCCGCGCGGCGACAGGGCCGTGGTGACGCAGGCGGCGCTGTACTTCAGCCGAGAGGTGGCCTTCGCGGCGGCAGAGATCTACGCCACGGCCGCCGAGGTGCGCGGTGGCTGGGACGCCCGGCTGGAGTCCCTCGTCGTCGACTCGGTGGTGCGCGGCGAGGCCGACGAGACCCTTGTCTCACGCGCGTCCACCCTGGGCTGGCAGTCCCCCGGCGCCGTGACCGTGATCGTCGGGGTCGCGCCGGCGGGGGCGCACGACCAGATCGAGTCGCTGCGCCGCAGCGCGTCGCGGGGCGGGCTGGACGCCCTGGCCGCCATCCAGGGAGACCGGCTGGTCGTCGTGGTCGGCGGGTCGGCGCTGGCCGACAGCCCGCTCGCGACGGCCCAGCGGCTGCTCCCCCACTTCGGTGACGGGCCGGTGGTGGCCGGGCCCGTGGTCGACCACCTGGTCGAGGCGGGAGCCTCGGCCCGGTCGGCGTTCGCCGGCATGCGGGCCGCCAAGGCGTGGCCGGGCGCCCCCCGGCCGGTGACCGCCGTGGAGCTGCTGCCAGAGCGGGCCCTGGCCGGCGACGGGCACGCCCGCCGGGCGCTGGTGACCGACGTGTACGAGCCGTTGCTGGCGGCCGGCGGGGAGCTGCTGGCCACCCTGGTGGCGTTCGTCGACGAGGGCGGCGCCATCGAGGCCGCTGCTCGCGCCCTGTTCGTGCACCCCAACACGGTCCGGTACCGGCTGCGCCGCATCCAGGAGGTCACCGGCTACCACCCCGGCGAGCCGCGCTCCGCGTACGTGCTGCGCCTCGCCCTCACCCTCGGCCGCCTCTACGCCGCAGACTGACCTGCCCGACGACCGGACGTCCCTGGGGGCCGAGCGACTCAGCCGGGCGAGGTCATCGCCAGGATCGCTCTCGCGTCGCCCGCGTCGAGCTCGAAGAAGCCGAACCGCAGCCGCGTGGTCGGCAGGTGCTCACGGATGTCTGCCAGCGCGACCGGTTCCACCTCGTGCAGGTCTGCCGCGCGACGCAAGCCGCCCTCGATGACATCGCTGGGCTCCGGCTCCTCCCCGGTCACCTCGCCGACGACGGTCACCGCGCGCGACGGGGTGCCCCGGGGGTAGGACTCGGTCGGCGAGTAGATGAGGATGCCGTCGCCGGGTGACATGCGCGCCAGCGGGTCACGCCGACCGTGGTTGGCCATGACGAACCCGCCACGCAGACCGCGGCGGGCATGGTCGCGAGAAGCGACGATCACCCAGTAGCGCTTCATGGCCCGAGCCTAGGGCCGGGCAACGTCAGACCCCGGGCGTGCTGGGATCGCCGGAGGTGGTGCTGTTCCTCTGCTCGACCAGGTCGAGCAGAGGATGAGGTTTGTCGCATCTCCACAACAATCAGGCTCCGAACTTCGTCGTGTCCTGCACGACGCCTGCAGCGATCTCACGAAACGATGGCGGACGTGCTTGCCATCGTCGCCCCCGGTCAGGGGGCCCAGACCCCGGGTTTCCTCTCGCCCTGGCTGCAGCTGCCCACGTTCGCCGCGCGGATCGCCCGGCTGTCCGAGGTGGTTGGCGTCGACCTCGCGCGGATGGGCTCGGAGGCCGACGCCGACACCATCCGCGACACCGCGGTGGCCCAGCCGCTGCTGGTCGCCGCCGGGGTCGCCGTGGCCGCCGAGCTGAGCACCACCGGCGAGCCCACCGTCTCCAGCCCGCCGGTGGGCCTGCTCGCCGGCCACTCGGTGGGTGAGCTCACCGCTGCCACCCTCGCCGGGGTGCTCTCCCCCGAGACCGCGATGACCCTGGTTCGGGAGCGCGGCAAGGCGATGGCCGAGGCTGCCACCACGCGCCCCACCTCGATGGCGGCGGTCGTGGGCGGTGACCCCGACGAGGTACGTGCGGCGATCGAGGCCGCGGGGCTGACGCCCGCCAACAACAACGGCCCGGGCCAGGTCGTCGCCGGTGGCACGGTCGAGCAGGTCGAGCAGCTCACCGCCAACCCCCCGCGCCGAGCGCGCGTCGTGCCGCTCAGCGTGGCGGGCGCCTTCCACACCGTGCACATGGCCCCAGCGGTCGAGCACCTGCGCCCGCTCGCCGACGCCGCCGAGGCGCAGGACCCCACGGTCACGCTGCTGTCGAACGCCGATGGCCAGGCGGTCGCGTCGGGCCGTGAGTACGTCGGCCGGCTCGTGTCGCAGATCGCCAGCCCCGTGCGCTGGGACCTCTGCATGGAGACCATGGCCGCCCTCGGCGTGACGGGCCTGCTGGAGCTCACCCCCGCCGGCACCCTCACCGGCATCGCCAAGCGCCACCTGCGCACGGCCGAGCTGTTCACCCTCAACACCCCTGACCAGATCGACGAGGCCCGCGCGTTCTGCGACCGGCACGCCGGCGAGCCCGCACCGCAGCCCCAGGAGGACCCCGCATGACCGGCACCATCACCCAGCGCCCCGTCCGCGCCGGCTCCCGCATCGCGGGCGTGGGCTCCTTCCTGCCTCGTCGCATCGTCTCCAACGAGGAGATGTGCACGATGATCGACTCGAGCGACGAGTGGATCCAGCAGCGCACCGGCATCGTCGAGCGTCGCTGGGCGAGCGACGACGAGCCGCTGCTGCTGATGGTCACCGAGGCATCGCGCAAGGCGCTGGCGCACGCCGGCATCGAAGCGTCGCAGGTGGACGCGATCATCTGTGCGACCGTCACGCACTTCAGCCAGACGCCGGCGCTGGCACCGCTGCTCGCGCACGAGCTCGGCATCTCCGACCCGGCGGCGTACGACGTCTCGGCCGCCTGCGCCGGCTACTGCTACGCGCTCGCCCAGGCCGACGCCCTGATCCGCACCGGCGCTGCCACCACGGTGCTCGTCGTCGGCGCCGAGCGGCTCTCCGACATCACCGACAAGGGCGACCGCTCCACGGCGTTCCTGTTCGCCGACGGCGCTGGGGCGACCGTGGTGGTGGCCGACGACACCCCCGGCATCGGCCCGGTGGTCTGGGGCTCTGACGGCAGCCAGGGTCATGTCATCGCGCAGACCAAGGACTTCCGCGACGCCGTCCCCGAGGGCCGGATGCCGACGCTCGCCATGGACGGCAAGCCGGTCTTCCGCTGGGCGACCACGTTCATCGCCGACGCCGCCTCGAAGATCCTCGAGGAGACCGGGGTCTCCCCCGCAGAGCTGGACGTCTTCATCCCCCACCAGGCGAACAACCGGATCACAGACTCCATGCTGCGTCACCTGTCGCTCCCGGAGGAGGTGGTCGTGGCACGCTCCATCCGCCACATCGGCAACACCTCCGCCGCCTCGGTGCCGATCGCCATGGACGAGCTGCTGAGCAGCGGCCAGGCATCGTCGGGCCAGACGGCCCTCCTGATCGGGTTCGGCGCCGGGCTGGTCTACGCCGGCCAGGTCGTCGCCCTCCCCTGAGTTCCCCACCAGTCCCCAACAAAGGAGAAAGCATGGCCACCACCGAAGAGATCCGCGGGCAGCTCGCCGAGATCGTCAACGACGTCGCGGGTGTCGCGGTCGAGGACGTCCAGCTCGACAAGTCGTTCACCGAGGACCTCGACGTCGACTCCCTGTCGATGGTCGAGATCATCTACGCCTGCGAGGACAAGTTCGGCGTCTCCATCCCTGACGAGGACGCCAAGAACCTCCGCACCGTCGGCGACGCCGTCGCCTACATCGAGCGCGCGCAGGCCTGACGTACGCGAGGGGCGGCGCTGGACCGGCGCCGCCCCCCGTTCACCCGCGACACCTGACCCGAAGGACCGCCATGCCCACCGTCGTCATCACCGGACTCGGCGCCACCACCCCGCTCGGAGGCGACCTCGACAGCACCTGGTCGGCCCTGCTCGCCGGCACCAGCGGCGTCTCCCGCATCGAGGCCGAGTGGGCCGCCGACCTCAGCACGCAGATCGCCGCCCAGGCAGCCGTCGACCCCACGGAAGTCCTGGACCGCGTGGTCGCCCGCCGCCTCGACAGATCGTCCCAGCTGGGCCTGGTCGCCGCGCTCGAGGCCTGGGCCGACGCCGGCATGGGCCTCGACGGCGAGAACACCGTCGATCCCGACCGGCTGGTGGTCTCCCTGGCCTCCGGCATCGGCGGGCTGCACTCGCTGCTCGGGCAGTGGGACGTGCACAAGGAGAAGGGGCCCCGAAGGGTGTCGCCCCTCACCATCCCCATGCTGATGGCGAACGCGCCGGCCGCCAACGTCGGCATCCGGCTGCTCGCCCGCGGCGGCGTCCATGCCCCGGTCTCGGCGTGCGCGTCGTCGAACGAGGCCATCGCGCACGCCCTTGACCTGATCACCCTGGGCCGCGCCGACATCGCGCTGGTGGGCGGCACCGAGGCGGTCATCCACCCGCTGCCGGTCACCGCCTTCGGCCAGATGCAGGCCCTCAGCCGCCGCAACGACGACCCTACCCGCGCCTCGCGCCCGTGGGACGTGGACCGGGACGGCTTCGTGCTCGGCGAGGGGGCGGCCTGCCTCGTGATCGAGACGCTGGAGCACGCGCAGGCCCGAGGCGCCCGGATCTACGGCACCCTGGCCGGTGCCGGGACCACGTCGGACGCACTGGACATGACGAACCCGTCGCAGCGGGGCCAGGTGCTGGCCATGGACCACGCCCTGCGCGACGCGGGGCTCACGCCCGGTGACATCAAGCACGTGAACGCCCACGGCACCTCGACGCCGGCCGGCGACCCGGTCGAGGCCGCCTCCGTACGCGAGGTTCTGGGCGACGCCGTCGACGACTGCGTGGTGACCAGCACCAAGTCGATGACCGGGCATCTGCTCGGCGGCGCCGGTGCCCTGGAGACCGTGGCCTGCGTGAAGGCGCTGCAGGAGCGGGTCGTGCCCCCCACCATCAACCTGGACAACCCCGAGCCAGGCCTCGGCATCGACATCGCCGCGAACACCACCCGCGAGCTGCCGGCCGGTGACCTCGCCGCCCTCAACAACTCCTTCGGTTTCGGCGGGCACAACGTGTCGGTCATCGTCACCAACGCCAACGCCACCCGCTGAGCCGCTCCGGCGCGCCGTCTCGCCAGCCGTCAGCGGGTAGCGCCGCCCCAGGCCGGCCGGCTGCCCGATGCCCACGGAGCGGGTTCCGCGGGCGGGGCCGCGGTCCGGCAGCGCAGGTCG
>CAKZHP010000126.1 GCA_936924635.1 uncultured Propionibacteriaceae bacterium
CGGGCCCGTGGGGCCCGGTGCGGGCGGGGGCGGCGTGCGTCCCCGGGGGAGTCGGCGGCGAGGTGCGTACGCGAGGATGGGGCCGTGGGAACAGGAGTGCTCGTCCTTGCCGGAACGCCGATCGGCGACGTGGGGGACGCCTCGCCGGCGCTGCTCCGGGCGCTGATGTCGGCCGACGTCGTGGCGGCGGAGGACACCCGGCGGTTCAGCGCGCTGCTGCGGCGGCTGGAGGTGCGCACGGAGGCCCGTGTGGTCTCCTACTTCGAGGGCAACGAGGCGTCGCGCACTGCCGGGCTGGTGGCCGAGCTGCAGGCGGGCAGGCGGGTCGTGCTGGTCACCGACGCGGGCATGCCGTCGGTGTCTGACCCGGGGTATCGCCTGGTGGCGGCCGCGATCGAGGCCGGGGTGCGGGTGACGGCCGTGCCGGGCCCATCGGCGGTGCTGACGGCGCTGGCGGTGTCGGGGCTGCCGTGCGACCGGTTCTGCTTCGAGGGTTTCCTGCCGCGCAAGGGCGGGCCCAGGCGTGCAGCGCTGACGGCGCTGGCGTCAGAGCCCCGCACCGTGGTGCTCTTCGAGGCACCGCACCGGCTGGGCGACCTGCTGGGCGACGCGGCCGCGGTGCTGGGGGAGAGCCGGCGGGCCGCGGTGTGCCGGGAGCTCACCAAGACCTACGAGGAGGTGCGGCGCGGCACCCTGGCCGAGCTCGCCGCCTGGGCCGCGGATGGGGTGCTGGGCGAGATCACCGTGGTCATCGAGGGGGCGACCTCCGGCCCGGTGACGCTGGAGCAGGCGGTGGAGCAGGTCGCCGAGCGCGTGGCGGCGGGGGAGAAGCGGTCTGCGGCGGCGGCTGCGGTTGCGGCGGCCACGGGGGTGGACCGCCGCGAGCTGTACGACGCCTCCCGGTCTGCGGGCTGAGCCCTGCACAACCGGTGCGCGTGGTGGCACTCCTGCCCCTCCGGGCGACCAGTGCACGTATGCGCACCGGTTGTGCAGGCCCGCTGCGGCCTGGGGGTGCCGGGGCTGGTTGACTGACCCTGTGATCCTCGACGACCTCGGTCTTCCGCCCCTGCCCCCACCGCTGCCGGCCTCGGTGGTGGACGCGCACACACACCTGCAGTCGGTCGAGGAGATGTCGCACCTGTCCCTCCGGGACTCGATCGCCCTCGCCCAGCAGGTCGGGGTGGAGCGCATGGTGGAGGTGGGCGTCGACGAGGAGAGCTCGCGGCGCTGCGTGGAGATCGCCGACCAGTTCCCCTCCGTGGTCGCCAACGTGGCGCTGCACCCCAACGAGGTGGCGCGCCACCCCGAGAAGGTGGCGGCCGGCCTGGATGCGGTCGCGCGGCTCGCGGCAGCGGGCCCCCACGTACGCGGCGTGGGCGAGACCGGCCTGGACTACTTCCGCACCACCGACGAGGACGGGCAGCGCCGGCAGCGGGAGGCGTTCGCGGCGCACATCGAAATCGCGGTGCAGTCCGGGCTCACGCTCGTCATCCACGACCGCGACGCCCACGACGACGTGCTCGGCGTGCTGGCGGCCTCGGCGGCCCCGGAACGGGTGGTGATGCACTGCTTCTCCGGTGACGCCGACCTGGCGCGCCGCTGCGTGGAACGCGGCTACTGGTTGTCGTTCCCGGGCGTGGTGACGTACAAGGCGAACGCCCACCTGCGCGAGGCCCTCCAGGCGACACCCCGCGACCGGGTGCTCGTGGAGACCGACGCGCCGTACCTCACGCCCGTGCCCGAGCGCGGCAAGGCCAACGCGGCCTACCTGCTGCCCCACACGGTGCGCTTCGTCGCCGAGCAGCGCGGCTGGGACCTGACCGAGACCTGCCAGCTGCTGACCGCCAACGCGTTCGCGGCGTTCGGGGGCCCTTGGGGTGACGACGGCTGATGGGGCGCCTCCTCGACCCGTCGACGGTCCGGCGGCTGGCGGCCGAGCTCGACCTGCGCCCCAGCAAGCAGCGCGGCCAGAACTTCGTGGTGGACGCCAACACGGTGCGCCGCATCGTCGCGCTGTCGGGTGTCGGGCCAGACGACGTGGTGTGCGAGATCGGGCCGGGCCTCGGGTCGCTGACGCTGGGCCTGCTGGAGGCCGGGGCGCGTGTCGTGGCGGTCGAGATCGAGCCCTCGCTGGCGGGTCGTCTGGTGCGTACGGTGTCGGAGCTGATGCCCGAGGCCGCCGGCCGCCTCGAGGTGGTGGAGGCCGACGCGCTGCGGGTCACCGAGCTGCCCGGGCCGCCGCTCACCGCAGTGGTGGCCAACCTGCCGTACAACGTGTCGGTGCCGGTGCTGCTGCACATGCTGGAGACGTTCCCGACCTGGGAGCGCGGCCTGGTGATGGTGCAGCTGGAGGTGGCCGACCGGATCTCGGCGGCGCCGGGGTCGAAGGTGTACGGGGTGCCGTCGGCGAAGGTGGCGTGGTATGCGGAGGCGACCCGGGTGGGCACCGTGCCGCCGACGGTGTTCTGGCCGGTTCCGAACGTCGACTCGGGGCTGGTCTCGCTCGTGCGACGGGATGCACCCGTGACGGCGGCCTCGCGGGAGGACGTGTTCGCGGTGGTGGACGCGGCGTTCGGGCAGCGGCGGAAGATGCTGCGGTCGGCGGTGGGTGGGATGTACGGGGGGTCGGCGGCGGCGTCGGACGCCATGGCGGCCGCCGGTGTCGACCCGACGGCGCGCGGGGAGACGCTCGGGATCGCGGAGTTCGCGCGGATGGCGGAGCTGTTGCCGGCGCGTACGGACTCGTTGGGTAGCGTCGCACCATGACCGCGAGCGAGGAGACGGAGTTCGGCACGGTTCGGGTGCACGTGCCGGCGAAGCTGAACCTCACGCTGCGGGTGGGGCCGGTGCGCAAGGACGGCTACCACCCCGTGGCGACCTTGTACCAGGCGGTGTCCTTGTACGACGAGGTGGCCGTCACCGAGGGCGAGCCGGGGCGGATCAGCGTGGAGGTGTCCGGCGAGGGAGCCTCGGGCGTTCCGGTGGATCGCACCAACCTCGCCGTGAAGGCGGCTGAGCTGCTGCGCAAGAAGTACGGGTCGCCGGACCTCGGTGCCCGCATCGTGATCCGCAAGCAGATCCCCGTGGCCGGCGGCATGGCCGGGGGGTCGGCCGACGCGGCGGGCGCGCTGCTGGGGTGCTCGGTGCTGTGGGACCTGGACACCTCTCCAGCAGACCTCCAGACGCTGGGGGGCCGGGTCGGGAGCGACGTGCCGTTCGCGCTGATGGGCGGGTGCGCCGTGGGCACCGGCCGGGGGGAGCAGCTGGTCCCGGCACTCAGCCGTGGCAGCTTCCACTGGGTGCTGGCGTTCGCGGCGAAGGGGTTGTCGACGCCGGCGGTGTACGGGCGGTTCGACGAGCTCGGAGACGTGGACCCCGACCTGTCGGTGCCGCCGGTGCTGATGAACGCGCTGGCCGCCGCCGACGCGCGCGGCGTGGGCGAGGCGCTGACGAACGACCTGCAGCCAGCCGCGCTGGCCTTGTACCCCGAGCTTCGCCGCACCCTCGACGCCGGCATGGAGTGCGGGGCCCTGGGTGGGATCGTGAGCGGGTCGGGCCCGACCGTCGCCTTCCTGGCCGCCGACGAGAACGCCGCGGTCGACCTCTCGGTTCGGCTCTCCAGCGAAGGGGTCGCGAGGTCCGTACGCCGCGTGGCCGGCCCGGTCCACGGTGCCCGACTGATCGCCTGAGCGCGGACGGATCGTCCCCCCAGGGTCTCCGCAACATCAGTTCCGTTTCTGTTCCTCGCTGCCGTTCAGACGGATGCCAGGAGCAGAACGGAGGATGCCGGCGGTTGTCCACAGATCTTGCGGAAGGGGTTGCCGGGGAGAACCGGGCTGGGCAGGGTGGAGCCCTCACCCCGAGGAGGCTGGATGAGGGCAATGGTCGCCGCCCTGGCTGTCGTCGTCGTGGCCGGATGCGCGTCGACGGTCGGCACGCGCCCGTCGACGCCGGTGTCGACGGTCTCTCCCACGTACTCGTGCACCAATGCCGACCGCACCTCGGTCTCGCCGTGCTCGAAGGAGTCGTACGACGCCGCCGAGAAACACCTGGCCCTGGTCGAAGAGGCGAAGGGCGTGTACAGGCGGCAGATCGAAGAGCGCAAACGTTTGATGGCGGCCGGCGGCGTCGCCGATCCCGCGCCTACGGGGGAAATCGAAGCGACCATGGCCGACCCGGCGAAAAGTGACTTCATGCAACTGATGAAGTATCAACGGGATCAGGGGATCAAACCGCTTCAACTGAAGTTTCAGGCGACGATGCGTGAGTCCGATCAGCCGGTGACGCCCGATGCCCTGGTCACGCTGCAGTCCTGTGAGGACGGGAGGGGTTCAAGATACGTCGATGCCACCGGTAAGGACCTGGGCGAAAGCGTCCTATTGGTGTACCGGTGGAGCTTCAGGCGATACGACGGAGCCTTGAAGATGTACGCCTCGCAGTTTGAACCCGCCGACACCTGCCCCATCCCATGATCCGTCTCGTCGCGCTCGCTGCGGCGCTTGCAGCGGCACTCGTGGTGGCCAACCAATCACCGGCCCGTGCTGACGGGTGCTCCGGAACCGTTGGCGTGTCTTTTGGCGGCGGCGGCGTGGCAGCCGTCTCGTGCGGGAAACAGACGACAACGACCGTCAAGTCCAGCCCCGATGATCGGCGGAAGAGCACCAACGACTCTGGCGTGCGCAACACGGCGCCGGACGCCTCTCTCACCCTGCAGCCGGTGGACGAGCGGTGGCTGACCTGCAACACCACGGACCCGGCGTGCCTGGAGGCGAAGTCGGCCGGCACCGTCCCCGCCCTGCCCACCCCACCGGCTCCGGGGCAGGTGCAGCAGCCGGTGCTGACGTACCAGCTGATCCAGCAGGCGGTGATGCAGATGGGCATCCCGAAGCCTGCCCCTCAGGTGGGCCCCGACCCCTCGCTGAACGAGTGGGGGATCGTGGCGGTGGGCTACCCGATCTGGCTCTGGGTGGACGGGCCGTCGGTGATGACCCAGTCGGTGACGACGCAGGGCATCACGATCAACCTGGTCGCTCGCCGTACGCGTGTGGTCTTCGACATGGGCGACGGCCAGGAGGTGACGTGCACCGACATGCCGGAGTGGCCCGGCCCCTCGTCCACGCCGAAGCCGTCGCCGTCGTGCGGCTACGCCTATCAGCGTCTGCCGAAGACGCCGGGTGCGGGCTACGAGATGGGCGTAACAGCGTTCTGGGATGTCGGCTGGTCTGCGCTGGGGCAAGGGGGTACGCTCGCGCTCTCTACGACCGGCGGACGCTTGATGCCGGTCGGCGAGCTGCAGTCAGTCGTCGTACCCAACGGTCAGCGTTAGCCCGTTGGTGAGGAACTTCTCAGGATCCCGGCCGGGCACCACCCCTGGCCCCGACAGTGGGGCCAACCGCAGACCCCACGGAGGCACCGATGCTTCTCTTGATCGTCACCACGCTCGCGCTGAGCGTCTTCGCGCTCGTCGAGTGCGCGCAGGCCAGTGCCATGAACGTTCGCAGCATGGCGAAGGTTCCGTGGGCCGTGGCGATCGTGTGCCTGCCGGTCCTGGGTGCGCTGGCGTGGTTCGCTCTGGGCCGGCCCCGGCTGGTGCTCCTCAAGCCGGTCAACGGCTGGACGGTCGCCCCCGACGACGACCCCGCCTTCATCGAGGCGCTGCGCCGCCGGGTCGACGCCCAGGAGGAGCTGATCGCCCAGCTGGAGCAGGACATCGACAGCCTGGAGGCCCAGGACGGCCCCGAGCAGATGGCCTGAGTCAGCGCTTCTTGCGGATGTAGAGCTGCCGCCGCACGCGGCACACCACGGCGCCAGAGCGGTCCACGACGTCGTCGCTCACCCAGCGCAGCACCTTCTCTCCACCCGCGGCCGCCTGAACCACCTCCTCGACGAAGTCGTCGGGGATCTCGATCTGCACCCGCACGTCCGTACGTCCCGGCTTGAGGAACTCGACCTCGAGACGTGCGTCCCACACCTGGTACTCCGGCCCGAGGCGCATCGTGAGCAGCGTCACCCAGAACGGGTCGACCATCGACACCATCGAGGCGCCGTACTGCGTGCCCAGGAAGTTGGCCGTCAGCGGACGCAGCCGCAGCACCACCTCCGCACTGCTCAGGTCGGGGGCGATGCGCGTCACCCGCACGCCGGAGAACAGGAACGTCGGCCACACGTTGAGACCGGCTCGCAGCACCTGCGGGTCGCGGATGAGGTCCTTCCAGGCGGGTAGGCGCACGGGGAGCACGGTACGCACAATGGCAGGATGTGCGCCATGACGCGGCACGACGAGGTGGACGAGATCGTCGCCGCGTGGTCTCGCGAGCGACCTGACCTCGACCTGGGCCCGCTCGACGTGCTCAGCCGCGTGAGCCGACTCTCGGCGCGGGTCGACCAGAGCCGCTCCCTCGCCTTCACCGCCCACGACCTCGCCCTGTGGGAGTTCGACGTGCTCGCGGCGCTGCGGCGCAGCGGCGACCCGTACGGTCTCTCGCCGACCGAGCTGGCCCGCATCACGCACGTCACCAGCGGCACCATGACCAACCGCATCACCCGGCTGGCCGCGCGGGGCCTGGTCTCTCGCGACGCCGACCCGAGCGACGGCAGGGCGGCCATCGTCTCCCTGACCGCGGCCGGGCGTGAGCTCGTCGACGACGCGCTCGCCGACCTGCTCACCTCGGAGGAGCGGCTGCTCGCAGCCCTTCCCGCCTCCGACCGTACGGAGCTGGCGCGTCTGCTGCGGTCCTTGATGGTCACCCTGGACGACGAGCTCTCCGACCCGGCCCAGCCGTGACGCACGCCGAGCCCGGTGGTGCGGGGGTGGTCGGTCGCCTCGACGCGTACCAGCGCCGGCACGCCTGGCTCGGCGTCCCGATCGCGACGGCGTACAAGTTCTTCGAGGACGCCGGCATGCACGTCGTCGCGTCCATGACCTACTACGCATTCGCTGCCGGCATCCCGCTCCTGCTGCTCAGCGGCAACCTGCTCGCGATGGGTGACCGTTGGATCCCCGGGCTGCTCGACCTGGTGTCCTCGACCCCTCTCGGCGACCTCCCGTTCGTCGGTGAGCGGCTCCGCGGCCCCGGTCGCGCCGGCCTGCACGGCGGGCCGCTCGGCTGGGTCGTGGGTCTGCTGGGTGCCCTGTACGGCGGAGTCGGTGTCGCCGTGGCCTTCCAGCACGGCATGAACACCGTGTGGCAGGTGCCGCGCAACAGCCGCCCCAACCCGGTGATGGCCCGCGTCAGGGGTGCGGCGCTGTTCGTGATCCTGGTGGTGTCCGTCGTGCTGTCCACCGCCCTCGGCTGGGTCGGCCAGCACTACCTCAGCCGGCTCGGGCCCATCGGTCACCCCATCGGCTTCGTGGCCTCCACGCTCATCAACGGGACCGTCTTCCTGGTGGCCATGCAGCTGGCTGTGGCTCAGCGACGCCCGTGGCGCTGGTTCGTCCCGGGCTCGCTGGTTGCCGCGGCCGCGTGGCAGGGCTGCCAGATGGCGGTGATCGCCTACCTGAGCCGTCTCGGCCCCGGAGCCGCTAACCCCCGCGTGGTGATGTCCGCGGTGCTCGGTGTGCTGGGTGCGCTGTGGACCACGATCTTCGCGATCGTCATGGCCTCGGAGCTCAACGTGGTGCTGCACAACCGGCTCTACCCACGCGCGCTGCTGACGGCGTTCACCGACCGTGTCGACCTCACCCCCGCGGACGTCGCCTGCTACACCGCCCACGCCCGCATGCAGCGGTTCAAGGGGCAGGAGGAGATCGAGGTCAGGTTCGGCGAGAAGCCGGAGAAGACAGGTCGGGGGCTGCGGCGGGCGGGGCGTACGTCGACGTCGGGTCAGCGGGAGTCCGGCTGACAGTCGCCCACCTGCACCAACGGTGCGAATGCGTGCGCTGGTGCCTCCTGAGGCGACCTGTGCCACCATGCGCACCGGTTGTGCAGGTCCCATCGGCCGTGCTGGGGCGAGGTGGGGGAGGACGGCTGTGCCGCCACCCGGCGGCGCTGCGTCGTGGCGTGCCTGCACAAGCGGTGCGAACGCATGCGCTGGTCCTCCGTGGAGCGACCTGTGCCGCCATGCGCACCGGTTGTGCAGGTTCCGTCGGCCATGCCGGGGCGAGGTGGGGAGGAAGGCTGACGGCAGGGATGCCCCGTCAGGTCTCGCTGGCGCTCGACCAGCGGGGTCTGGACGCCCATCCCCTTCGTTCTCAGGGGGTGGTTGCTCAACCAGCGGCGTCTCGACGCCTATCCCCTTCGTTCCTCGGGGGATGGTTGCTCAACCAGCGGCAGGACGCTCCCCGGCGCGCATCACCCCGGCGCCCAGAGCGACCAGGGCGACGAAGGCAGCCGGGGCCAGCATGGTGCGCTGCACGCCGACGCTGTGCATGAGCCACCCGATGACGGCGGGCCCGGCGAGGATCGAGGTGTACCCGAACGACACCGCCACGGCCAGCCCGCGTGGGCCGGCGAGGTAGCCGGCGGCGGCGTACACCTGCGGTGCGATGATGCCGATGCCCGCGCCCACGAGCGCCCAGCCCAGCAGCACCAGCGGCAGGGATGACAGCAGCGCGCCCGCCAGGAAACCTGCGGCGGCGACCAGTGCCCCCGCCCGCACCACCCACACCCGGCCCACGCGGGCCACGACCGTGTCGCCCACGAGCCGGATCAGCATCATCGCCCCGGTCGCCATGGTGACGCCGAGGGCGCCGACACCGGGGGAGACCCCGGTGACGTCGACGACGTGGATCGCCGACCAGTCGATCGCGGTGCCCTCCGCGAGGCCGAAGCCCATGGCCATCAGCCCGAGCAGGTACGCGGCGCGCGGGACGCGTACGCGTGCTCCCGAGGCGTCGACGTGCGGCTCCACCGCCACGTCAGGCACGATCCGCCAGAGGGCTCCCAGGGTCAGCAGGGTCACCACTGCCATCGCCACCTGCGACGGCAGCACCAGCCTCGGGCCGGGCCAGAACCGGGAGGCGAGCAGCACGATGCCCGACCCGATGAGCTGGCCCAGCGACCAGGTCGCGTGGATGCGGCTCATCACCGGGAACGGACGCGCCTTCTCGATCTCGACCGCCAGCGCGTTCATCGCCACGTCGAGGAAGCCGTTGGCGAGGCCCAGGGTCACCACGGCGACGAGCATGCCCGCGTACGAGGAGGTCAGACCCAGCAGCGACGACCCGACCGCCAGCAGCGGCACCGACCCGAGGCACGCCCGGCGCAACCCGATCCGCTCGGTGAGCCGCCCCGCGACCTGCTGCCCGAGGATCGCCCCCACCCCCAGCGCCAGCAACGCGATGGTGATGGCACGCTCTCGAAGGCCGTACGCCTCGCGCAGCGCCGGGAGCGCAGCCGCGTAGCACCCGAGCGTGGCGCCGTTCACGGCGAACAGGCCGCAGACGGCGAGCAGCGCGGGCCTGCCCGACAACCTCACCGGGCTGCGTCGAGAGGGCCGCCCTCGTCGGAGAGGCGGAAGTCCTTCTCAAGGCTGTGCATCCCGTTCCAGGCCAGGTTCATCACGTGCGTGGCGACTTCTCGCTTGGGCACCTGCGGGTTGTCGAGCCACCACTGCGCCGTCATGGAGACCAGGCCGGTGAGCGCCTGGGCGTACAGGGGAGCGGCGCGGGGGTCCAGCCCCCGGTCGCTGAAGACGGCCCCGAGCACCCCCTCCACGCGCACGACGACGTCGTTGAGGATGCTGGCGTACGACCCTCCGGAGGGGCCCGAGGAGTCACGGACCAGGATGCGGAACCCCTCGGGGCTGCTCTCGATGTAGTCCAGCAATGCCATCGTGCTCCGCTCGAGGAGGCGTCGGGAGCCGACCTGGGGGGTCGTGATCGCTTGGCGGATCGCGGAGTGCAGAGCCTGCACCTCGCGGTCGACCACCACGGCGTACAGGCCCTCCTTGCCGCCGAAGTGCTCGTACACGACGGGCTTGCTGACCTCGGCCCGCGCGGCGATGTCCTCCACGCTGGTGCCGTCGAACCCCCGCTCGGCGAACGCGGAACGCGCCACCTCGACCAGCTGGTCTCGGCGCTGGGCGCTGCTCATGCGCACCCGGCCGCGCCGCGCGCGCGTCACCTCGGGGTTCGGCACCGGGACAGTCTGTCGCGACCCGGGCGCGGTCGCCAGCCATTCGACTCGACGGCGTGGCCGCACGCGTCACCCCGGGGAGTCGGCGTCTCTGCCTGAGATCGGCGGGGAGCACGACCAGCACCTGCACCTAGGATGCTGGCGAACCCACGTCTGAGAGGTCCTCTCCCATGTCCTTGTTCTCCGGCATCGAGCAGGCACCGGCCGACCCGATCCTCGGCCTCACCGAGGCGTACAACGCCGACACCCGCCCCGAGAAGGTCAACCTGGGTGTGGGTGTGTACCTCGACGAGTCCGGCAAGATCCCGCTGCTCGAGTGCGTGCGCAAGGCCGAGCAGGCGCTCGCCGCCGACCCGAAGCCGCGTGGCTACCTGCCGATCGACGGCATGCCTGCCTACAACGCGGCAGTCAAGGAACTGGTCTTCGGCGCCGGCTCCCAGGTGCTGGCCGAGGGGCGAGTGGTGACCGCACAGGCGCTGGGCGGCACCGGCGGCCTGCGGATCGGCGCGGGTCTGCTGTCACTCATCGACCCGTCCGCGCAGGTGCTGGTGTCCGACCCGTCGTGGGAGAACCACAAGGCCCTGTTCGCGCGGGCCGGGTTCGAGGTCGGGACGTACCGCTACTACGACGCCGCCACCCGCAGCGTCGACGTCGACGGGATGGTCGCCGACCTCGAGGCCGCCGCCCCGGGCACCGTCGTGGTGCTGCACGCGCGCTGCCACAACCCCACGGGCTACGAGCTGCAGCCGGCCGACTGGGACCGGGTCGTCGAGGTGGTCAAGGCCAAGCGGCTGACCCCGTTTCTCGACATGGCCTACCAGGGTTTCGCCGAGGGCATCACCGAGGACGCGTACGTGGTGAGCAAGCTCCTCGACGCCGGCCTCACCTTCCTGCTGGCGACGTCGTTCTCGAAGTCCTTCTCCCTGTACGGGGAGCGGGTCGGCGGGTTCTCCGCGGTCTGCGCCGACGCCGCGGAGGCCAAGCGTGTGCAGTCCCAGGTGAAGGTGCTGATCCGCACGCTCTACTCCAACCCGCCCACGCACGGCGCCGCGATCGTCACCCACGTGCTGGGAGACCCGGCGCTGCGAGCCCAGTGGGAGTCGGAGCTGGGCGCGATGCGCGACCGGATCAAGGCGATGCGTACGGGCCTCGTGGACGGACTCAAGGCCGCCGGCGTCACCCAGGACATGAGCTTCATCACCGACCAGGTCGGCATGTTCAGCTACTCCGGGCTCACGAAGGAGCAGATGGTGCGCCTGCGCGAGGAGTTCGGCGTGTACGGCACCGACACCGGCCGCCTCTGCGTCGCCGCCCTCAACACCGGCAACCTCGCGTACGTGTCGGAGTCGATCGCCAAGGTGATCTGACAGGTGATCTGACACGGGTGCAACGACGCCCGCGGGCCCCGTACCATGGGGCCCACCACTCCTCGGTTGGTCTGCCGGCAGGGCCCGCCTGACTTTGAATCAGGATCAAGCGACGCAGGTTCGACTCCTGCCCGGGGAACTCAGCAGGGGAGGCGACCCGCGGTCACCTCGCTTCATGAGAGAGCTCTCATCAGGTTTCTCAGGCGGGGCAGCGTCGCCGAGGGTGCGGCCGTCCCCCATGAGAAAGACCTTGCCGTGATCACGTTCCGCCGCCCGTCGAACCCACGTCCGGAGCCCGTCTGGGTGCAGCCTGGCCCCGCGTACGCCGGGCAACCCACTGCACCCCAGCGGTCGCGGATGTTCACCGTGGTGAACACCTGGCGGCTGTGGCTCGGGCTGTCCGCGCTGCTGCTGCTGGTGCCGATCGCAGTGAAGGAACCGGGGGCGGCCCTGTGGCTGCTCGGGTGGGTGCCCGTGGTGACGGCCCTCTCCAGCCTCGTTCGGCGCAGCCCGCGCACCTGGTTCGGGACCACGTCGGTCACCGGGCGGGCTGTCCTGGTGTTCATCGGGATGGCGGTAGGCACGGTCGGGCTCATGGCTGTGCCCCCGGCTCCCGCTCCCGCCCAGGGCGTCCCGGCTGCGTCGACGCCGGCGGTGGCCACCTGGGCGAGCAGCACGACCGATGGTCACGCGCCCAGCTCGCCGACCCCGGTGCCGACGCCCACGCCGAGCGAGACGCCTTCGCCCGTTGCGACCCCACCGGCCAACCCCGTCGAGCAGCCCACGGCCGCCCCTGCCACGGCCATCCAGCCGGCGGCGGGGCTGACGGCTGCTCCCACCGCGCCAGCCGCACCGGCCACGACCGTCAAGCAGACGGCGGCTGCTCCGGCGACGCAGCAGGCGCCCGCGACGACGGTCAAGGCCCCCGCCACCACGCAGCAGGCGCCGGCAACCACGGCCAAGGCTCCCGCGACGACCGTCAAGGCTCCGGCCACGACGTCCAAGGCGGCCGGCCCGTTCAAGAACTGCACCGAGGCCAAGGCGGCGGGGGCGGCTCCGCTGTACCGCGGCCAGCCGGGGTACAAGCCCGAGCTCGACGGTGACGGTGACGGGGTCGCCTGCGAGAAGTAGGCCTGCTCGCGCAGCTGTGGCCGAAGCTGGCCCGGCCGGGTGGCCCGGGCAGCTCTCGTGATCGCACGACGGCGACAGCCTTCGTGCGGATGCGGATAGGGTGGCTGCACCGGTCGCTACCCCGCCGCGGGCGATGAGAAGGAGCCAGGTCTTGGCCGAGCAGAACCCTGTGAAGGCGGTGGTCGTGCTCGCCGCTGGCGCAGGCACCCGCATGCGGTCGCGCCGGGCCAAGGTGCTCCACGAGGTGTGCGGTCGTTCTCTGCTCGCTCACGCCGTGCACGCCGCCGCCCATCTGGAGCCGGAGCACCTGGTCGTGGTGGTCGGGCACCAGCGGGAGCAGGTCGCCGCTCATCTGTCGGAGATCGCCCCCTACGCACGCCAGGCGGTCCAGGACGAGCAGCGGGGCACCGGCCACGCGGTGCAGTGCGGGCTCGCCGACGTACCCGACGAGCAGGGAGAGGTCGTCGTCACGTACGGCGACGTGCCGCTGCTCACCGGCCAGACGCTCGCCGACCTGGTGGCCGAGCACAGGGCCAACCAGAACGTGCTCACGGTGCTCACCGCGGTGGTCGACAACCCTCGTGGCTACGGTCGCATCATCCGCTCGGGCGAAGCGGTGACGGCGATCGTCGAGGAGAAGGACGCCACCGACGAGCAGCGCGCGATCCGCGAGATCAACTCCGGGATCTACGTCTTCGACGGCGCCGTGCTGCGCGCCGGGCTCGCGCAGCTGCGCAGCGACAACGCGCAGGGCGAGCTCTACCTGACCGACGTGCTGGCGTACGCGGTCGGGGCCGGCGCCAAGGTGGGCGCTCACCTGATCGCCGACACCTGGCAGACCGAGGGCGTCAACGACCGCGTCCAGCTCGCCGCCATGGCCGCAGAGCTGAACCGCCGGATCCTGGAGCGCTGGATGCGGGCCGGTGTGACGGTGCTCGACCCGGCCACCACGTGGGTGGAGGACACCGTCGACCTGGCCGAGGACGTCACGCTGCTGCCCAACACGCACCTGCGGGGCGCGACCTCGGTCGGCGCCGGCGCGACCATCGGCCCCGACACGATGCTCACCGACGTGGAGATCGGTGAGGACGCCGAGGTCACCCGGTGCCAGGGTTCGCTGTCGGTGATCGGGGCGGGCGCCACCGTCGGGCCGTACTCCTATCTGCGCCCGGGCACCGAGCTCGGCGCGAAGGGCAAGATCGGCGGGTTCGTGGAGACGAAGAACGCCAAGATCGGCGACGGGGCGAAGGTGCCGCACCTCACCTACTGCGGCGACGCGGTGATCGGCGAGGGGGCGAACATCGGCGCCGGCACGATCTTCGCGAACTACGACGGGGTCACCAAGAGCACCACGACCGTGGGCCGCCACTCGTTCGTCGGCTCGAACACCGTGCTCGTGGCTCCGGTCGAGATCGCCGACGGTGCGTACGTGGCCGCTGGCTCCGCGATCACCGAGCGCGTCGGCCCGGGAGCCCTGGGCATCGCTCGCAGCCGGCAGCGCACCATCGAGGGATGGGTGGCGTCCCGCCGGGCAGGGAGCAAGACCGAGCAGGCGGCCACCGACGCCGCTTCGACAGAGGGGGAGCAGGCGTGAGCGCGCTGACCAAGAAGGACCAGAAGCGGCTGATGCTCTTCTCCGGCCGGTCGCACCCGGCACTCGCCAACGAGGTTGCCCAGATCCTCGGCGCCGACCTGGTTCCGATGCGCGCGGTGACGTACGCGAACTCGGAGATCTACGTGCGCTACGAGGAGTCCGTACGAGGCTCCGACGCCTTCGTGATCCAGTCGCACCCGGCGCCCATCAACGAGTGGATGATGGAGCAGCTGATCATGGTCGACGCGCTCAAGCGCGCCTCGGCCAAGCGGATCACCGTGGTGTCGCCGTTCTACCCGTACGCCCGCCAGGACAAGAAGCACGCCGGCCGCGAGCCGATCTCGGCGCGACTGATGGCTGACCTGTACGCCGCCGCTGGGGCCACCCGCATCATGTCGGTCGACCTCCACGCCTCGCAGATCCAGGGCTTCTTCAACGGCCCCGTCGACCACCTGCACGCGCTGCCGCTGCTGAGCGACTACGTGAGCCAGAAGTACGGCAACGAGGACATGGTGGTGGTCTCCCCGGACGCGGGCCGCGTGCGGATGGCCGACCAGTGGACCGACCGTCTCAACTGCCCGCTCGCGATCATCCACAAGCGCCGCGACCCGAACGTGGCCAACACGGTCGCCGTGCACGAGGTGGTGGGCACCGTCGAGGGCAAGGTCTGCCTGCTCGTCGACGACATGATCGACACCGCCGGCACCATCTGCCTGGCCGCCGACGCACTGATGGCGCACGGCGCGAAGAAGGTGATCGCAGCCGCCACCCACCCGGTGCTGTCCGGCCCCGCGGCCGAGCGGCTGAACCGGTCGCCGTTCGAGGAGGTCATCGTGACCAACACGCTGCCCCTCCCGCCAGGCGTCGACATCGACTGCCTCACGGTGCTCTCGATCGCGCCGCTGATCGCCAAGGCGATCAAGGCTGTGTTCCTGGAGAGCAGCGTCACATCCCTGATGGGCGACATCAGCGGCTGACGCGCCCGACTTTCCCCGGCCGCGTGGGCCGGTATACCCTGCTGCGGTTACCTCGGCGAGGGAGGCTCTTGCGAGCCCCGTGATCGACCTGGTCCTCCTCGCCGGGCGCCCTCTGGGCAGTCGTTGCCCGAAGTGATCTGAGTTCGAGGAGTCCGAGAAACATGTCTGAGGTCAAGCTCAGCGCCACCACGCGCACAGAGTTCGGCAAGGGCGCTGCCCGCCGCCTGCGCCGCGACCAGCTGGTGCCCGCCGTCCTGTACGGCCACGGGACCGACCCGGTGCACATCTCCCTGCCGGCCCACCCGACGCAGCTCGCGCTCCGTGTCGCGAACGCCCTGCTGTCGGTGGAGATCGACGGCGGCAAGGCGCAGCTCGCGCTGCCGAAGCAGGTGCAGCGCGACCCCGTACGCGGCACCATCGAGCACCTCGACCTGGTGATCGTGCGCCGTGGCGAGAAGGTCACCGTCGCCGTGCCGCTGGTCACCGAGGGTGAGTACACCAGCGACGTCATGCTGGTCATGGACCAGAACTCGATCACGCTCGAGGTCGAGGCCACGAACATCCCGACAGAGATCGTGATCAACGTCGAGGGCATCGAGGTCGGCACCAGCATCTACGCCAAGGACCTGGACCTGCCCGAGGGTGCGGTCTTCCCGGGCGAGCCCGACGACCTCATGGTCTCGGCTCACGCCGCGCCGACCCAGGAGGAGATCGACGCCGAGCTCGACGCGGCGATCGAGGAGGCCACCGAGGAGGTCGAGGAGACCGACGAGCCGTCCGGCGAGTCGCTCGACCCCGACCGCAACCTCACCGAGGGCGAGGACGAGTCCGCCGGCGACAAGTCCAACAAGTCGGACGACGAGGCGTAACCAGCGCGTATGGCCAGCTGGCTTGTGGTGGGGCTCGGGAACCCGGGCCCCACCTACGCATCTCACCGCCACAACGTCGGTGCCATGGTCGTGGCGGAGCTCGCCTCCCGCGGCGGCGCGTCGCTGTCGGCGCAGCGGCTGCAGCGGGCGAACACCGCGGACGTACGCATCGGGGCGACCGGCACCGGCGCTGTCGGCGCCGACACCGAGAAGGTGCTCCTCGCGACGACTCGCACGTACATGAACGACTCCGGTGGCCCCGTCGCCAAGCTCCTCGGGCACTGGAAGATCGACCCCGCGCACCTGGTGGTGATCCACGACGAGCTGGACATCGACTTCGGTCGCATCCGCGTGAAGCTCGGCGGCGGCGACAACGGCCACAACGGGCTGAAGTCGATCCGTGGGGCCATCGGCACGGGCGACTTCTACCGCGTCCGTTGGGGGATCGGCCGCCCGCCCGGGCGCCAGGACCCAGCTGACTTCGTGCTTCAGAGCTTCCCGTCGTCGCAGTCCGACGACGTCGCCGTGGAGGTCTCCCGTGCCGCCGACGCGATCGAGTGCCTGGTCACCCAGGGTCTCGACGCGACCCAGCAGCGCTACAACTCCTGAACCACGATGCGGGGCGGCCCGGCACCGCCGGGTCCGAACCCAAGCCTCCCCTCTCGGCGCAGGCCCGTGGCGCCTCAGTACGTTGCCCGGCCCCCGCTGAGGTCGTAGATGGCGCCGGTCGAGAAGGAGACCTTGTCTGAGGCGAGCCAGGAGATGAGCTCGGCGACCTCCTCAGGTTGGCCCACCCGCTTCATCGGGATGAGGCTCGTGATGTGCTCCAGGACCGCAGGGTCGGTGGCGGCGTTGATCGGTGTGGCGATGACGGCCGGGGCGATGGCGTTGACCAGCACTCCGGTCGTGGCGAGCTCCTTGCCAGCCGACTTAGTGAGTGCGATGACGGCCGCTTTGGAGGCGGAGTAGATGGACAGATTCGGGTTCCCGTCCTTTCCGGCGATGCTGGCGATGTTGACTACGCGCCCCCAGCCACGCTCAACCATCGAGGGCACCACGGCGCGCATGGCCATGGCCGTCCCGACCACGTTCACGTCGAGGACGTGCCTCCAGGCGTCGGCGTCGGTGTCGACCAAAGGGGCGTTTTGACCGACGATCCCCGCGGAGTTGATCAGGATGTCCACAGGGCCTACGGATGTCACGGCTTCGAGCAGACCAGCCTCATCGCGAACGTCGACATGCAGATCGACGTCGCCCACGAGGTCGAGGGTGATGACGATGATCCCCTCTGAGCGCAGGCGTCGGGCGGCCGCGGCGCCCAGGCCGCTGCCGCCGCCGGTAACGAGTGCAGTTCTGGTCATGGCGTTTGGTTCACTGCCTAGGGGTCGGGATGGGGGACGAACTGGTGCGCAGCGAGTGCATGCCGGCGTCGACGTGGAGCAAAGTGCCGGTGATGCCGGATGCACTTGGCGAGGCCAGGCCTGCGATCGCGGTGGCGACCTCGTGCGGGGTGATGAGCCTACCGTACGGCTGACGGGCCCGCAGCTGTGCTGCAGCTGCGGCGGGATCGTCGGCCTGGTCGACGAGTCGCTGTACCCACGGGGTGTCCACGGTGGCGGGGGCGACGGCGTTGACCCGGATTCCCTCAGCGACATGGTCAGCGGCCATGGCGTAGGTGAGGGCGAGCACAGCACCCTTGGTGGAGCTGTAAAGAGCTCGAGCTGGCAACCCCATTGTGGCGGCGATGGAGCACACATTGACGACGGCGGGGGACGGTGAGCGTCGCAGGTGCGGCAGGGAGGCGCGGGTGACGCGGGTGATCCCGACGACGTTGACGTCCCAGACGTGGTGCCATTCGTCGTCGTCGTTAGCCGTGATGTCACCGACGGCGCCGATGCCCGCGCTGTTGACGACCACGTCGATGCGGTCCCACTGCGCGATCGTTGCAGCCACGGCACGGGAGATGGAGTTGGGATCGGTCACGTCTGCGGACAGGGCGAGTGTTCCGGGTCCAGCGGTGTGTGGTGCGCGGTCGAGGACGGCGATGTGGGCGCCTCGGTCGGCGAGGACTTGCGCGGTGGCGGCGCCAATCCCGCTGGCACCCCCCGTGATTAGGGCGACGAGCCCGTCGAAGTCATGCATGTGACCTCCGTTGGTGCGTCAGCGAGACAGAGTGCGGTGAGTGTCGATGATCTCACCGTCTCTGACGTAGTGGACGGTCTGACACCCCGCGAAGGCGGTGCAGACGTGGTTGGGGATGAGTGTGACGCGGTCACCGACGCGAAGGTCGGTGGCCGGCTGAGGCCACTTGACGCCGGCTTCGACTTCGTCGATCAGGGTCGGCTGCGGATGGAGGGCGACGACGCCGAGCGTGTCGTAGCCGCGGTTCGCCACGGTGACGGACATGGCTCGGCCGTTCATGGAGCAGGTGACCGCCCAGCTGGGGGAAGTAGTGCAACTGGCGCAGCTCGAGAGGTCCCACGTGGTCTACCTCGCGATCACGCAGCCCCGGACCGCGATGCGTCTCATGTCTGCGGTGGGGCTCGAACTCGACGCTCATGCCACCGCCACCGGCAAGGCGCTCTTGGCGACACTCCCTACCGACGAGGTGGCGCGCCGTCTCGGCGACGGTCCGCTGACACGCCACACGGACGCGACGATCACCGATGTCGACGCCCTGCTGCACGTCCTCGAGCAGGTGAGGCGCGACGGGTACGCGATCGACGACGAGGAGTACATCAGCGGATGCAGGTGCGTGGCGGTCCCCCTGACCTCGATGTCTGAGATGGGCATCCACACCGCCGTGTCGATCACGGCGCCCACATCTCGCACGGCGATTGACTGGCCTCGGGAGGAACTTAAGACCCTGAGGCCGATGATTGCAGTAATGCGCCAGCGGCTGGGTCTGGGCCGGGGGAAGCAAGCCGGGGAGGGCGCTCGGCCTTCGTCCCCGGCGCCGTCGGGCCCGCCGTCGAGCGCTAGCGCGCCGGGCGTCGGCAGACATCGCGTCGGCAGGGCTGCCGACTAGTCACGGCGCCCACCAGAGTCGGGCCGCGAAGTGACAGTTGAGGGGCTGCTGGCGGTGATCACCTCAGACAGGGTGGTTGGGCACTATGTCGACGACGCCGCCCGGGGTGTGCAGGCGCTCGACATCACTGGTCCGCCGTCGGCGCGCCCATTGGTGGCCGGTGTGCTCGCCGGGGTCGCGTCCGTTGCTGCTGGTGACCAGCACCTACCGCCGGTCCGGGCGTCAGGACCCAGCTGACTTCGTGCTCCAGAGCTTCCCGTCGTCGCAGTCCGACGACGTCGCCGTGGAGGTCTCCCGTGCCGCCGACGCGATCGAGTGCCTGGTCACCCAGGGTCTCGACGCGACCCAGCAGCGCTACAACTCCTGACGGCCTGCCAGCACCGGCGCGTCACTCGCCGGGGTAGGAGTCGATGTTCCAGTGATTGCCCTCGGGGTCGCGGATCAGTCCGCTGCGGCCTCCGTACGGGTTCTCTCTGATCTCCTGCGCCAGGGTGCCGCCGGCCTGGAGGGCTCGCTGGATGGTGGCGTCCACCTCGGCGTCGCTCGCCACCACGAGGTTGGCCGACTGCTGGCCGACGGTCGGGCCGGGGTGCATGCACGGTTGTACGGACCCGAGCATCACGCCGCCGTTGTCACGCCACTGCAGCTGGGCGTGCTGGACGATCGACGGGTCCTGCTCGTCGCGTACGACGAGACGCTCGGTGAAGCCGAGCGCGCGGAGGAACGCCAGGGCCTGGTCGGCGTCCTGGTAGCGGAAGGTGGCGTAGAGCTGTGGTGTGGTCATGCCGCCATCCTGGACCCGCGCCAGGGACCGGTCTTGGACGAATGGGAGAGCTCAGTCGTAGGCCCCGTCGGCAAGCGTGGCCAGGGGTGAGAGGCCAGCGAGACGACGCCACTCCCGGTTGAGGTGGGGCTGGTCGGCGTACCCGGCGGCGTACGCCACCTCAGCCAGCGGCATCCCACCGCCCGCCAGCACCCGGGCATGGGTGAACCTCGCCACCTGGGCCGCCGCCTTCGGCGTCACGCCGAGCTCGGTCGAGAACCGGGCCGACAGATGCCGGCGCGACCAACCGACGTGCTCGGCGAGGTCGGCGACCCGCACCTCCCCGCGAGCCGTCTGGATGACCCGCCACGCCTCGGCGACCTCGGGCGAGATGGCCGGGCCGGCTGCCCGGGCAAGACGGCTCAGCAGCAGGGCTTCGGCGCGGTCCAGTCGCTCAGGCCAGGGAGCGTCGGCCAGGGCGGCATACGCACTGTCGCCCCACCCCAGGTCGGAGCCGTGGACGATGGTCTCGCTGAGAGCTCCCGGTGGCAGGCCGAAGATGCGGGCGGCGCCGGCCGGGGTCAGGGAGAGCTGGACACCCCGCTGCCTGCCGTGGGTCTCGATGAGCGACGGGCGGGTGTGCAGGCCGCCGACGAGCAGCCAGTAGTCGTCGCGGGCCGGGTCGTCGAGCCAACCGCAGTCGACGGGGTCGTCGAACGACCAGATCACGGTGACCGTGGGGGAGGGGAGACCGTGATGGGTCGGCGGTGAGTCGGGGTGGTCGTACGCCACCAGGCTCACCACGTACGGGGCGAGTGGGGGATGTACGGGCCGGGACCACGACGGCATGGTCGCAGGGTAGTCACTCGGGCCCGCCTGGCAGCAGACCGAACCATTCAGCGGTGCTGGGGGACCACCGCCCCGTAGGCCACGGTTCGGGGCGGGTCTGCGACGGCATGGTTCGCGAGGGGCGGCCCGGTGCCGCCGGGTCGCCGGTGCCCACCCACCAGGGGCCCCGCCAAGAACTGTCAGTGGCGGCTTGTAGGGTCTCCGGCGTGACAGTTCAGGGGCTGCTCGAGGTCATCGCCTCGGACAAGGTGGTGGGGCACTGCCTCGCCGACGCCGAGCACGGTGTGGGGGCGCTCGACATCACGGGGCCGCCGTCGGTGCGGGCACTGCTGGCGGGTGTGCTGGCGGGCAGGCGGCCGTTGATGCTGGTGACCAGCACCTACCGAGAGGCCGAGCAGCTGACGGCCGAGCTGGTCTCGGTGCTGGGCGAGGAGCAGGTGGCGTACTACCCGGCCTGGGAGACCCTGCCCCACGAGCGGCTGAGCCCGCGCTCGGACACCGTGGGCCGGCGGCTTGAGGTGCTGCGCCGGCTGGCCGGCACGGGGGAGCAGGCCCGGCCACGGGCGGTCGTGGCCCCCGTACGCTCCGTGCTGCAGCCGCAGGTGAAGGGGCTGGCCGAGATGCGGCCCGTCCGTGTCGTGGTCGGCGAGGAGCACGACCCGACCGAGCTCGCGAACGCGCTGGTGGCGGCGGCGTACACGCGGGTGGACCTGGTCGAGCGGCGCGGCGAGTTCGCCGTGCGCGGCGGCATCCTCGACGTCTTCCCGCCCACCGAGGAGCACCCGTTGCGCGTCGACTTCTTCGGCGACACGGTCGAGGAGATCCGCATCTTCGAGGTCGCCGACCAGCGCTCCGGCGGCGAGACCCGCGACAGCCTGGTCGCCTACCCCTGCCGTGAGCTGCTGCTGACCCCCGAGGTGCGGGAGCGGGCCGCGGTGCTGGCCGACAAGCACCCCGAGCTGGTCGAGATGCTCGACAAGATCGCCAACGGGCACGCGGTCGACGGCATGGAGGCGCTGTCTCCGGTGCTCGTCGACGGGCTGGAGCTGCTCGTCGACGTGGTGCCCGAGGACACGCTGGTGCTGCTGTGCGACCCAGAGCTGATCCGTACGCGCGCGGCCGACCTGGAGGCCACCTCCCAGGAGTTCCTGCAGGCCTCCTGGGCGGCCGCTGCCGGCGGCGGACAGGCGCCGATCGACCTGGGCGCGTCTGCGTACCAGCCGTTGTCCGACGTGCGCGCCCACGCCCTGGAACGCGGCCTGCTGTGGTGGTCCCTGTCGCCGTTCGCGGCCGGGCCGGAGGAGCCGCGCGGGCCGGTGTACTCCGAGGACGGCGAGCTCGTCGACCTCTCCGGGGTCGAGGTCGGCGGCGTGGAGTCGCGCATCCTGCCCGCGCACGTGGTCGAGCCGTGGCGGGGTGACACCGATCAAGCCGTACGAGACGTGCGGGCCGATGTCGAGAAGGGTCTCTCCGTGGTGCTCACCGCCGAGGGACGCGGCCTGGCCCAGCGCCTGCTGGAGGTGCTGAGCGAGAACGGCGTCGGCGCGACCGTCGCCGACCCCATGACCTCCCCGCCGCGCCCCGGCATCGTCACCATCACCACGGCGGCCTTCGCGCACGGCTTCACGTACGACGCGGTCGGCCTGCGCCTGTACACCACCTCGGACCTCGCCGGCACGCAGGTGGCCGACAAGTCGGCCCGCAAGCTCCCGACCCGCCGCAAGAACCAGATCGACCCCCTTGAGCTCACCGCGGGCGACCCGGTCGTGCACGAGCACCATGGCGTCGGCCGCTACGTCGAGCTGGTGCAGCGTGTCGTCGGTGGCGCGACGCGCGAGTACCTGGTCATCGAGTACGCACCGAGCAAGCGCAACCAGCCCGGCGACCGCTTGTACGTGCCGATGGACCAGCTCGACCTCGTCACCCGCTACGTCGGTGCCGAGTCGCCGACGCTCGACCGGATGGGCGGCGCTGACTGGAACAAGCGCAAGTCCAAGGCGCGCAAGGCCGTGCGCGAGATCGCGGCCGAGCTCATCAAGCTGTACGCGGCCAGGCAGGCGACGCAGGGGTACGCGTTCGGGCCGGACACCCCGTGGCAGAAGGAGCTGGAGGACGCGTTCACCTACGTGGAGACGCCCGACCAGCTGGCCTGCATCGAAGAGGTGAAGCGCGACATGGAGCGCGTCGTGCCGATGGACCGCCTGATCTGCGGCGACGTCGGCTACGGCAAGACCGAGATCGCCGTACGGGCCGCGTTCAAGGCGGTGCAGGACGGCAAGCAGGTCGCCGTGCTGGTGCCCACCACGCTGCTGGTGCAGCAGCACCACGCCACGTTCGCCGACCGCTACGCCGGCTACCCGGTGGTGGTGGCACCGCTGTCGCGGTTCCAGAGCGACGCGGAGACGAAGAAGACCATCGCCGGTGTCGCCGACGGCAGCGTGGACGTGGTGGTTGGCACGCACCGTCTGCTGTCGGGCGAGATGCAGTTCAAGGACCTCGGCCTGGTGATCATCGACGAGGAACAGCGCTTCGGCGTGGAGCACAAGGAGGCGCTCAAGAAGCTGCGCCTCAACGTCGATGTGCTCGCCATGAGCGCCACGCCCATCCCGCGCACGCTGGAGATGGCCATCACCGGCATCCGCGAGATGAGCGTGATCGCGACCCCGCCGGAGGAGCGACACCCGGTGCTGACGTTCGCGGGCTCGTACGACGAGAGGCAGGTCGTGGCGGCGATCCGACGCGAGCTCGCTCGTGAGGGCCAGGTGTTCTTCATCCACAACCGGGTGCAGTCCATCGACAAGACGGCCAAGCACCTGTCGAGCCTGGTGCCGGAGGCTCGGGTGGCCACCGCGCACGGGCAGATGAGCGAGAGCGAGCTCGAGCAGGTGATGGTCGACTTCTGGGAGCGGCGGGCCGACGTGCTGGTCTGCACCACGATCGTCGAGGCCGGCCTGAACATCTCCACGGCCAACACGCTGCTCATCGAGCGGGCCGACGTGATGGGCCTGTCGCAGCTGCACCAGCTGCGGGGGCGCGTCGGGCGTGGCCGCGACCGCGGGTACGCGTACTTCTTCTACCCCCCCGACAAGACCCTCACCGAGAACGCGCACGGGCGCCTGGCGACCATGGCCGCGCACACCGACCTCGGCGCAGGCATGGCGATCGCCATGAAGGACCTGGAGATCCGCGGCGCGGGCAACCTCCTGGGCGGCGAGCAGTCGGGCCACATCGCCGACGTCGGCTTCGACCTGTACATCCGTCTGGTCGGCGAGGCCGTCGAGGAGTTCAAGGGAGACGCGCCCGAGCCGGAGCCCGAGATGCGCATCGAGCTCCCCGTCGAGGCGCACCTGCCGACCGACTACGTGGAGTCGGAGCGGCTGCGGCTGGAGATGTACAAGCGGATCGCCCAGGTGCGTACGGAGGCCGACCTCGGTGCCGTCGCCAGCGAGCTCACCGACCGGTACGGCGACCTGCCCGACCCGGTGCTCGCCCTGCTGTCGGTCGCGAAGTTCCGTCTCACGGCCCGCCAGGCCGGCGTCACGGAGGTGGTGGCCCAGGGCAAGTACATCCGGTTCGCCCCCGGCGGGCTGCCCGACTCCAGGCAGCTGCGGCTGCAGCGCATGTACCCCGGGTCGGTCCTCAAGGAGGGCCACATCCTGGTGCCCGCACCCATGACCGCGACCATGCCGCGGCGGCCGGTCTCGGGGCAGGAGGTGCTGGACTGGGCGACCGTGCTGGTGGAAGCCGTGTACGCGCCGACGCCCGACGCGGCCGTGCAGGAAGCCGCCCGCTAGGCTTCCCGAGACTCCGAACCGAAGGACGGACCCCTGTGAGAACCCTGCGTGCCGCGCTCACTGCCCTCGCGATGATCGTCGCTGTCGCCCTCAGCGGCTGCGCCGCCGGTGCCGGTGCGCCGGGCACTGCCGCCGTCGTCGACGGGAGGTCCATCTCGCAGGCACACCTGGACCGGCTGGTCCGGGTCACCGGTCCGTACCTCAACACCCCGCCGGCTGAGCTCACCAACCTGCTCCTGCAGGTTCTCATCGCCGACAAGCTGAGCGACAAGGCGGTCGCGACCAAGGGTCTGACGATCTCGCAGGAGGAGATCGACAAGCAGATCGCCTCGTCGCCGCTGCGGGCCCTGGCGCAGGACCCGGAGGCGCGTGAGGTCGCTCAGGCCGTGGGCCGCTGGAAGGTGGTCACCGGCCGCCTGTCCGACGACGACCAGGTCTCGCTGGTTCAGGGGACCCCGATCGTGGTCGATCCCCGCTACGGCACCTGGAACCCGAAGGAGTTCGGCATCACCCCAGGCAACGGCTCCCTCTCCCAGCTTGCCTCACCGCGCCAGTGACCGGCGAGCTGCGTCGCCTCGGGGAGGTGATGCACACCCTGCGCGCACAGTGCCCGTGGGATGCGGAGCAGACCCACACCTCGCTGCTGCGCTACCTCGTCGAGGAGACCGCGGAGGTCGTCGACGCCGTCGAGACCGGCACCGATGCTGACCTCCGCGAAGAGCTCGGCGACCTGCTGCTGCAGGTGTTCTTCCACGCGGAGATCGCGGGGGAACGGGGCGCGTTCACGATCGACGACGTCGCTCGCGGCATCGCCGACAAGCTCGTCGAGCGCCATCCGTACGTCTTCTCCGACGCCGAGGTCCCAGGTGACCTGAACCAGTCCTGGGAGCAGAACAAGCGAGCCCAGAAGCGCCGCAGCAGTGCCCTGGACGGCATCCCGGCGAGTCTCCCCGTGCTCGCGCGGGCGGACAAGGTCATCGGCCGCGCCCGGGTCCACGGCGTCGAGGTCGGCCTGCCGACCGACCCGCTGAGCCCCGAGGCGTACGGCACCGAGGTGCTCGCCCTCACCGCACGGGCGCAGGCGGCCGGCGTCGACCCGGAGCAGGCGCTGCGCGCCGCCCTGCGGGAGCTGGAGGGCGAGGTCCGGGCGGCGGAGGGGCAGCCGCGCTCCTAGCCCGGGCGCGCTGCCGGTACGCCCCCGACGCAGGCGTACGGGCCGTAAATCTCTCTCCGACGGCCTCGGCAACCTGGAGCGGGCGCTGGCAGGCTCCGGCCGCGAGCCGCAGTGGGGGGTGTCCTGATCGGTGGGTCAGCCCGGGGGCGAGGGTGGACACGGATAGGCTGAGGGCGACTCATCCGATCCGATCGAAAGGCTCATCGTGGCCCTCATCGAGTTCATCCAGGCGCGCGAGATCCTCGACTCCCGAGGCAACCCCACCATCGAGGTCGAGGTCGTCCTCGACGACGGCAGCCAGGGTCGCGCGGGCGTCCCCTCCGGCGCCTCCACCGGAGCGTTCGAGGCCGTCGAGCTGCGCGACGGCGACAAGAGCCGGTACGGCGGCAAGGGCGTCCTCACCGCCGTCGACAACGTCATGAACCAGATCGCTCCCGAGCTCGTCGACTTCGAGGCCTCCGAGCAGCGGGCCATCGACACCGCGATGCTGGAGCTGGACGGCACCGAGAACAAGGGCAACCTGGGCGCGAACGCGATCCTGGGCGTCTCCCTGGCCGTGGCCCACGCCGCCGCCTCCTCGGCCGACCTGCCGCTGTACCGCTACGTCGGGGGCCCGAACGCCCACGTGCTGCCGGTGCCGATGATGAACATCCTCAACGGTGGCTCGCACGCCGACTCCAACGTCGACGTGCAGGAGTTCATGGTGGCTCCCATCGGCGCCGACTCGTTCGCCGAGGCCCTGGAGTGGGGCACGCGGGTCTACCACTCCCTCAAGAAGGTCCTGCACGACCGCGGCCTGGCCACCGGGCTCGGCGACGAGGGCGGCTTCGCCCCGAACCTGGAGTCGAACCGCGCCGCGCTCGACCTCATCATCGAGGCGATCAAGGCCGCCGGCCTCGAGCCCGGCTCCCAGGTCGCCCTGGCGCTCGACGTCGCGGCCTCGTCGTTCTTCAAGGACGGCACGTACGCCTTCGAGGGCGCCCAGAAGACCACCGACGAGATGGTCGCCATCTACGAGGAGTGGATCGACGCCTACCCGCTGGTCTCGATCGAGGATCCGCTGGACGAGGAGGACTGGGACGGCTGGGTCTCCTTCACGGCGAAGGTCGGCGACCGTATCCAGGTCGTCGGCGACGACCTGTTCGTCACCAACCCGACCCGCCTCTCCAAGGGCATCGAGATGAAGGCCGCGAACGCCCTGCTCGTGAAGGTCAACCAGATCGGCTCGCTCACCGAGACCCTGGACGCGGTCGACATGGCCCACCGGGCCGGCTTCACCTGCATGATGAGCCACCGCTCCGGCGAGACCGAGGACATCACGATCGCCGACCTCGCGGTCGCCACCAACTGCGGCCAGATCAAGACCGGCGCCCCGGCCCGGTCCGAGCGGGTCGCGAAGTACAACGAGCTGCTCCGCATCGAGGACGACCTCGACGAGGCCGCCGAGTACGCTGGCCGTCGCGCCTTCCCGCGCTTCAAGGCCTGACGCCGATGGCGGAGGGGCGGCGGGGAGCACGCGGCAGCAGCGGGCCGGGGCGGGCGACAGCCCGTCCTGGCAGTCCGCGGCAGCGGCGTACCACCCCCCGCCCCTCGGTCACCGCACCACCGGAGGAGCCGAAGGGATCCCGTCGGCTGTCACGCGTCGGCTCGGGGATCAGCTTCACGCGGCGAGCGATCGCCCTGGCCGTGGTGGTGGCGATCCTAGCCTTGAGCTACATCGGGTCGCTGCGCATCTACTTTCAGCAGCAGAAGGAGATCGCGGTCGCCCAGCAGCAGATCGTCGAGCGGCAGGCCGCTATCGACCGTCTGAACGACGAGCTGAAGCGGTGGGACGACCCCGACTACGTGAAGACGCAGGCGCGCGACCGTCTCGGCTGGGTGGTGCCGGGGGAGATCGGCTACCGCGTCATCGGCCCCGACGGCAAGGTCGTCAGCGGCCAGGTCGGCTCCATCAAGGGCCGTACGGATCCGGAGAACCAGACCTGGTACGAGAAGATGT
This sequence comes from uncultured Propionibacteriaceae bacterium, assembly GCA_936924635.1. Classification (GTDB taxonomy): domain Bacteria; phylum Actinomycetota; class Actinomycetes; order Propionibacteriales; family Propionibacteriaceae; genus Fen-668. Next base: position 27,622 of record CAKZHP010000126.1, read on the forward strand.
GGTCATCCGTGCAGGCCGCCGACCAGCCTGCCCCGGCAGCGCCTCAGCCACAGGCCACCGCCACCGTGACCCCACCTCCCGCTCCGACCCCGAGCGCGTCGGCGTCGAAGAAGCGATGATCGAACCCGCCACCGAGACCGACGAGGCGGCGATCGCGGCGCAGCTGGGCAGGGCACCCAGGTCCATCGCCGGCGTCGCCTGGCGCTGCCCGTGCGGTCAGCCGGGCGTCGTGGCGACGCTGCCTCGGCTGCCGTCCGGTGACCCGTTCCCGACCACGTACTACCTGACCTGCCCCCGCGCCACCTCCGCCTGCTCGACCCTGGAGTCACAAGGGGTGATGCGCGAGATGGCCGACCGGCTCGGCAGCGACGAGGAGCTTCGCGCCGCGTACGGCGCTGCCCACGACGCGTACCTGGCCGACCGGCGCGCCATCTCCGGGGGCGAGGAGGTGCCGGAGATCGACGGGGTCTCCGCGGGCGGGATGCCCGACCGCGTGAAGTGCCTCCACTCCCTCGTCGGCCACGCGCTAGCCGCCGGCCGGGGCGTCAACCCACTCGGCGACGAGGCCCTCGACAGGATCGGGCCGTTCTGGGAACGGCCCTGCCTCGACCCCACCAGGAGCGAACCATGAGAGCAGCGGTCATCGACTGCGGCACCAACACCATCCGCCTGCTCGTCGCCGGCCTGAGCGACAAGGGCGCGCTGGACGAGGTCACGCGTGGCCAGGAGCTCGTACGCCTCGGGCAGGGCGTCGACGGGTCCGGCGTCTTCCACCCCGACGCCCTGGCCCGTACGTTCGCCGCCGTCGACGCGTTCGCCGCCCAGATCCGGAGCCTCGACGTGGACCGCGTCCGGTTCCTCGCCACCAGTGCCGCGCGCGACGTCAGCAACCGCGACGAGCTGTTCGACGGTGTCCGGGAACGACTCGGCGTGGAGGTCGACGTCATCAGCGGCGACGAGGAGGCCCGGCTGTCGTTCCTCGGCGCCCTCTCCGGCGGGCCTGTCTCGCAGGGGCCGGCGCTGGTGATGGACATCGGTGGCGGCTCCACCGAGCTCATCCTCGGTGACCTGGACGGCACCATCACCTCGGCGCGGTCCCTCGACATGGGGTCGGTACGCATCCGTGAGCGCTTCCTCGCCAGCGACCCGCCCACCGACGACGAGATCGCCCGGGCCCGCGCGTTCGTGGTTGACCTCATCGACTCCTCCGGCGTCGACCTGGCCTCGACCGGCACCTGGATCGGTGTCGCCGGCACCGCCACCAGCGTCTCGGCGCTGACGCAGGGCCTCACCGCGTACGACCGCACCAAGGTCCACAACTCCACCGTGCCGCTGGGCAGCTTGTTCGCGCTCAGCGAGGAGCTGCTCCGCACGTCGGTCGCCGACACCATGCGCCGCTACCCGATGCTGCAGCCCCTGCGCGCCGAGGTGATCTGCGCCGGCGTCATGATCTGCGCCGAGGTCGGCCGCCGCACCGGCGTGCCGATGACCGTCCGCGAGACCGACATCCTCGACGGGGCCACACTGGAGCTGCTCCAGCGCTGACCAGCGCCCCTGTAGCCCAACCGGCAGAGGCAGGCGGCTTAAACCCGCCGCAGTGTGGGTTCGAGTCCCACCAGGGGCACTCTCTGCCATCTGTCGCGCTCCGCGCTCCGCAGCCCGGACGCTCTGCCATCTGTCGCGCTCCGCGCTCCGCAGCCTGGACGCTATAACGCCGTTCTTCCTCCTCAGTACGCGCGGCGGTTTCTTGCTCGGTGTGGGCTGGTCGTCGCGCGTCCTTCGTCGTCCAGAACGGGGGAGTCCAGGCTTAACCGCGGCCACCTACGACGCTCTCCCCGGCTTTCTCCCGAACAGGTGGCCTGGAGTTGGCGACATCGCCCGCCGGAGCACGCGAGGTGAGTCGACGCTGCGCGGACGCCGCGGCCACCGGACTGCGCGCACGGATGGTGGGCCCCTCGACGCTTCCAGATGCGGTTCGGGCGTTCGTGAACGTCGACGCCGTCCTGGCGGCAGCCTGGTGCACGGACGACGGGAGTGCCGACCTGGGCACCCTCATGCCCGCCCTGCGTTCTCGCGCCACGCTGGCGGGAGTCCGGTACCAGCCAGGCACGCCGTGACCGGGGTGAGCGTCGCGGCGGCACCGCGACATCTACGCCGGAGGGGAACCCCCTTCCGCAGCCAGCTGAGGCGTCCCGCGGGAGCGCAAGCCGGCAGGTCACGCTCCTGCTCGGCGATGGGTCCGACTCCTGGCGAAGCACGACCTGGCGCGGCTGCAGCTCCTCGGCGAGGAGTGGCTGCCCGCGGCGTACGGCTGCAGCAGTGGTGCCCCCTGCGATCCTGAGCGTGCGCCGGGTCGTACCTGGAAGAGACCAGCCGCCACAACGCGTTGACTACACTGGCTTCACCAATCACTGAGCAGGAGGCTCGCCACCTTGGCCAATCCAGTTCTCTCCCGTCCCGACGCGTTCACACACGACCGGGCTCCGCAGGGCTACGACCAGCAGCAGTACGGGTACGGCCCCCAGGGCCACCAGTACGGCCAGCAGTTCGGCCCGCAGGGCTACGGCCAGGCTCCCCACCAGTCGCAGCAGCAGGCGCCGCAGGCCTCGGGCCTGATGACGATGGACGACGTCATCACGAAGTCGGCCATCACCATTGGCGGTCTGGTCGCCGTGGCCGTGCTCACCGTCTTCGCGTTCCAGAGCGGCCTCATCCCGCCAGCGCTGATGCTCCCGGCGATGGTCGTCTGCGGCATCGCGGCGTTCGTCGTGCCGCTGGTCGTCGCCGTCCGTCGCACCATCGGCGCAGGCCTCGCCCTAGCCTTCTCCGCGGTCGAGGGGGTGCTGATCGGGCTCATGAGCATGTTCTTCGAGATGTACTACCCCGGCATCGTCGTGCAGGCGGTCCTCGGGACCTTCGTCGCCGCCGGTGTCACCCTCGCGGCGTTCAAGTTCGGCGGTGTCCGGCTGTCGAACAAGGTCCGCCGGATCGTGATGATCTCGATGATCGGCATCGTCATCGCCAGCCTGCTGAGCTTCGCGCTCTCGTTCGCTGGCATCAACCTCGGTCTGTACGCCGGCGTCACCGGCCCGGTCGGCGGCCTGGCCTGGCTGTTCGCCGCCGCTGGCGTGGTCCTGGCGGTGCTGTCGCTCGTCGACGACTTCCAGTACATCGAGGCGGGCATCGCCCAGGGCGCTCCCGCCAAGGAGTCCTGGCGGGCCGCGTTCGGCCTGACCGTGACCATGGTCTGGCTCTACACCAACATCCTGCGGATCCTCAGCTACATCCGTCGCTGACCTTCTCGCACACCGACAGCCCGGCCGCGCAGCAGCCGGGCTGTCGTGCGTCTGGGCGCGTGAGCGCTAGCTCTTCGCGACCACGTACGCGATGCCCGTCGTCGTGCCGGGGGCCTTCCCGGGGTTCTGGACAGCGCAGCTGCCCACGAGCGTGTAGGTCACCGAGCCCACGGTGAACGTCTCGCCCACCTTCACGGTGATGACAGCCGGATCTCCAGGCCTGCGCGAGAGCGTCGCGTCCGTCGCACGTGCGGACTCCGCACGCAGCGTGCCGCCCGGCACGGTCCGAGGTGGAGTCGCGTTGACCGGCAGCGAAAGGGCTCCGGCCGCCCCCGGGTCACCGGAACAGGTCATGGAGTCGCTGGTGAACGTGCCCGGCGTGCCCTGGCTGCAGCCGACGAGGACGCCCGTCAGAGCGATGGCGCCGACGGCGCGAGCGATGGTCTGCATGGCGCGCCACACTAGGGCAACGCAGGGCCGTGGCGACCTCAGGCGGGCAGCTCGTGGGGGAGCAGCGTGTCCAGGTGCTTGACCAGCACGGCCCGGAACCCGGCCGTCCAGCTGAAGCGCCGCCACCGCTGGGCCGGCAGCCAGCGGGCCGCCGACGTGGTGCCCCCGACGTCGTGCACCACAGGCTCGGTGGGGTGGGGGCACGTCGCGAAGTAGATCAGCCGCAGCGCGTGGAAGTCCTCGATCCGGCCCGACGGCGCCCGGCCGACCCAGTGGTCGGACTGCACGTCGAGCACATGGTCGATCTCGGCGTGCTGCCCGGTCTCCTCGTACACCTCGCGCACCACCGCCTGCGCGCCGCTCTCCTCGTCGTCCAGCCCGCCCCCCGGAAGCCCCCAGAGGCCAGGGACCGCCGTCCGGCCCGAGAACTGTGTCGCCAGCAACCCGCGGGGGGAGAGAACGATCGCGTACGCGGCGACCCGCTGCCGCTTCTCCGGCAGGGTGCCCTCGGGGATCACGAGGCCCGGGTCCCGGCCGCGGTCACGGACCGGGAGGGCGGTGCCGGGGTGGTGGTGCGGCGCGACCTGCGCGGTCAGGACCAGGTCGTCGACCGGCCCGCTCACCGACAGCAGACGCTGCACGAAGTAGCCGTGGTCCCAGAGCAGGGCATGCGGATCGCTGCCGTGCCCCACGGGCAGGCTGATCTCCGTCGGCCGGCCGGCCGCGGGGACTCCGACGATCCTCATCCGTTCATCATGCCTACCCAGACCGGCATGGCCAAGCACATCCGCCCGTGCGGGAGGCCGATCGCCTCAGCCGACGACGAGGTGCTGATGGCCGTCGATCAGCTCCCGCGCCACATCGAGGTGCCCGGCGTGGGTGGAGGTCTCCGCCAGCAGCCGGTGCACGACGTGCCAGCCGGACTCGAACGCCGGGAAGGGGAAGACCTCGGCTGGCGGCCACCAGCGCGGTGGCGTGCCCAAGTCTGCTGCCGCGATGATCTCGTCGCTCCGGGCGGCTGCGGCGAGGTACGCCTCGACGAGATTCTCCGGTCCGGGCTCGATGGCCGACCACCCGTCCCGTAGCCCCGCGATCGCACGGTCGTCGCCGCCGAGGACCGCGTGCACCCAGAACACCTCGTCGTCCCAGATCAGGTGCCGCACCAGCGCGGCGGCAGACCATCCCGAGGGGACCACTACCTGCTGCAGCTGGTCGGCGTCCAGACCTGAGAGCGTCGCCACCACATGGGCCCTCTCGGCGGCGAGGTGAGCCAGGAGCATGGTCAGCGCGGTAGACACCTGGCCAGCATCCCACCGTGTGCTGCTCGACAAACCGTGTGACCACCCCAGTCAGGCAGCAGATGGAGGGTCCCGCTATGCTGCCGTACGCCGTGGTGGCTACCCAGAGGGGACGTGGCATGGAGTATCGCGACAGCGCCGACATCAGCGGGGCGCAGGTCACCCGGGCCGGTGGCGGAGGTGGCGGCGGCGGCCGCATGGCCGTCGGCGGCATCGGCGGCCTCATCCTCCTCGTGCTGGGCCTGATCTTCGGGTTCAACCCCAGCTCCATCATGGGGGCCGACCCGGGCGCCGCCCCGCAGCCGCAGGCCGGCAACCCGGTCACCGAGTGCACCCGCGGCTCGGACGTCGCGAAGAACCGGGACTGCCGCTGGCAGGCGTACATGAGCTCGATCGGCGGCTACTGGTCGGGAGCGCTCCGCGACTTCCGCCCTGCGCCGCTGGTGATCTTCAGCCAGCAGGTGAGCACCGGGTGCGGCGCGGCCTCCAGCGAGGTGGGGCCGTTCTACTGCCCGGCCGACGAGAAGATCTACCTCGACACCGAGTTCACGGCCCAGCTGCTGCGTCAGCTCGGGGCGCGTGGCGGTGATGCGGCGGAGGCGTACATCATCGCTCACGAGTACGGGCACCACATCCAGAACCTCACCGGCACCATGGCCCAGGTGCAGGCCGCCGGGCAGCAGACCGGCCCCTCGTCGCCGCAGGTGCGGCTGGAGCTGCAGGCGGACTGCTACGCGGGCGTCTGGTTCAAGCACTCCACCGAGGACCCGAACGGCGCCATCAAGGCCGTCAGCCAGGACGACCTGAACCGGATCGTCGACGCCGCCAAGGCCGTGGGCGACGACCGGATCCAGCAGTCGTCGTCGGGCCGGGTCTCCCCGGAGAGCTGGACCCACGGGTCCGCCGCGCAGCGCAAGTACTGGGTGGCCAAGGGCTTCAACACCGGCGACCCCCGCCAGTGCGACACCTTCAGCACGAACCAGCTCGGCGCCTGACCGGGCGCGTACGCCCCGGGGCCGGCCGGCCGCGTGGCTGACCGCCGTCTATCTCGGGGTGATGTTCACCCCGGTCAGGGTCGTCACGGCCTGCTGGTTGCCGAGCGACCAGTACATCCGCGGCTCCCCGGACGCGTCACGAGCATCGACGGTCACACCCCACCCGGGGCCCGGCGTCCCCTTCAGCCGGGCGGACAACCGCTCCAGCGTGGCCAGCACCACGCTCGGCGCGACCACCCGGGGGTCGAACGGCAGCAAGGTGCTGCTCTCCCGGCGGGTGGCGAGCCGCACCGGGAACCGGGAGCGCCGCAGGGTGCGTACGAGCGTGTCCCCACCCGAGGTGTCGACCCAGACACCGCCCTGGTTGGGGAGCACGCCGAGCGCCAGCACCGTCGACTTGGTGCCGATGACCTCGCCCAGCGCGGCGGTGAGACCGGCCACGGTGCTCACGTCGACCTGGGGGACCACGGCACCGTCGCGGGTGAAGAAGACGGTCTGCGACTCCGGGTTCGTGGTGACCGTCATGTAGACGGCGCGGTCGGCGTACTCGACGATCTGGAGCATCTGGCCGGCGCTCGACCTGGCCGCGGTCTCCGCGACAGCGAACATGCCAGCCAGGTCGGCGACGTTGAAGTCGCGGGGGTCGAAGATGGCCTGGCCGACGTACTCGGTGTCGGAGTCGACGACCGCGACCCGGCCGTCGCGCCAGGCCCACGTGGTGGCCCTCATCCCCGAGACCACGCTCAGCGAGGCCTGCCGTCGCGTGATCTCCACCTTGATGGCGTGAATCGTGCCGGCCGCAGCCACCAGCTCCTTGACGACGGCGGTGGCCTCCCCGGGCGCTGTGAAGTCCCGCTGAGGGAGCGACGGGGTGGCGCTCGACGCCGAGGGGGAGGGCGGGGTGTCGGGGCCGGTCTCGCGGGAGCACGCGGCGCCGATCGCCGCCACCGCGGCGCCGAGAACCGCACGTCGCCCGAGCACCGGCTCAGGGTACCCCTGCGGGGGACCCGCCCAGAGGCAGGCAGACTGGGCAGGTGCGACTCGACCGGCCTGCCTCGCTCGTGGCTCCCGACCTGCTCGGTTGCCTGCTCCGCGTCGACGACGTACGGGTGCGGATCACGGAGGTGGAGGCCTACGAAGGCGAGGCCGACCCGGCCTCCCACGCCTGGCGAGGGGTGACCCCGCGGACGCGGGTGATGTTCGGGCCGGCCGGTGTCCTCTACGTGTACTTCTCGTACGGGATGCACTCCGCCGTCAACGTGGTGTGCGGCGAGGACGGCACCGCGTCGGCGGTCCTGCTCCGCGCCGGCGAGGTGGTGGGTGGTCTCGACACCGTACGGCTCCGGCGCGGCCCCACCGCTCCCGGTGCCGGCCTGGCCCGGGGGCCGGGGAACCTCGGTGCCGCGCTGGGGCTGACCTGGCTCGACTCCGGGCTGGCGCTCGACGGCGTACGGGCGGAGCTGGTCGCGGGAGAGCCGGTGCCGCACGTGTCGACCGGGCCGCGGGTGGGGGTCAGCCGGGCCGCGGACGTGCCCTGGCGGTTCTGGATCACCGGTGACCCGACCGTGAGTGCGTACAAGCGGTCACCGCGGGCGGAGCGGCCAGATCCGGAGGTCGGCCGGGCACGGCTGTCCTGAGGGGTCGGTGTCCGTGCGGTGCCGTGTGGGAGCGGGCGTCGTGGCGTCGCTGCGCTCCGCCACGGCGGGGTTTCGACTCAGGCCCGCTTCGTTCCTCAGCGGGTCTTCGCTCAACCAGCGGTCGTTGCTCGACCGGGGTGGGTGCGGGTGTCCGCGGGTCTGGCTCACTACAGTGACGGGGTGACCGAGAGCAGCCGTCCCGCGCAGGCCGTCGTGACCGTACGCGGCAAGGTCGCGCCGGGGAACCGGGGAGAGCTGGAGCAGTACTACGCCGACGCGATTCCTGTGCTGGAGGGGCCTGGCGGCATCCACGTCAGCGTCACGTGGGACGACGAGGTGTCGTTCACTCAGACGACGACGTACGAGACGAAGCGTGACCACAGCGAGGACGCCGAGCGGGTGCGCGACAGCGCCATGATCAAGGGGTTCCTCGACCGCTGGCGGGCCCTGCTCGACGACGAGCCGACGGTGACCGAGTGGTTCGCCGCCGACGGCCTCCCGACCCGTACCCGACAGGCCGCGCCGATCGCCGAGGCCTGACCGCCGGACGTCACCACCCAGACGCCCCCGGGTCGCGCGCTCAGCGCAGCGGCGCCAGCACCTGGGCGAGCTCCGGGATCGCCTCGCGGTAGGCCCGGACCAGCTGCCGAGCCACGCCCACGCCGTCGACCAGCGGGTGGTCGGCGAACGCGCGTACGGCCGTCGTCGGTGACCCCGTCACGGCCGCGTCGATGGTCGCCGCGTACGCCGCCGACACCTGCTGCACCAGCCCCAGCGCGTGACCGCGCAACGTCGTCACCGGCAGCGGCCGGACACCGCTGGCGTCCACCTCGCAGGGCACCTCCATCACGGTCTCGGGCGGCAGGCCGGCCGCGACGCCGGGCGCCGGCACGTTGAGGATCAGCGTCGCCGGATCACCGCCGGCGAGGGCGTTCATCAGCGCCAGGGCGACCCGCTCGTACCCGCCGCCGGCCACGTCCTCGGCGTCGCGCTCGGTGTCGCGCGACTCCGCCATGTACGTCTCGTCGCGCTCGGTGCGCACTCGCACCCACTCCTCGTACGCGCGCTCCGGCCGCGCCCGCACGTCGTCGTAGAACCGGCTCTGCTGCGCCAGCAGGAACTGCCCTCGCGTGGACTCGGCCTCCCGGATCCCCGCGATCGCCTCCCGCGCGAAGTAGTAGTAGTAGAGGTACTCGTTCGGCACCGACCCCAGCTCGGCGAGCCACTGCGGCCCGAAGAGGTGCCCCTCCTCGAAGCCCAGTCGCTCCGGTGTCGCCAGCAGCCCCGGAAGCACGTCGACGCCGTCGTGCTCCAGCCGCTGCAGCCAACCGAGGTGGTTGAGCCCGGCGTAGTCGATCCGTACGTCTCCCAGCCCCAGCCCCAGCGCCCGCGCGCACCGGGCCGCGAGCCCGATGGGGGAGTCGCAGATGCCGACCACCCGCTCGCCCAGCACCTGCCGCATCGCCTGCGTCACCATCCCGGCCGGGTTGGTGAAGTTGACCACCCACGCATCCGGGCAGACGCGCCGGGCGGTCTCGGCGACCTGCAGGGCGACCGGCACGGTCCGCAGCCCGTACGCGATCCCGCCGGCCCCGGTTGTCTCCTGGCCGAGCACCCCGTGCGCGAGCGCCACCTGCTCGTCGGCCACACGGCCCTCGAGCCCGCCGACGCGGATCGCCGAGAACACGAAGTCGGCGCCGTCGAGGGCCTCGTCGAGACTGGTGGTGGCCACCCGGTCCACGTGCCCGGGCGACACCGCGGCCTGCCCGGCGAGCACGTGGTCCATCGCCTCCAGGCGACTCTTGGCGGTGTCGTGCAGGCTCACCTGCGTGATGCGCTCGTCACCGAGCACCTGCCCGTGCACCAGCGGCACGCGGAACCCGCCGCCGCCCAAGATCGCCAGCTTCACCGCTCGTCCCTCACAACCCCATCCAATACCATCGGCGCCGTTGGTCCGAGCCCGAGGAGGCACCATGGCCGAGTTCGACCCGCTCGCGTCCGCACGGACGCCGGACGAGCCCCGGTTCGACGTCTTCACGTGGGGCACGGTCTTCCTCGACATCGTCTTCGCCGGCCTGCCGCAGCCGCCCACGTCGGGCACCGAGGTGTTCGCCGCCGGCATGGCGTCGTGCCCCGGTGGCATCGCCAACCTGGCCGTGGCCACCGCCCGGCTCGGGCTGCGTACGTCGCTCGCCGCAGCCTTCTCCAACGACGACTACGGCGACTTCTGCTGGCGCACGCTGGGGGAGGAGAGCATCGACCTCTCCTGCTCGCAGCGGTTCGAGGACTGGCACTCGCCGGTGACCGTGTCGATGTCGTACGCCTCCGACCGCAGCATGGTCACCCATGCCCACCCGGCGCCCGTCGACGCCACCACGATGATCGGGGACCCGCCCCGGTCGAGGGCCGTGATCATCGACCTGGCCGAGGACTTCGGCCCCGAGTCGTGGGTGGTGCGCTCGCGCGCGGCGGGCTCGCTGGTGTTCGCCGACCTGGGCTGGGACCCGGAGGAGCGGTGGGACCCGGCGGTGCTGGACCGGCTCGGCCACTGCGACGCCTTCCTGCCGAACGCCGTCGAGGCCACCGCGTACACGCGCACCAGCACGCCGCAGGAAGCCCTGTACGCCCTCGCCGACCTGGTGCCGGTCGCCGTCGTGACCAACGGGTCGGCCGGCGCCCTCGCCATCGACGCGCTCACCGGTGAGGAGGCGTCTGTCCCCGCGGTGAGCGTGGACGCCCTCGACCCGACCGGCGCGGGCGACGTCTTCGGCGCCGCCTTCGTCACGGGCACGCTGGCCGGCTGGCCGCTCGCCGACCGGCTGGCCTTCTCCAGCCTCTCCGCCGCGCTTGCGCTGCAGCAGTTCGGCGGGTCGCTGGCCGCCCCCACCTGGGGCGACGTCGCCGACTGGTGGCGCGTGGTGCGTGGCACGCCGTCGCCCAACAGCTACCAGCGCTCGCTGCAGCGCCGGTACGCCTTCCTCGAGGAGCTGGTCCGTGAGGTGCCCGAGTGCGCCCACCGGCGGGCCACGGCGACCATCGCCCGGCGAGCGGACGTGCAGGACCTGGGCTGACGCACAGCTATCGGGGCGACCTCGCTGACGGAGCGTGCCCCTTGCCACGCTGGCGTATGACTCCCATCCAGGGCGTCGGGTCTGGTGCGCGCTGCGCCTGGTCGCGTCTAGCCCCGGTGGCCCAACGCCCGCCGGTCGACCCTGTCGTCGGCGAACGGCACCCCCTCGGCCCGTAGCCGCGCGGGTGCCGTGCCGCCGTGGCATCCCGGCGGGGTGCCGTCAGCCCGCACCACGCGCCACCAGGGGATCTCGTCGGCGATGCGGGCGACGATCCTGCCCACGTGACGCGGGTTGAGACCCGCCTGCTGAGCGATCTCCCCGTACGTCATCACCTGGCCCGCCGAGATCTGTGCAGCGAAGTCGCGCACCGCGTCATCGGGCTGCATCGTCGCCTGCCGGATAGGTGAGCTCGAGCCCCTCGACCCGCGCGAACGGGGTGAGGCTCGCGGGCCGGGTCACGGTCTCGGACATGATGTGCGAGACCGCCACACCACGCACCAGCAGCGCGTCGGTGACCAGCCGACGGTGGCAGCGCCAGGGGACCGCCTCGCTGCACATGATGGCGGGCGTCTCGGCCGAGGCGATCTGGAGCAGCTCGGTCAGACCACCCAGGAACTGCTCGGTGCTCATGTAGTCGGCGTAGTCGCGGAACGCCTTCACCTGCCACCCGTCGTTGACGGTCGGTACGCCCGCTGGCGTGTGACGGCGGCCGCCCAGGTCCTCGATCCAGCGATAGCCGATGCCGCTGGGCAGCGCGCCCGGGATCGCGTCCCGGTTCCACTGCGGGTGAGCTCGAGAGCCGGGGAAGTGCCGGATGTCGACGAGCACCGTCACCTGGTTCGCGCGCAGCATGCGGACCACCTCGTCGAGCTCGCGTGTCGAGTGGCCGATCGTGAGCATGCGCGTGCCCGGCTCGATGGACTCGCTCGACATCGTTTCCTCCTCGCCGCACGTCCGCCGATCGCGGCCGCGTCCACCACGCCGCGGCCGACGTCACCAGCCTGGACTCGCTGGCGGCGCTGCACGAGCAGGTGGCCGAGGCGGTCGGCGACATCGACATCCTCGTCCACGCCGCCGGTGTCAGCGGAGCATAGGGCCTGTTCCAGGAGATCGACGACCAGGGCTGGGTCGACACCTTGGAGACCGACCTGCTGGGTGCCGTCCGTGTCGTGCGCCAGTTCCTGCCCTCGCTCCCGCACCGGCGGCTGGGGGCGGCTGGTGCTGCTCGCCTCCGAGGACGCGGTGCAGCCCTACGACGACGAGCTGCCGTACTGCGTCGCCAAGGCGGGCATCCTGGCGCTGGCGAAGGGGTTGTCCCGGACGTACGTCCGGGAGGGTCTGCTCGTGAACGCGGTGTCGCCGGCCTTCATCCACACGCCGATGACCGACGCGATGATGGAGAAGCGGGCGGCCGAGCGCGGCACCAGCGTCGACGAGGCCATCGAGAGCTTCCTCGACGAGGAGCGCCCGTTCAGGGAGCTAAAGCGCCGTGGTCGCCCGGAGGAGGTCGCCGACGTGATCGCGTTCCTGTGCTCGGAGCGAGCCTCGTTCGTGCTGGGCTCGAACTACCGCGTCGACTCCGGCTCGGGGGCCACGATCTGACCGGGGTCACCCTCCGACGGCGGGGCACACGCACGCCGTAGGGTGAGCGCCCATGATCGTGCTGATCCCCGCGTACGAGCCGGACCACCGCCTCATCGACGTCATCACTGACCTCGACCGGGAGCTGCCCGACGCGGAGCTGCTGGTCGTCGACGACGGGTCGGGCCCTGCGTACGAGGCGGTGTTCGCCGACGTCGCCGCCGCCGGTGCCACCGTGATCGGCTTCCCGGCCAACCGGGGCAAGGGGGCCGCGCTGAGGTCGGGGTTCGCGTGGGTGATGGAGAACCGGCCCGGGGCCGAGGTGGTCTGCGCCGACTCCGACGGTCAGCACCTCGCCGGCGACATCGCCCGGGTCGCGGCTGCGGTGCGCCCGCGGACGATGGTGCTGGGCGGGCGCCGGTTCGCCGGCACCGTGCCCGCGCGCAGCCGGTTCGGCAACACGGTCACCCGCTACGTGTTCCGCGTCGTCTCCGGCAGCGACGTCCATGACACGCAGACCGGCCTGCGGGCGTACGCGCACGACCTGCTGCCCTGGCTGGTGAGCGTGCCGGGCGACCGGTTCGAGTACGAGCTGAACCTGCTGCTGGCCGCCCGCGGCGAGGGCATCGAGATCGTCGAGATCGAGATCCAGACCGTCTACCACCCCACCGAGCACACGTCGCACTTCCGCACCTTCGCCGACTCCTACCGCGTGTACGCACCGATGGTCGCCCACATCGGCACGCGTGTCCGCCGCGGGCTGCGTCGCACACTCGGCTGATCCGGGCTGTCGGAGGCCGACCCTAGGCTTCGGAGCATGCACCTCGAGCAGCTGATCGCGTTCGTCGTCGCCGCGGTCATGATCGTGGGCCTGGTGACCCAGTTCGCCGGCCATCTCGGTGTCGCGGCGCCCCTGGTCCTGGTGCTGGCGGGCATCGGGGTCGGCCTGGTGCCAGGCGTGCCGCACGTCGAGCTGGAGCCCGAGGTGATCCTCGTGGTGGTGCTGCCGCCGCTCTTGTACGCCGCCGCGCTGCAGGTGCCGTTCGTCGACTTCCGTCGCAACGTGCGGGTGATCGCCTTCCTGTCGGTGGTGCTGGTGGCGGTCTCGGCGCTCGCGGTGGGGCTGACCGTGCACGCGCTGTGGCCCACCGTCGGCCTGGCGCTCGCGATCGGACTGGGCGCCGTCGTCGCGCCGCCCGACGCCGTGGCGGCGATCAGCCTCGGCAAGCGGCTCGGGCTGCCGCCGCGCATCGTCACCATCTTGGAGGGTGAGGGCCTGGTCAACGACGCCACCGCCCTGGTCCTGCTCTCCACCGCCGTCGCTGCCGCCACCACCGCTCAGGCCGTCTCGGTGGGCAGCGTCGCCACCACGTTCTTGTGGGCCATCGTCGGCGCGGTCGTCGCGGGCTGGCTGGTGGGCCGGCTCGCAGTGTGGGTGCGGAGCGCGGTGGCCGACCTCGTGCTCGACACCGCCGTCTCGTTGGTGGTGCCGTTCGTGGCGTTCCTGCTCGGTGAGGCCGTGCGCGCCTCCGGTGTGGTCGCGGTGGTCACCGCTGGCATCGTGGTGGGCAACAAGGGTGTGAGCCGGATCCGGGCCGAGTACCGCCGGTCGGAGCGCAGCACCTGGGCGACGTTCACGATGCTCGTCGAGAACGGCGTCTTCTTGCTGATGGGGTTCCTGCTCCCGGACGCCGTCCGCGCCGTCGCTGCGGAGGGCTACCTCACCTCTGCCGTCGGCATGGGGGTGCTGGTCACCGCGGTGCTGATCGCGCTGCGGTTCGCGGTGATGCCGGTGCTCCTGTGGTCCATGCGCCAGCAGGCCCGGTCCCGGGAGCGGCGGCAGGGTGTCGAGGAGAGGCGCATGGGTCGGGCCGACGAGCGGTTCGGGGCGATCGAGGACGAGCGCATCCAGTCCCGCCTGGCGCGGTTCCGGCTGCGGGTCACCCGCAGCCAGCACGACGTCACGGCGATGCGGGACCAGGAGCTGGGATGGCGCGAGGGCGCGGTGCTCGGCTTGGCCGGCATGCGGGGGGTGGTCACCATCGCGGCGGCACAGACCCTGCCGGAGCACCCGCTGCGGCCGGCGCTGCTGCTGGTCGCGTTCGTCGTCGCCATCGTGACGCTGCTCGCCCAGGGGTTCGCGCTGCCCGGTGTGGTCCGGGCCCTGCACCTCACCGCCGACCGCGACCAGGCTGAGCGGCAGCAGCTGGGGCAGCTGATGGGCAGGCTCCACGAGGCCGGTCGCGCCGCGGCCGAGGCGGCGAGCGGCGAGGGGTCGGGGGTCGACCCCCGCGTCCGGGCCGCCCTGCTCCAGCAGCTGGACGAACGCTCCCAGCGAGCCGCACAGCTGGCCGCCGGTGCGCGCGACGAGGAGCTGGTAGCGGACTGGCGCACGGTCCACGACGCCCAGGCCGAGGCCGAGCGGGCGGCGCTGCGCGAGGTGCGGGCATCGGGAGAGTTCTCCTCCGAGGCGATCGCCTGGGCCCAGCAGCTGCTCGACGACACCGAGATCCGCCTGGACGCCCGGGCCCGCTGAGTCGCTCTGCAACACCGGGATTGGGCAGCGACGGCGAGCGTCAGAGCAGCCCCGTGCGCCTGCACACCTCGGCGGCCACCTCGGCCGGCGACAGGCTGCCCACCTCGACGACCACGTCGCCGACGCCGGTCCGCTGCATCTGCTCCTGCAGCACCACTGCGCGCTCCAGGTGCCACTCCAGGTGCTCGGGAGCCTCCCGCGCCCGGAGCCGCCGGTCCAGCTCCTCGGGTCTGACGTCGAGCCTCGCCACCAGCACCCGTGACAGCCCGAGAGCGTCGGCGTACGTCTGTGCCTGCCCTGGTTCCTCCATCACGTCGGCGATGAGCACCGCCGACACCTCGCGGCGGCGCACGTTCACCCAGCACGCGGCGAGGTTCTCGATCCCGAGCCGGGCACCGTACGGGTCGTCGTCGGCGGCCGGGTAGACCGAGCGCAGGTAGTCCTGATCGACCGCCCACACCCGCCGGCCGCGGGCGTTCAGCAGGCCGGCCATCGCGCCCACCGTCGTCGACTTGCCTGCCCCGACGGGGCCGGTGACGACGACCACCGCCGGGTCGAGGCCCCTCGTCTGCTGCTGACTCATGCGCTCATCCTGGCGCAGCCGGATGGGTCGCTCCCGGTCCTGCCCGGGGCGCTGGTGAGGTGACCGTCACCGGGCTCGCTCAACAGCGTTGTCATCGGCCACCATGTCCGCCATGTCGTCGGCCCTGGTGCACGGTGGCCGGTCGGCCGGCGCGGAGCGTACGGTCTGGCGCACCGCCATGCCTGTCGTCGCCTGGACGTGGCAGGTGCGCCACGCGATGGAGTCGGCCGCCAGCGGGTTCCACCTCTGCACCGCGCCGGATGCGCGGCTCACGCTCCCGGTGGCGTACGCGATGGAGGACCACGGCGCTCGCTGGTGGCGGCCCGACAGCGACGCGACGATGGCCGACGCCGTCACCGGCCTCGTCTTCCGCGGCACCCCTGACGCGCCGCCGGCCGCGGTCGCCGAGCCGGTCGGCCGGTCACGGCACCGTCCC
>CAKZHP010000127.1 GCA_936924635.1 uncultured Propionibacteriaceae bacterium
GCCGACCAGCCCGCCGCGCAGCGCGTCGACGCGGCGGTCCACCTGCTGGGCCTGCCGTCGGTCACGGCCCGTACGCGTGACGCCATGAACGCCGCCGGCGGCAGGCCGGCGGACCTCGTGGCCACCCTGCTCATCTCTCCCGACTACCTGGTGGTGTGACATGGCGAGGCCTCACTACGCCCCCCGACTCCCGCTCGACGGCATGAACCGTCGCAACTTCCTCAGCTGCTCGGCCGGCGCCGCTGCTGCCTCGTTCGTCCTCGCCGGCGCTGCCGGGTGCACGATGCAGGACGTCGAGAAGGCCGCCTCCGAGACGCCGTTGCCGTCCGGCACACCCGTGCTTGTGATGGTCACGCTGTACGGCGGCAACGACGGGCTGAACACGGTCGTCCCGTACGCCGACAGCGCCTACCAGAGCGCCCGGCCCGGGCTCGCGTACGGCCACGACGAGGTGCTGACGCTCGACGACACCACCGGTCTCAACCCAGGTCTCGAGGGCATCCACGGGCTGTGGGGTCAGAAGAAGGTCGCGATCGTCCGCGGCGTCGGCTACCCCCAGCCGGACCGCTCGCACTTCCGCTCGATGGACATCTGGCAGACGGCGTCCCCGGAGCGGCCGAGCGGGTCGGGCTGGCTGGGACGCTGGCTGGACACCGCGCCCGGCACCGACGCCCTGCTCGGGCTGAACATCGGGCCGGTGCTGCCGGTGCTGGCGGTGGGGGAGAGGCGCACGTTCGCCGCCCTCTCGGTGAAGGAGAACCCCAGCCAGCCGCTGGCCCAGGCCATGGCGGCGCTGGGCAAGCCGGACGCGTCCGACTCCGCGGCGGCGGCAGCGGTGGCGGCGTCGTACGCGGCGCTCGGCCGGGTGCGTACGGACGTCGTGGAGCACCTTGACGAGGTGAAGCTGGAGGACGAGGTCACCGCCGACGGCTCCCTGACCTCCCAGCTGCTCACGGTGGCGAAGTGCATCCAGCTGGGGGCCCCCACCCGCTGCTACTCGGTGTCCATGGGCGGGTTCGA
The DNA here is from genome assembly GCA_936924635.1 of uncultured Propionibacteriaceae bacterium. Lineage (GTDB taxonomy): Bacteria > Actinomycetota > Actinomycetes > Propionibacteriales > Propionibacteriaceae > Fen-668. The sequence goes on from CAKZHP010000127.1 coordinate 1,021, forward strand.
CACGCACGCGGGGGAGAAGGGCACGCAGGTGCAGCTGCTCACAATGCTCGACCAGGCGGTGACGAAGTTCCGTGCCGCGATGGCGCCCTCGCCGCGGGCCAAGGACGTGGTGGTGGTCGTCTACTCGGAGTTCGGGCGACGCGTGAAGGCGAACTCGTCCGACGGCACCGACCACGGCACCGCCAGCGACGTCTTCGTCATCGGCGACCGGGTCAAGCCAGGGTTCCACGGCGAGGCGCCGTCGCTCACCAAGCTGGTCGACGGCGACCTGGCCACGACCACCGACTTCCGTTCCATCTATGGCGAGCTGGCAGCGAAGATGCTCGGCACCGACCCGGCACGGATCCTGAAGGGTGCTCCGGCGCCGCTAGGCGTGCTGGTGTGAGACCGTGGAGGGCGCGGTCAGCCGAGCTTGAGGATCGAGTCCTTCGAGAAGACGAAGCCCCGGCCGCTGTCGTTCGTGCAGGCCATCCCGGCCTGCGTGCTGGTGCAGGTGATCCCGTTAGCGGTGACCGCGGAGCCGTACGGAAGCTCGACCTTTCTCTCGGTCACGAAGATGGCCTGGCTGGTGCACTGCAGCTTGACGTCGCCGTTCTCCAACGTGGCCATGGGCGCCTTGCTGCTCGGGTCGCTGCACTCGGGGAGCGACGGGTTGGGCTGCGGCCAGCTGCTCTGGCAACCGGCCATGCCCTTGGCCCCGATGCCGCAGTGGAGGTTCCCGGTGGGGGAGACCCAGTAGACGCCGCGGCCGGCGCCGCCGTCCATGGTGTACGGAGCGGGGTCGACGGTCGCGCTGGACTTGCCGCCAGACGGTGAACCGGTGGCCGGTGTGCTGCTCGTGCGAGCTGCCGAGGTCGTCGCCGAGCTGGCCGGTGCGGAGCTGGCCGCCGTCGTCGGGCCGGCTGTGGGGGCGGGGGCGGTGGAGACCGGGGTCTGGGTGACGACGGTCGTGGACGAGCAGGCGGCGAGCACCAGGACGGCGCCAGCGAGGGTGGTCTTCAGAGCATCCATGTCACGTCCGTGTCTGGGCAGGTGTGTACGACCCTCGTGCGAGGGCTGGGAGAAGGTGCGGGTCACTCGGAGTCGAGCGCGGCGAGCTCCTCGGCGGTCAGCTCCAGGTCGGCGGCCTGGGCCGAGTCGGTGACCGACTCGGGACGCTTCGCCCCGGGGATCGGGATCACCACCGGAGCCTGGGCGAGCTCCCACGCGAGGGCGACCTGCTGCGCGCTCACGCCGCGGGCGTCGGCGACCTTCTTGAACGTCGGGTGCGCCTCGGCGAGGCCCTTGGCGTCGTTGAGCCCGCCGAGCGGCGACCAGGGGAGGAATGCCAGGCCGAGCTCCACGCAGACGTCGATCTCGGGCTTGCTGCTGCGGAACTTCGGGCTGAACTGGTTCTGGACGCTGACGAGCGAGTCGCCGAGCACGGCGTGCGCGTCGCGGATCTGCTGCGGGTTGGCGTTCGACAGGCCGATCATCGCCACCTTGCCGGAGTCGGCGATCTCCTTGAGGGTGCCGATCGTCTCCGCGTACGGGACCTTCGGGTCCGGCCGGTGGTGCTGCCACAGCGCGATCTGCTCGATACCGAGGCGTCGCAGGGACTCGTCCACGGCCTGCCGCAGGTGCTCGGGAGTGCTGTCGAGGTCCCAGTCGCCGCCGTCGGTGCGTACGTGGCCGCCCTTGGTCGCGAGCAGCACCCGGTCGCGGACGCCGAGCTCGTCGAGCAGCGAGGCGATCAGTTCCTCGTTCTGGCCCTGCGCGGCGGCGCCGTCGCGCCCGTGGCCGTACGCATCGGCGGTGTCGAACAGCGTGACGCCGGCGTCGAGGGCGGCGGTGACCGTGTCCAGCAGCTGCTGCCGCGGCGGCGCGCCGTCCTGGTTGAAGGTCATCAGACCCAGGCCGATCGCGCCGACCTCGTGGCGCCCGACGGTGTCGTTGCCGATAGTGCGTGTGTGCATGTGTGCCACCCTACGGCGCGCTCGTCGGCTGGCAGCATGAGCACACCGACGCACGCTCGTCCTGCCCCTGCGTAGAGGTGGGTGCCGTTGCGGGCGTTGGGGAATGGGCCGTAGCAGGGCCGAGCCCAGAATGAACACGCCCTACTCTGCGCGTCGCATCCGTCTGTGAAGAATGGGTGTGGTTGTGGGTGCCGCGTCTGGCGCCTTCTCGCAACCAGGTCGTAACGCGAACCCCTCACATCGTGACCTCGGCGTAACGGGGGAGCGGGATCGCGTAACGCGCGTCGTTGAGTCTTCAGGCCATGACACCAATCGATCTCAGCGCAGGCGACACGGCCTGGGTGCTGGCAGCAGCTGGTCTGGTCCTGCTCATGACCCCTGCTCTGGCGCTGTTCTACGGCGGCATGGTCCGCGCCAACAGCACGCTCAACATGATGATGATGAGCGTCGTCACCATGGGCACCGTGGGGGTCCTATGGATCTTGTACGGGTACGGACTGACCTTCGGCGAGTCTGTCGGAGGAGTCATCGGGAACCCGTCCGGGCTGCTGGGGCTCAGCGGGATCCTTGGCCCCGACCAGGTCGTCGGCACCATTCCGACGCTGGCGTTCGCCGGCTTCCAGGCGGCGTTCGCCATCATCGCGGTCGCCCTGGTCTCCGGCGCTCTGGCTGACCGCATGACCTTCTTCTCGTGGATCGTCTTCAGCGTCTTGTGGGCGACGTTCGTGTACTTCCCGGCCGCGCACTGGGTCTTCGCCTTCGACGGCTTCGCAGCGGAGAAGGGCGGCTGGATCGCCAACACTGTGAAGGCGATCGACTTCGCGGGCGGCACGGCGATCCACATCAACGCCGGGATCGCTGCGCTCGTCATGGCGGTCATCCTCAGGCCCCGGATCGGGTTCGGCAGCAAGCCGATGCGGCCGCACAACATGACCCTGGTGATGCTCGGCGCGGGCCTGTTGTGGTTCGGCTGGTTCGGCTTCAACGCCGGGTCAGCGCTCACCGCGGGGGTGTCTGCGGCGCACGCGTGGGTGAACACCCTCGGCGCCGCCGCGGCGGCCATCCTGGGGTGGTTGGCGACCGAAAGGGTACGGGACGGGCATTTCACCTCCCTCGGCGCTGCATCCGGCGCCGTCGCCGGCTTGGTGGCGATCACCCCCGCCTGCTCGTCGGTGAGCCCTCTGGGCGGGCTGGTGATTGGACTGCTCGCCGGCGTGCTGTGTGCCCTGGCGGTGGGTCTCAAGTTCCGCATCGGCGTCGACGACTCGCTAGACGTCGTCGGGGTGCACTTGGTCGGGGGGCTCGTGGGCACGCTGCTCGTCGGCCTGCTGGCGACCGACGCAGCACCGGCGGGGGTGAACGGGCTGCTGTACGGCGGGGGAGCCACCCAGCTGGTCGCCCAGGTGATCGGGGCAGTGAGCGTGATGGTGTACTCGGCTGTGGTTACTGCCGTGATCGGCCTCGGGCTGCGCGCCGTCATGGCTGTGCGGGTCTCGGCCCAGTCCGAGCTCGATGGCATCGATCTCGGTGAGCACGCGGAGGCGGCGTACGACCTGTCGAGCGTGCGGTACACCACCTACCGCGTGACGCAGCGGCTCGTTGTCCCCTCAGAGAACAAGGAAGAGGTCCACGCATGAAGCTGGTCACGGCGGTCGTTCAGCCGCAGAAGCTCACCGACGTGCAGATCGCGCTGGTACGCCACGGTATCCAGGGGATGACGGTGTCCGAGGTCTCGGGCTATGCCCGCCAACACGGCCACAAGGAGGTTTACCGGGGCGAGGAGATGACCATCGACTTCGTCCTCAAGGTGAGGATCGAGGTGCTGTGCGCAGACGAGGACGCAGCCGAGATCGTGGGGATGATCGCAGCGTCGGGGCGCACAGGCGAGATCGGCGACGGCAAGATCTGGGTCACCACCATCGACCAGGTGGTACGCATCCGGACAGGCGAGCGCGACGCTGAGGCTGTCTGAGCGAGCCGTCCGGCAGGTCGCTCGGGCACGTCCTCGTCGGCTCGATCCTCCCCAGGTGCCGAGGGCAACACACCAGCGAGTGATCTCACAGGAGGAGGCGGTGGCGGGTGTGGCTCGTCGTGAGGCTGACCGTAGGCTGAGTCACGTTGCCTGGGCTCGCCGAAGCGAGGTGTCAGGGCCGTTCGACGGTGGTCTGAAGAATCGTCAGGGACGGCTGCTGGGGGGTGGAGCCGAAACCGAACCCGGGCTCGGGAACAACGGGGGAGAGCGGCCCCAGATCGGCGTCCGACCAGATCGCGGTGAGGCTCGCGACGGCGATCAAGTCGCGGGCGCCGTACCACTCTCGTCGGCCGTGACCGGCCGTCCCGTACGTGCCCACGCCCGGCAGGATGCGTCTGGCTAGCGGATCCACCGCCTCGGCGAAGCGGGTCGTACGGGCAAGTGGCCCCGGCACTAGTCGTAGCAGCCAGCCAAGGGTGCGCCGACGCCCGAGCCGTACATGCATCCGCAGCCGCCCGGCCGAGACCGTCAGCGACCTTGGGCCGCTGACCACCCTGACGTCGGTCACCGTGACCTCGTCGAAGGTGTAGGTCTGCTGGACGAAGTCGGCCACCTCGTGCGACGGGGCCAACAGCTGGCGCCGACCGTCGGCGTGAGCGACGAACACGTCGGCGAACGACCCGTACGGCGAGGTGTGCCAGTTGCCCACTACGAACCGCATCCCCGAGGTCGTGCCGACCCCGAGGATGCTCCCGATGAATCGCTCGCGGACCGCTATCTCGTCAGCCTTCGCCCTGGGGTGTAGTCATGGATGAACATAACCCGAGACCGCAGATGTCACGCCCTGCGCACCGGCCTAATGTGGCTGGGGGATGCTGAAAGAGGCTGGCTTGATCGGCGTGTCGCGAGGCTCGGACCGACCGGTTCGTCGCGGGTGGGGCGCAACTCCCCGTGGATGTCATAATGTCCCTTATCGGACAAGAGGTCAGGCTGGAGCCACCCGCACGTCGTACGCCTCGAACCTTCGATCTGCTGTGACGAGCAGCAGGTCACGGCGGAGCGCCTGGGCGATCAGCATCCGGTCGAACGGATCGTCATGGTGACGCGGCAAGGACCCGGCGGCGAGCCCGTCCTCGGCGGTGATCGGCAGCTCGTCGAAACCTTGGGCGGTCAGAGCCTCCGTGAGTCCGACGGGCATGCTCAGCTTGCCGAGCGCAGCCTTGATGGACATCTCCCACGCCGAGACGGCTGAGACGTACACCTGTGAGTCGCGGCCGATGAGCTCTCGGTGGCTATGGGCCAGCCGGTCGTCGTCAGCCAGCCACCACAGCACGATGTGGGTGTCCAGGAGCAGGTTCATCGGGCGAAGGCCTCGATGACCTCCGGTGAGGTCTCGTCGAAGTCGTCCGCCATCACCACCTGCCCGGCCCAGACACCGGGCTGGCGCGACCGGGTGGCCTCCAGCGAGGTCAAGCGAGCGACCGGCTTGCCGGCTCGGGCGATCACCACCTCCTCGCCGGCCTCCACGGCTTCCAGGAGGCGTGAGAGATGGGTCTTGGCCTCGTGCACGTTGACGGTGCGGCTCATGCTCTCATTGTCGGGACTAGACTTAGTCAAGTCAAGACGTGGCCCGGCTGTGGCGAGACGATGGCGGCTCTCCCCCGCCAGCGTCCGTAGGCTCGACCACTGTGACCAAGTCCTCCGTCAAGCCTGCCCTCGCACCCCGGGCGCCGGCATGGGCCCTTCCCACCGCCGTGGTCGGGGGTCTTCTGGGCGCCGTGCAGGCCCGGATCAACGGCGAGCTCGCCGTGCAGATCCATGACGGTTTCACCGCGGCCGTGATCTCGTTCGGCTCAGGACTGGTCATCCTGCTGGTGATCCTCGCTGTGAACCGCCGGATGCGGCAGCGCACCGTGGCGTTCGTGAGGGATCTGCGCACCGGGGTCTTCCCGTGGCCCATGGCGCTCGGTGGCCTCGGTGGTGCGTTGTTCGTGCTAGCGCAGGGCCTGACCGTGTCGTTGCTCGGCGTCGCGCTGTTCATCGTGTGCGCAGTCGCCGGCCAGACGGTCACGGGGCTGGCCGTGGACCGCGTGGGTCTGGGCCCGGGCGGCGTACGCCCCCTGACCACCCCCCGGGTGGTCGGCGCGGGCCTCATGGTCGTGGCCGCCGGACTGGCCATGTCGTCCGGCGTACGGACCGACGTGCCGGTCCTGGGGCTTGTGCTGCCGATGCTCGCCGGCGTCGCGCTGGGTGTGCAGGCAGCCATCAACGGCCGCGTCACCCAGGCGAGCGGCACCTTCCTTGTGGCGACGCTCGTCAACTTCGTGGTCGGCATGGTCGCCCTGGTCACGGCGGCGGCCGTCCATGCTCTCGTCGCCAGTGGCCCGGGACGGCTGCCGAGCAATCCCCTCCTGTACCTCGGTGGCGCCATCGGGGTCCTGTTCATCTCCGTGGCGTCCTATCTCGCCGAGCCGCTCGGCGTCCTCACCCTCGCCATGGCCACCATCGCGGGCCAGATCGTCGGGTCCGTGGCACTGGACGCCCTCTCCCCCGGGCACCACCTCTCCCTGATGACCGTGGCCGGGGCAGCCCTCACCCTGGTCGCGGCCGTCATCACCGCCGGCGTGCGGAGCCGGGTCGCCTAGTACGCGTGGTGGTGACCTAGCCCGTACGGCCGCAGGGTGCCGCGCGCCCGCACCCGGCTACGGCAGCGGGGCCATCCTCCGCGCCCCTCGTTCAACCCTCCCGGCTCGTGGCCCCATGATCGGCAGACTCGCTGACTGGTGACCCAACGTCCAGGAGGCCCGGCCGTGCGACGTCTGCATCAGCTGCTCGTCGTCATGGCGATCGCCGTGACCGCGCTCGTCGCCCGCTCCCCGGCGGCTCAGTGGGATCGCCCTGCAGGTGTGTCGCTCCCCGGGCCCGGCTGCACCAGGATGGCCCCCATGGCCATCGACCACACCACGTACGCCGCCCGCGCCGACCGCTCCCCCGCCTTCATCGTCCTGCCCGGTGGCGGGTACACGCACCACGCGGACCACGAAGGTGAGCCGGTCGCGCGCTGGCTGAACGGACTGGGCATCCATGCGGTGGTCGTCCGCTACCAGGTGGGGCCGGGCTGCTACCCGGGCGCCCTGCACGACGCCCGCGAGGCGCTGATCGAGCTGCGCGAGGGCGGCATGGGCATGGCGGTCGATCCCGACCGCGTCGGCGTGATCGGCTTCTCCGCCGGCGGCCACGTCGCGGCCCTGCTCGCGACCGACACCGACGACCTGACAGGTACGGAGCGCTGGACCTACGCCGACCGGCCCGACGCGGCCATCCTGGCGTACCCGCTCACCGACCTGCGCTCGTCCCTGTCCGGTCGCGTGCCCAACCTGCGCGAGGGGGATGCCGAGCGGTTCCTGGGCGACGCCGCCTCGGCCGAGCTGATCTCGGAGCTCTCCATCGCCACGCGCATCACCGCCCCCGACGAGGGCGACCCGACGCCACCGATCTTCGTCTGGACGACCAGCGACGACGACACCGTCCCCGCGCTGCACTCGCTGGAGCTGATGACCTCGCTCGCCGTCGCCGGGGTGCCGTACGAGGGCCACATCTTCCGCACCGGCGAGCACGGCCTGGGTCTGGGCAGCGGTCAGAGCGTCGGGCAGTGGACGACGCTGGCCGAGCGCTGGCTCACCGACCTGGGATGGGTGCGGACGGCGTGACGCCTCAGGCCCCGCCTTCTGAGACGACGCTCATGTACGCGGTCGTCCTGGCCTGCCAGGCGTAGTCTCCTGGCCTGGGAACGGTCCTCCGCTCCCGCACCAGCAGCGTGGCTGGCGTCGTCCTGAACGCCCACGTTGTCGAAAGGCCTTGCCGCGCCATGCCTGCGCACCATCTCGTCGCTCTCACCCTCGCCCTCGGCTGGCTCGCAGCCGTCCTCAGCTGTTTCATCTCCACCCCCCAGCTCGTGCGCATGATGCGCTCGGGCAGCGTCGCAGGCGTCTCACGGCTGTCCTGGCAGCTCACGCTGGGCGGCAACCTCACCTGGGGCCTGTACGGGCTGCGGCACGGCAACCCCAACCAGTGGCTGCCGAACGTGCTCCTGATCGGCTGCACGCTCGTGATCCTCTCCCTCTTCCACAAGCACGTCGGCACCAGCTGGCTGGTCCTCGTCGCCCCCGGTCTCGTGATCGGTCTCACGACCGTCGGCCTAGACGCCTCGTTCGGCGCCGTGGCCTTCTCCGTCGCCGCCTTCCTGCCGTCGGCCGTCAGCCAGGCGAGCCAGGCCTGGTCGACCGCCACCAGCGACGACGTCACCGGCATCTCCATGACCAACCAGGTGCTGGGCCTGGTCAACCAGTCGCTGTGGCTGGTGTGGGCCCTCCTGATCGGCGAGTCGTCGGTGCTGATGGTCGGCTCGGCCGCACTGGCGTTGCTGCTGATGAACTTCGCGCTCACCTCGCTGCGCAAGTCCGGTCGCATGGGTGCGGTCGAGCTGCCCCTGGCCGTCCGGCTCGGCTAGTCGCGTACCCTCGCACCGGACCCTTACGGGCACCGACACAGACAGCGAGGACGATGACCGGCACCCTGGCGCCCGAGGCCTGGCGACCGCGCGCCGAGGCGCACGCGAACCGCATCGACCCGTACGTGATGCCTCACCTCGACCGTCGCCGCCGCCGGGAGCCGCACCCGGTCCACGACTTCCTGTTCTCCTACTACTCCCACCGCCCGGCCCAGCTGCGGCGCTGGCACCCCGGGTACGGGACCAGGCTGCTCGACGCTTTCGAGCTGGCCGGCAGCAAGGGGTACGCGCTGGTGGACGGTGCCGCCGCGGTGACCCGCACTCACCTCGAGAGCCAGGTCCCCCTGGTCGAGGGCATCCGCGCGCTGCTGGCGGCGACGGCCGCGCGACGCCCCCACCTGGGCTGCTTCGGGCTGCACGAGTGGGCCATGGTCTACCGGGCCGAGGAGAGCGAGGTGCGCCACCCCTGGCCGTTGCGGCTCGGCCCCGCGGGCACCGACGCGGTGGTGGAGTCGCACCGCATCCGGTGCAGCCACTTCGACGCGTACCGGTTCTTCACACCCTCGGCCCGCCCGCTCAACACCCTCTCCCCCACGTCCACGGACCGGCCGGCCTTCGAGCAGCCCGGCTGCCTGCACGCCTCCATGGACCTCTACAAGCACGCCTTCCGGCTGTCGCCGCTGATCGGCTCCGACCTGGTGGCCGACTGCTTCGAGCTGGCGTGGGCCGTGCGCACCCTCGACATGCGCGCAGCCCCGTACGACCTCGCCGGCCTGGGGCTCGAACCGGTCAGGATCGAGACGCAGGAGGGCAAGCAACAGTACGCAGCCGCACAGCTGGACTTCGCCCAGCGGGCGGCTCCGCTGCGCGAGCGCCTGATCGAGGAGTGCTCCCGTTTGCTGGCCGAGGTGGCAGCAGCCTGAGCGGCTGCGGTCACCGTCGATGCGGTCAGCCCCGGATCGGCCACGTAGCGGTGCCGTCACGTCGTTCCCTTGCTGATCTGCGGAGGTGAGGCACCCCGGCGCATCTCATCGAGCGACACCAGGGACGCAGGGTCGTCCGCGACCAGCCGGTCGGTCTCGTACTGACTCAGGATGTAGTGGCCGAACAGCGGCACCGAGAGCCGCACCTCACCCCGGCGCGGGCTGTACACGTCGCCGGACTTGATGGCCTGGTCACGGGTCCGGCTGAGGTCGGACGCCCGGCGGCCGAGGGTACGCGACATGGCGGCCGCGCTGGCCACCCCGCCGTGGACCGCCAGGGCCGCCAGGTACTCCCGCTGACGGTCCGGGAGCGAGGACCAGCGCGGGTCGAAGGTGCCGTCGGTCAGCGACGAGACCACGCGCGCCGATGCGCCACGGACGTCGTCGACCGTGATCTGAGGCCCCTCGGCGAGCCGCCAGGTGGCGTCGGCGAACAGCTGCAGGTGGGCCGGGTAGCCGTTGGTGAGCTCCAGCACCTGGTCGACCGCCTGCGGCTGCCACACCACGCCACGGGCCAGCGCGGGCTCCACGATGGCGCGGCGCGCGTCGTTCGGCTCCAGCACGACCGGCAGCAGCACGGCGGTGAACAGGCGCTCGGGGTGGGTGACGCCGGCGGTGTTGAGGGCTTCCCGCGTGTACGGCAGGCCGGAGGCGGCGAACAGCACGTGCGCGTCGGGGTGGTTGACGTTCAGGCGCTGCAACGCCGCCGCCAGCAGGACCAGGTCGTCAGGCGTCGCGACCTGCAGCTCGTCGATGCTCACCAGCACGCCGCCGCGGCCACCGCGCTTCTCCCCCATGGCGGCCGCCAGGTCGGCCAGCAGGCGCGCGATGCGGCCGGGTGCCGCGGCATGGTCAGCGGCAGGGCGCCGGGCGACCTCGACGCCGCCGCCGACACCGAACGCCATCAGGTTCACCCGCAGCGACTCCACGTGCCGGCGTACGGCCTGCCAAGGGCTGTCGCGGGACTGCAGCTGCTCCTCGGCATGGTCCAGCAACGAGTCGATGAGAGTCACCTGGCCGCGTACGGCCTGCAGGTCGATCACCGCGTAGCCGGCCGCCTCGGCCACCTGGCCGAGCCGGGTCAGTGCCACGGTCTTACCGATGCCTCGGGGGCCCAGCAGCAGGAGGTCACGCGCGTGCACCCGGCCTCCAGCCAGCACGTCGTTGACGACGAGCTCCCAGTCGCGGATGAGGTCGTCACGCCCCGCGAGCACGGGCGGCTGGTGCCCGGCCCCGGGTGAGTAGACGCTGCCGAACACAGACTCCTCCTCATACAACTTCATAGAACGCCGGGCTTATGACCTTGCATGTCCTCGTGGAGACAGTCTGGCAGGCGCCACTGACAGAAGGACGCGGGCGGGGGGTCCCCGCCGCAGGCAAAGAACGATCGCGCCTTCTACAAAAGGAACTCGATCCCCGACGATGGCCACAGCACGACAGGAGGTGGCCGGCATGACGAGCCCCAACCGTGCAGCGCGCCCGCCGACGATCTACGAGGTGGCCGAGCGTGCGGGAGTGAGCATCGCTACCGTCTCCCACGCCCTGAACCGGCCGGAGCGAGTCTCGGAAAGGACACGACGCAAGTTTCTCGACAGCGCCGATGAGCTGGGCTTCGTCCCGCGCGGCCGGAGTCGGTCTGCCCGGCCGCTGCGCAGGATCGTGGTCTGGGGGCCGTTTTCGGAGCACCCCACGTACGTGACCCGGCTGCTCGGGCTGCTGACCGAGGCCGCCGACGAGATGGATGTCGTGGTGGTGGACGACCTCGTCGGGCGCGACGAACCCGTGGTGCACTCCTTGCCCGTTCGTGGGGCCTACGACGGCGTCACCCGGTCCGGTATCGCGACCTCTTCTGGGCCTGGACCTGTCGTCTGCTGGTGACGATGTCCATCGTGATGATCTCGGCCTCCCTGCTGTACTTCATCATCGATCACCTCGGCATTCCCAAAGAACGTGCTTCCGGCCTGCAGGCCACGACGCTCATCGTCTTCACTGTCGGCAACATCCTCATGGCCTTGCTCTTCGGCTGGATCAGCGACGACACAGGCGCAAGCCGATCGTGCTCGTCGCCTGTGCGCTGTCGGTGGTCGGCCTCCTCATCGTCGTCCTCTTACCCGGGGTCACGATGTTCCTGGTGGGGATCGGGATCGTCGGTGCAGCGCAGGGAGCGTACGTCTCGGTCGACGTCGCCCTCATGACCGAAGTACTCCCCACCTTCGACGAGGCGGGGAAGGATCTCGGGATCGTCGCGTTGTCTTACCAGCTGCCCCAGGTGCTGGTCCCCATCGCCGCCGTGCCGCTGCTCTCCATCGGGGGTGGCAACAACTACACCGCGTTGTACATCGCCGCGGCAGTGCTCGGCGCTCTGGGCGGTCTCGCCGTGCTGCCCATCCGCAAGGCGCGCTGACGACGGTCTGCATCACCGGCTGATGGACGGTCATGCACGCCGTCGGCAGGATGGACCCCATGGAAGTCATCATCTGCCGCTCCGGCGACGAGGTCGCCGAGGTCGCTGCCGCGAAGGTCGCCCGTGTCTGCCGTGACGTCGGTGCCGAGGTGGTGCTGGGAGTGGCGACCGGCTCCTCCCCGCTCGCCCTGTACGAACGGCTCGCGGCCCGCATCGTGGCCGGGCAGCTCGACCTCAGCCAGGCCTCGGCGTTCGCGCTCGACGAGTACGTCGGGCTGCCGCAGGGGCACCCGGAGTCGTACGCCGAGGTCATCCGCACCACCGTGACCGAGCCGCTGGGGATGGACCCGCGCAAGGTCCACACCCCTGACGGCTTCTCCAGCGACATCGAGCACGCCGGGGAGCAGTACGAGGCGGCCATCCGCGCGGTCGGCGGTGTCGACGTACAGATCCTGGGGGTGGGCAGCAACGGCCACATCGGCTTCAACGAGCCGACGTCGTCGCTCTCCTCGCGCACGCGCATCAAGACCCTCACCGAGGCCACCCGCCGCGACAACGCGCGATTCTTCGCCAGCATCGACGAGGTGCCGCGCCACTGCCTCACCCAGGGGCTGGGCACGATCATGGACGCCGCGAACGTGGTGCTGGTCGCGCAGGGCGACCACAAGGCCGAGGCCGTCGGCGCGCTGGTCGAGGGCCCGGTGACGAGCCGTTGGCCGGGGTCGGTGCTCCAGATGCACCAGCGGGCCACGATCGTGGTCGACGAGGCCGCGGCGAGCAAGCTTGAGCTGGCTGACTACTACCGCGAGACGTACGCGCAGAAGCCCGACTGGCAGCAGTTCGACGCGCGCTGAGCACTGGCAAGAGCCACCCGTCACGATCGGGGGGTCACTGGCCGGTAGCTCAGGGCCCCTGCGGCCAACCCGCTGCGGCGCGCAGGGGGCCAGTGAAGACCTAGTCTGACCCTGGGGTGACGCCATACCCCGAGGAGGGAGCCATGATGCCAGCACCGACGTGGGACCAGTACATGGCTCCGTCTCTGCGAGTGCTCGCCGATGGCGAGGTCCAGCGGAACCGTCGGATCGTCGAGGGGGCTGCGGAACTGCTGGCCCTTACTGACGAGCACAGGGCCGTGGTCATACCGTCAGGGCAGGAGCAGTGGGTCAACCGCGGCGCCTGGGCGCTGTCGTACCTGACAAGAGCCGGTGCCATCGAGCGCACCGCGCGAGCCCATTACCGCATCACGGAGGCGGGCAAGAAGCTTCTAGCCGAGAATCCTGATGGGATCACAGAGAAGCACCTAAGGGCCTTGTCTGGCATCGAGAACGCGCCACACACCTGGAAGGCATCCCCGCGACAGGCTGCCGCTCCTGCTGTCGAGGGAGACGAGATCGAGACCGTCCTGGACCCTCGGGAGCAGATCGACGCGGGGGTGGCTCGGATCGAGGCTGACGTCGCTGCCCAGTTGTTGATGAGGCTCCACGGTCAGGAACCCGTCTTCTTCGAGGAGGCTGTCCTCCAACTGCTCCTGGCCATGGGCTACGGAGGGGCCGAGGGCTCCGCCACTCGCACCCAACTCTCCGGCGACGGGGGGATCGACGGCATCGTCGATCAGGATGCGCTGGGTCTCTCTCGCATCTACGTTCAGGCGAAGCGGTACGCCCCAGACAACATCGTCGGGCGCCCAGCGATCCAGGCATTCTTCGGGGCACTGGCGGGAAACCAGGCCAACCAAGGCGTCTTCATCACGACCAGCAGGTTCAGCGCCGAGGCTCGCGGCTACGCCACGTCGGTGCCGACCCGGATCGTGCTGATCGACGGCGAGAGGCTCGCCCGTCTGATGATCCGCTACGAGGTCGGCGTCCAGGTGAGGCAGACCATCAAGATCGTGGAGCTCGACGAGGACTTCTTCGAGTAGGCCCTCAGCGGCGGTGGCCGTCGAAGAACCACCAGACGGTGGGAGCGATCTCGTACGTGCCTCTCGCGGGCCAGCCATGCCCCAGCCCGTCCACGGTGACCAGCGTCACCTCGCGGCCGTCCGGGCACCGGGCGGCCGACGTGGTCAACGGCCCCGTGCTCGAGGTCGTCGCCGGCTCGCACCGCAGGACGGTGCGCCAGCCCTCGATCACGCCCGGTACGGCAGGCGTGGCGACGCCCAGCCGCCCGGGCTGCCCGTCCAGGCGCACCACGTCGTCGGCGGCGCCGTGCACGTGGAGGATCGACGTCGGCTGGCGGCTCGAGCAACCGACCACCTGAGTGGCCGCGACGGGGGCGACGGCGGCGAAGCGATCGGTTTCGCAGGCGAGCCGGTACGCCATCATGCCGCCGTTCGAGAAGCCGGTGGCGTACAGCCGGGCCGCGTCCACGGGCCGTGTCCGGGCCAGGTCGTCGACCATGGCCAGCACCGCCCCGACGTCGTCGACCCCCGCCTGGGCCGGGGTCCCGCAGCAGAGCCCGGCGTTGAACGCCTGCGCCACACCCTCGGGGTAGAGCACCGCGAATCCCTGGCGGCGCGCCTCGGCCGTCCAGCCCGACGCCTGCTCGATCTCGGCCGCGCCACCGCCGTACCCGTGCATCACCACCACCAGAGCGACCGGGCCAGAGCCCGGTGGGACGTACGCCCGGTAGCTCCGGCCGGCCCCCTGCAGCGTGAGGGTGCGCGTCACCGTTCCGTCCGCGGCCGTCGCCGGGGCGACCGGTGACGTGCTCGCCGAAGGAGCTGGTGCCGACCCCGTACGCACCGTGGCGGGCGTCGCCGGTGACGAGGCGACAGACGGCGGCGCGGGGGGCGGCGTGCTGACCGGCCCCTCGCTCCCGCAGCCCACGAGGGCCAGCAGGAGCAGGAGGCCGGTCAGCAGCCGACCGCCGCGCCGCACGGCGTCAGGACCGGTCAGAAGTTGATCATCTGGCCGCCCACACCCTCGGCGGCCTCCTTGATGGCCTCCGACAGCGTCGGGTGGGCGTGGATGTTGCGACCCACCTCCTCGGCCGTGAGGTCCCACATCTGGGCCAGCGTGAGCTCGGGCAGCAGCTCGGTGACGTCGGGGCCGACCATGTGGGCACCGAGGATCTCGTTGTGCGTGGAGTCGGCGACGATCTTGACGAAGCCGACCGCGTCACCCAGGCCCCAGGCCTTGCCGTTGGCGGAGAACGGGAACTTCGACACCTTGACGTCGAAGCCCTTCTCCTTTGCCTGCGCCTCGGTGTAGCCGAAGGAGGCGATCTGGGGCTGGCAGTACGTGGCGCGCGGGATCATGTCGTAGTTGATCGGCATGGTCTCGTGGCCGGCGATGGTCTCGGCGGCCACCACTCCCTGTGCCTCGGCCGTGTGGGCCAGCATCAGTTTCATGGTGACGTCGCCGATGGCGTACAGCCCCTCGACGTTGGTGCGCATGTAGTCGTCGATCTCGATCGCGCCGCGGTCGGTCAGCTTCACGCCGGTCTTCTCCAGGCCGTAGCCCTCGACGCGCGGTGCGAAGCCGATCGACAGCATGACCTTCTCGGCCTCGAGCTTGACCTCGTCGCCGCCCTTGGCCGGGGCCACGGTGACGGTGACACCGGAGTCGCTCTCCTCGACCGTCTTGACGCCGTGACCGAGCATCAGCTTCACGCCGAGCTTCTTGTACGCCTTCGCGATCTCGGCCGAGACCTCGGCGTCCTCCTGCGGCACCATGCGGTCGAGGTACTCGACGATGGTCACCTCGACGCCGTAGTTGCGCAGCACGAACGCGAACTCGGTGCCGATGGCGCCCGAGCCGCAGATGATGATCGACTTCGGGAGGTTGTCGGTCTGGATCTGCTCCTCGTACGTCACGACGCGCTCGCTCTTCGTCACTCCCGGCAGCATCTTCGTCACCGACCCGGCGGCGATGATGCAGTTGTCAAAGGTGACGGTCTGCTTGCCCTCGTCGCCTTCGACCTCAATGGTCTTGGCGTCGACGAACGTGCCCCAGCCGTTGATCTCGGTGATCCGGTTCTTCTTCATCAGGAAGTGGACGCCGTTGGTCATGCGCTGCGACACCGCACGGCTGCGCGAGTACGCCTTGCCGTAGTCGAAGGTCACGTCGCCGGACATGCCGAACGTGTCCTTCTCGTGGTTGAAGATGTGTGCCAGCTCGGCGTTGCGCAGCAGCGACTTGGTCGGGATGCAGCCCACGTTGAGGCACACGCCGCCCCACCACTGCTTCTCGATGACGGCCACCTTGAGGCCGAGCTGGGCGGCGCGGATGGCGGCCACGTAGCCACCGGGTCCGGCACCGAGGACGACGAGGTCGAAGTGTGCGCTCATGGCGCCAACCTTATCCACTGACGGCGGCTTCCGGTGCGGTCGTCACCACCTGCCCGGGCTGACGTGGATCGCCTCCCGTCAGCGTGCGCCACCTGCGCCGACGAGGCGGCGTTGCCGGTGGTGAGCGGGCCCGCCCCGTCGGCGCCGCTCCCCTGCTCCGACGCGCTCCGCGCGTGGCTTGGCGCGCTGCTCCTGCCCGGGCCCGCTCGCCGGGCTCGCGAGTCGCCAGGGCCCTGCGGGAATAGGGATATATCCCATATGAGTTATGGTCTGGACGTGAAGACATCTCCTGCCAAGGTCGGTTCCCTCGTGCGCGACGCTCGCAAGCAGCGGGGTCTGACCCAGATCCAGCTCGCGGAGCTCCTCGGCACCAGCCAGTCCGCCGTGCACCGCATCGAGGCCGGCGGGCAGAACCTGTCGCTCGACATGATCAACCGCATCGCCGAGGCGCTCGACAGCGACCTCATCACGCCGGGCAAGGGCGCGATGAACGTGCGGATCCAGGGCGGCAAGCCGCTCCAGGGCTCCATCGAGGTGCGCTCCAGCAAGAACGCCGCCGTCGCCCTGCTGTGCGCCTCGCTGCTGAACCGCGGCACCACCACCCTGCGCGGCATCGCCCGCATCGAGGAGGTGAACCGGCTCATCGAGGTGCTCGACAGCATCGGCGTCAGCTGCACCTGGAGCGATGACCGGTCCTCCCTCACCATCCGCCGCCCCGAGAACCTGAACCTGGACGCGATGGACGTCGAGGCCGCCCGGCGTACACGCTCGGTGATCATGTTCCTCGGCCCGCTGGTGCACGAGGCCGACGAGTTCCAGCTCCCGTACGCAGGCGGCTGCAACCTGGGCACCCGCACGGTCGAGCCGCACCTGCAGGCACTGCGCCCGTTCGGCCTCGAGGTCACCGCCACCGAGGGCTTCTACCAGAGCCGCGTGCTGGACGCCCACAAGGTCCCCCGCCGCCGCATCACCCTCACCGAGCGCGGCGACACGGTCACCGAGAACGCGCTGATGGCGGCGGCGATGACCGAGGACCTCACGGAGATCCGCAACGCCAGCCCCAACTACATGGTCCAGGACCTCTGCGCCTACCTGGTGGCCCTGGGTGTCGAGATCGACGGCATCGGCACCACCACGCTGCGCATCACGGGCAAGCGTGACATCGACGTCGACGTCACGTACGACATCTCCGAGGACCCGATCGAGGCGATGAGCCTCATCACGGCAGCCGTGGTCACGAAGTCGGAGCTCCAGATCACGCGGGTGCCGATCGAGTTCCTGGAGATCGAGCTCGCGGTCCTGGCCGAGATGGGGCTGGTCTACGAGGCGTCCGACGAGTACGTCTCCCGCAACGGCCTCACCCGCCTGGTCGACCTCACCGTGAAGCCGTCGCACCTGGTGGCGCATGCCGACAAGATCCACCCGATGCCGTTCCCCGGCCTGAACATCGACAACCTGCCGTTCTTCGCCGTGATCGCGGCCGAGGCCGAGGGCTCGACGATGATCCACGACTGGGTGTACGAGAACCGCGCCATCCACCTCGCCGAGCTGACCAAGCTGGGGGCGAGCGTGCAGCTGCTCGACCCGCACCGCATCATCGTCACCGGCCCGACCCGCTGGCGCGGTCAGGAGATCGTCTCTCCCCCGGCCCTGCGGCCCGCGGTCTGCATCCTGCTGGCCGCGCTCGCGGCCCGGGGCGAGTCGGTGATCCGCGACATCTACGTCATCCAACGCGGGTACGAGGACCTGCCTGAGCGGCTCGCCGCGCTGGGGGCCGACATCGAGGAGTTCCGCGAGTAGGCGCTCGCGCACAGAGCACCACGAACGGGGACGGGCGATTGCGCCCGTCCCCGTTCCGCGTCCTCAGCCCCGAGCGGCTATCGTCAGCGCACGCGTACGGCCTGGAAGCTCACGCCCGGCGAGACCATCTGGTCCTGGGCCGCGACGAGCTGCAGCTCACGCTTGCCCGAGTCGGCCGTCTCCTTGAGCACGGAGTAGACGACCGCGGCCGTGCGCTCCAGGGCCTGCTGCAGCGAGCCCTGCAGGAGCGAGGCCAGGAACACCGCCGCGGTGATGTCGCCAGAGCCGGTGAACGTGGGCGCCAGCTTCGGCGTCTCCACCAGCCAGGCCTCGTCGGCGGTGACGGCGGCCATGCCGATCATGTCGGGCCCAAGATCGGAGGTGACGGCGCTGGTCACCAGGACCGTGCCAGGCCCCATCTCACGCAGCGCGTCGGCCGCCGCCAGCAGCTCGTCGACCGTGCCCACCGGGCGGCCGGTGAGGAACTCCAGCTCGAACTGGTTCGGCGTCAGCACGTCGGCGACCGGAACCACCTGGTCACGCAGGAACTCGGGGATGCCCGGGGCGACGAAGAACCCCCGGCCCACGTCACCCATCACCGGGTCGGCGCAGTAGATGGCCTTCGGGTTGCGCTCCCGCACCAGACGCACCGCGTCGATGATGGTGGCACCCATCGCGCTGCTGCCCTGGTAGCCGGTCAGCACCGCGTCCACCTCGGCCAGCGCGCCCCGGTCGTCGATGCCGTGGATCACCTCGGCCACGTCCTCGGGTGACAGGACCGGGCCACGCGGAGGCCCGTACGAGGTGCTGTTGGCGAAGTGCACCGTGTACACGGGGAGCACCTCGACCCCGAGGCGCATCAGCGGGAAGGTGGCGGCCGAGTTGCCCACATGCCCGTACGCGACCGAGGACTGGATGGAGAGGATGGTGGTCATCCCGGCATCTTTCCACCGTCCGCTGACCTGTTCTCGCGCACGTTCTGATCGTGGAAGGGCAGACTAGGGCCATGGCGAGCACAGTGATGATCCCCAGCGAGGGCGCCGACCTGCCCGCGCTGAGGTTCGCCCCCGACGAGCCCAACGGCGCCGGGATCGTCGTGGTGCAGGAGATCTTCGGCGTCGGCGACTACGTGCAGTCCCGCTGCCAGGACCTCGCCGACCAGGGCTACCTCGTGTACGCGCCCGTGCTCTACTCCCGCCTCGACGAGATCCCCGACTTCGACCCGGAGGCCGAGGACTACGTGATGCAGGGCGTGACCGCGGCCTCGGCGCTGGACTGGGACACCACGGTGGCCGACGTCGCGGCCACCCTGGCCGCGCTGCGCGCCGACGAGACGGTGACGGGCAAGGTCGCTCTGCTCGGGTTCTGCTTCGGCGGCGGTGTCGCGTTCGCAGCGGCGGCCGCCGCCGCCCCGGACGCGCTGGTCGCCTACTACGGCTCCGCGCTCCCCCAGCTCACGGGCCTGGCGCCGCAGGTCCGGTGCCCGCAGCTGCACCACTTCGGCACCGCGGACGAGTACATCGACAGCGGGGCGCAGGCGGTGGTGCTGGACGCACTCGCCGACGGCGTGGGGCCGGTGCGCTGGGAGACGTACGCGGGCGCGGGGCACGCGTTCGACAACCCCGACGGTCGTTTCCACCACCCGCAGGCGGCCTCGGAGGCGTGGCAGACGACGCTGGAGTTCCTCGACCACTACGTGCTCGCCTGAGCGCCCGCGCGGCGGGCCCGACAGGCCCGTTGGTCAGGCCATACTGAGCACCATGCGCGCGAGGGATTTCCCCTTCTTCGACACGAGAGTTGCCGCAGTGGCGCACCGCGGCGGTGCCGGCCACCCGGACATCATCGGCAGGGAGAACAGTCTCGCGGCCTTCCAGCACGCGGTCGGGCTCGGCTACAGGTACCTGGAGACCGACGTGCACGCCACGCGCGACGGGCACCTCGTCGCCTTCCACGACGACGTGCTCGACCGGGTCACCGATGCCCGCGGGCCGGTCCGCGACCTCACCCTCAGAGAGCTCGAGAACGTACGCATCGGGGGCAGCGAGGCCATCCCCACCCTCGACTCCCTGCTGGAGACGTTCCCCGACAGCCGCTTCAACATCGACATCAAGCACCGCAGTGCCGTGGTGCCGCTGGTGAAGGCGATCGAGCGGCA
This sequence comes from uncultured Propionibacteriaceae bacterium, assembly GCA_936924635.1. Lineage (GTDB taxonomy): Bacteria > Actinomycetota > Actinomycetes > Propionibacteriales > Propionibacteriaceae > Fen-668. Next base: position 21,088 of record CAKZHP010000127.1, read on the forward strand.
CCGGGCCCAGGACCGGGTATGCGTCGCTTCGTTCTCAGCCGACCGCATCCGCGCCTTCCGCCGGCTGATGGGCCGACGCGTGCCCACGAGCGTCTCGCCGGCCGCCGTGCTCTGGAACCGGGGGGTGCCGATGCTCCCGCGGCTGCTGAACTCCCCCGGGGTGGCGTTCCAGCTGCCGGTGAGTCACACCATCTGGCGCCAGGAGGTGACGTTGGTCACGCGGCGGCTCCTCGCCTGCGCCCATGCCGTGGGCAAGGTCGTCCACGTCTGGACCGTCGATGACGAGACCCTCATGAACGAGCTCATCGACGCAGGTGTGGACGGCATCATCACGGACAGGACGGACACGCTGAGATCGGTCCTGACGGCTCGCGGGATCTGGGAGGGGGCAGCATGACCGCTGCGGCGGAACCGCCCAAGACGGCGCTGAGCGACCAGGGGCAGAGCTCTGCGCGCCGGGTGGCGACCTGGGCCTTGTGGGACTGGGGCACGCAGCCCTTCAACACCGTGATCACGACGTTCGTGTTCAGCGTCTACCTGACCAGCTCGGCCTTCGGGGACACGAACACCACCAGCATCGCGATGTCCACGGCGGTGGCGGTCAGCGGTGTCCTGATCGCGCTGATGGCCCCGGTGCTGGGTCAGCATGCCGACCGCAGCGGCACGACCGTGCGCGACCTGCGGGTGCTGACGTGGGTGCTGGGCGTGCTGTCGGCTGCCCTGTACCTCGTGCGGCCAGAGCCGGGGTACCTGTGGCTCGGGCTGGCGCTGCTGGGGGTCGGCTCGATCGTGAGCGAGATCGCCAGCGTGAACTACAACGCCACCATCGAGCAGGTCGCCACCCCCAAGAACGTCGGCAGGGTGTCGGGGATCGGCTGGGGCATGGGCTACCTCGGCGGCATCGTGGTGCTCCTGCTGCTCTACTTCGGATTCATCAAGCCGGAGGTCGGTCTCTTCGGGGTCACCAGCACCGACGCCGTCGACATCCGGGTCTCGATGATCGTGTGCGGCGTCTGGACGCTCCTGTTCACGATCCCGCCCCTGGTGATGCTGCGTGACCGGCCTGTCGAGCGGCGGCCCGGGCTGGGTGTGGTCGGCTCGTACAAGGCGCTCTTGGCCACCATCGGCCACCTGTGGCGCCGGGACCGCCCGCTCGTCTACTTCCTCCTCGCCTCCGCGTTGTTCCGCGACGGCCTGGCCGGGGTGTTCGCGTACGGCGGCATCCTCGCCGCTGGCACCTTCGGCTTCACGGCCGGTGGCGTCATCGTGTTCGGTGCCGTGGCCAACGTCACGGCCGGCGTGTCCACGATGCTGTTCGGACTGCTAGACGACCGTCTCGGCCCGCGGCGCGTGATCCTGATCTCACTTGCCTTCCTGGTGGCCCTCGGGATCGTGATCTTCGTGCTGCACGACGGCGGCGCCCCGGTCTTCTGGGTCGCCGGGCTCGGCATGACCCTCTTCGTCGGCCCCGCGCAGTCGGCCTCCCGCAGCTACCTCGCGCGACTGATCCCCGAGGGCAACACCGGGGAGGTGTTCGGCCTGTACGCGACCACCGGCCGCGCCATCTCCTTCCTCTCCCCCGTCCTCTTCGGGGCCGCCCTCCTGCTGGGTGCACGGATCACGGGTGAGGAGAACACCCAGTACTGGGGCATCCTCGGCATCGTGCTCATCCTGGCTGCCGGGTTCGCCCTGATGCTCGTCACCGGCCGGGGCCGTACGGAAGAAACCGCACCCACGGAGCGTTGACGGCAGGAGACCATCACCAGCGACAGGAGGCAGTCATGGCTGATCGGGCACTGCGCGGCGCCGGCCTCGGCGCGAAAAGTTTCGAGGACGACGCAAACATCGAGTTCGCCCCCCGCCAGGAGGTGGCGTTCGACTGCCCCTCTGGGCACCACTTCACCGTCATGTTCGCCGAGGAGGCGGAGCTCCCGACCGAGTGGGAGTGCCAGCGCTGCGGCAAGGTGGCCCTCCGTTCCGACGGGGCCCGCGCGGAGGAGAAGGAGACCAAGCCGGTCCGCACGCACTACGACATGCTGCGTGAGCGCCGCTCGATCCCTGAGCTGGAGGAGCTGATGGCCGAGCGTCTCGCCCTCCTGCGCAACCAGGAGCTGGCCTGACGGCTCAGCGGTCGAGCTCTGGGCGTATGACCACCTGGGGCTCGGCCGGCGTCTCCACCGTCTCTCCCTTGATGACTGTCGCCCCGGCCGCCCCGCCGAGAGGCGCCTGACGACGCAGCTGATCCAGGTCGATCCCCTGCTTCTTGGCCGTCCGGGCCGCGAGCCAGCCGATCAGGCCGCGCGCGAGCGGTCGGGTGAACGGCAGCAGGAACAGCAGCCCCACCACGTCGGTGACGAAACCAGGGACGATCAGCAGGATGCTGCCCGAGAGCACCAGCGCGGCATCGGCCAGCTCGCCGGTCGGCATCCGCCCCGAGGTGAACGACGACCGGAGCGCATCCCAGGCCCGGGTTCCCTCTCGGCGCGCCAGGAACGCTCCCAGGGCCGAGGTGGCGATCAGCAGCAGGACCGTGGGCAGCAGCCCGATCGCCTGCCCGGTGCGGATGATGAGCGTGATCTCCAGGATGGGGAGCAGCACGAACGCGGCGAGCAGGATCGGCAGGATCCACACGCCCCAGCTCTTCATCGGGGGGAGCCCCCGGACGAGACGGCGGCCTTGTCCTTCCCGCGCACCAGGCTTGCGAGCTGACCGGCGCGGTGGCGCAGGCCCCACGTCGTCGTACGGAGCAGGGCCTCGACCACGATCTTGCCGTCCATCTTGGACTCGCCGCGCACCCGCTCGATGAACTCGATGGGCACCTCCACGACGCGGAAGCCGCGCTGCAGGGCCTGCCAGGTGAGGTCGACCTGGAAGTTGTAGCCCGACGAGGAGATGTCGTCGATGATCGCCCGCAGCGTGTTGGCGCGGAAGGCGTTGAAACCGCCCGTGATGTCCTGCAGCGGGATACCCAGCATCAGGCGGGTCCAGAGCGAGCCGCCGCGGGAGAGGAACAGCCGCGACTTCGGCCAGTTCACGACCGAGCCGCCCTTGACGTAGCGGGACCCCTTCACCATGTCGGCCGTCTTCAGAGCCTCCAGCAGGCGGGGCAGCTGCTCGGGCTGGTGGGAGCCGTCGGCGTCGTGCTCGACCAGCACGTCGTAGCCACGGTCCAGGCCCCACCGGAACGCCTCCAGGTAGGCGGCCCCGAGGCCCTCCTTGCCCTTGCGGTGGATGACGTGGACGTGGTCGTCGTCGGCCGCCATCCGGTCGGCGAGGTCGCCCGTGCCGTCGGGAGAGTTGTCATCGGCGATGAGCACGTGGGCGTCAGGCACGGAGGTGCGCAGCCGCGCCGTGATCGGCTCGATGTTCTCGGCCTCGTTGTAGGTCGGGATGATGACCAGGACCTTGTCAAGGGGGGCTGAGTCGGCCACAGGGTAACTACCTTTCGCTGGCGTGTGCGGCCCCATTCTTCCAGGCTTGCCCCATTCGGGCCGCCAGGGCCAGCACCGCGGCCAGCCCGAGGGCCAGCTCCAGGCCCGCGCCGAACCGCACGGCCGGCGTGATGTTCTCGCGCAACGGCATCGTGACCACGCCGGATGCGGCGGTGCGCTGCTGGGTCTGGAAGGTCACGCTGCCGTCGGGGAGGATGTAGCCCGAGAGTGCGTTGGTGGTCGCCACCAGCACCTCGCGCTGCGACTCCATCGCCCGGATGCGGGTGATCGCCCACTGCTGGGGGATCTGACCGGTCCCGGCGTACGTGGCGTTGTTGCTCTGCACGGTCACCAGCTGGGCTCCGCCGGTGGTGCCGTCGCCGCGGATGACGTCGCGGAACGTGTCGTCGTACGCGAGCTCGAAGCAGATCATCACCCCCACCCGGAGGTCGCCCTGGGCGGCGGTGCTGACGTCGAGCACGCCGGGGCCCGTGCCGGGGACGCCCTGCCGACCCACCATCTGCAGCATCGGCACCAGAGGCAGCAGCTGGTCGCGGTACGGGATCCACTCGCCGAAGGGCACCAGGTCTCGCTTGTGGTAGGTGGCTCCGGGCCCGGTCGTGGGGTCCCACCACAGGGCCGTGGTCTGCCGCTCCTGGGGGCCGGGGCCCTCGGTCACGGCGCCGACGAGCACGGGGACCTCGGCGAGGCGCACGGCCGTCCAGACCACGTCGTTGGTCTCCGCGTCTCGGACCGGGTCGATGTCGGTGGAGTTCTCCGGCCAGAGCACGAAGTCGGGAACGGCGGTGGCGCCCGCCCGGGCCTTGGCCATCAGCGTGACCGTCTCGGCGAGGTGGTTGCGGGTCACCGAGCGGGCGCGTCCCATGGGCTCGACACCGGCGACGCCGTCGACGTTGCCCTGGACCATGCCGACCGTGACCGTACGCCCCGTGGCCGCCGGAGCGGCTGCCGCCCGCCCGGCCACCAGGCTGCTGCCGGCCAGGAGGGCGAAGGCGCCGAGGGCTGATCCCAGCCGGAGCAGCGTACGGCGCCTGTCGCTGCGTGGCGCGACGGCCCAGGCCAGCAGCTGGGCGGTCAGCGCGGTGGCGTACGAGACCCCGGCGACGCTGACGAGCGGGTAGAGGCCGGCCAGCGGGGAGTCCGGCATCGCGAAGCCGAGCCGGAACCACCCGAAGCCGCCGAACGGGATGCGGGAGTAGAGCAGCTCCACGAGCACCCAGGCCGACGCAGCCCAGACGGGCCACCAGCGCATGCCGACCAGGGAGGCCAGGATCTGACCGAGGAGCCCGAACCAGAGCGCCTCGAAGGCGACCAGGGCGACCGCGACCGGGGCCGCGATGACGTACGTCCAGCCCACCGTCACCGCCAGCATCGTGACGCCGAAGAGGTAGCCGAGGCCGAACGCGCGTCGCAGCGGCTGGCCGGTCACGGCGAGGGTGAGCGCCGCGACGCCGACCAGGAGCAGCGGCCACAGGTCGAACGGCTGGAAGCCGAGCGCCATGCCGATGCCGCCCAGCAGGGCGAGGCCGCGGCGGGCCCCAGGACGGAGCGAGACGAGCTCGCGGCCGAAGGTCGGCCGGACGCGTACGGGGGACGATCCCGCCCGGCGTCTCGCGCCAGCGGTCTCACCCACGCGGGAGAGGCGGGCAGCGTCGGGGCTCGTCACGCCGCGAGCGTACAGGGCACTAGCCTGACGCCCATGCCCGGCCGCCTGCTGCTCGACACCGCGTCGCTGTACTTCCGCGCCTACTTCGGGGTGCCGGCGACCACGGCCGCCGACGGCGTCACCCCCGTCAACGCGGTACGCGGGCTGATCGACATGATCGCGAAGTTCGTGCGGGAGCGACAGCCTGACGAGATCGCCGCATGCTGGGACAACGACTGGCGCCCCGAGTGGCGGGTGGCGCTGATCCCCTCGTACAAGGCGCACCGGGTCGCCGGCGGTGCCCCCGACTCCCCCGCCGACCCGTCGCTGCCGGTCGGCGCGGGCGGCCGCGGAGCGCAGTCCGGGGTCGCGGAGATCGCCGAGGAGTCGCTGTCGATCCAGGTGCCGCTGATCGCGCAGGTGCTGGAGGCGGTCGGGATCTCGATGGTCGGTGTCGACGGGTACGAGGCCGACGACGTGATCGGCACCCTGGCACGTACGGCACCGGGCAAGGTCGACGTGGTCACCGGCGACCGCGACCTGTTCCAGCTTGTGAACGACGACTGCACCGTCTTGTACGTGGCGCGTGGGGTGTCGAAGTACGAAGCCGTGGACGATGCGTGGCTGGCGACGAGGTACGGGATCACGGGCGCCCAGTACGTGGACTACGCCGTGCTGCGGGGCGACCCCTCCGACGGCCTCCCGGGCGTCGCCGGCATCGGCGAGAAGACCGCCGCGAGGCTGCTGGCCGAGCACGGCGACCTGGAAGGCATCATGGCGGCCCCGCTGTCGGCAGGGGTGACGGCCAGGCTGGCCGCAGCCGTCGACTACATCGGCCCCGCCCAGCTGGTCGTGGCCGTGAAGGACGACCTCGAGCTGACCGGCGACCTGACCTGCCCGCGCTCCCCCGCCGACCCGGAGGCGCTGGAGGCGCTCGTCGAACGTCTCAACATCACCAGCCCGGTCCAGCGGCTGCTGACCGCACTGGCCACCAACGAACCCTTGCTCAACCCACGCAATTGAGAAAGACGTGCTGAGCCAGGTTGCACGCTGACTAAGCAAGGACAGGCACACCCAGGTCGAACGCTGATGAAGCAAGGACGTCCCGAACCAGGTCTGTGGACAACCAGTAATGGCCCCGTCGGCTGTGGATGCCACCCATCGCGCCGGATGTGGACCGATGCCGTTGCCCTGTGATGCTCCACCAAGCTCCCGGTTTCGACGCCCATCTCCTTCGCGAGCTCAGGAGATGCTTGCTCAACCAGCGGTTTCTCGTGCGCCCAGCACGTACACCACCGAACCCGCGGCCCAGGTGGCGAAACGCTCGCGCTTCAGGGGCTTGCCGAACACATCGAGGGGCACTCGCTGCTCGACACGCAGCCCGACCAGGTCGAACAGCGCCTCGAGGTCGGTGAGCGTGGCGTGGTGGAGGTTGGGGGTGTCGTACCAGTTGTGCGGCAGGTCCTTCGACATCGGCATGCGCCCGCGCAGCAGCCGCGCCCGGTTGCGCCAGTAGCCGAAGTTCGGCATCGACAGCACCACCTTCGGCGCGATGCGCACGATCTCGGCCAGCACGTCAGCCGGGCGGTGCAGCGCCTGCAGGGTCTTCGACAGCACCACGACGTCGTACGACCCGTCGGCGAACTCGCCCAGCTGGTGGTCCATGTCGAGCTCGATGACCGAGACTCCCTGGCGGATCGCGACCAGCACCGCCTCGGGGTCGATCTCCACCCCGGTCCCGGTGCAGCCGTGGTGGTCGACCAGGTGGCGCAGCAGCATCCCGGACCCACAGCCCAGGTCGAGCACGCGCAGGTCGTTGCCGACCAGCTCAGCCACCAGCGACAGGTCGGAGCGCAGCCCCTCGGTCACGGTGTCGCCGGCCTGGGCTCTCTCACCGCCGCGTCCCTTGTCGGCGCGCCCGCCGGTCATGACCCGACCTCCAGCGCGCGGTTCAGGTACGCCTTCACCGTGGCGTGATAGTCGTCGATCGGCAGCAGGAACGAGTCGTGCCCTCCGCCGTGCTCGATCTCGCGGAAGGTCACCGGCACCCGCGCGTGCTCCAGGTGCCGCACGATCCGGCGCGAGTGCGCGGTGGAGAACCGCCAGTCCGAGGTGAACGACATCACCAGGAACCTCACCCCGGCGGCCGCGGCGAGCGCCGTTGCGTCGTCCTTCTCGAACGGGTCGAAGTAGTCCATCACCCGGGTCAGGTAGAGGTAGGACAGCGCGTCGAACCGCTGCAGGAACGCGTCGCCCTGGTGCTGAAGGTAGCTCTCCACGGCGAAGTCGGGGCCGAACCCCGGCTCCAGCCCGCCCTTCTGGGGCTCGCGACCGAACTTGTCGGTCATCGCCTCCTCCGACAGGTACGTGATGTGGGCCATCATCCGCGCGATGCTCAGCCCCAGCGTGGGCGAGGTGCCTTCGGCTGCGTACGCGCCGTCGTGGAACCCGGGATCGCGGATGATCGCCTCGCGCGCCACGGCCGAGAACGCGATGTTCTGCGCCGACAGCCGCGACGAGGACGCCACCACGACCGCGTTCGCCATGTCGTCGGGGTGCGTGAGCGCCCACTGCAGCACCTGCATGCCGCCCAGCGAGCCTCCGAGCGCCGCGAGCAGCCGCTCCACCCCGAGGTGCCCCAGGAGTGCCCGGTGCACGGTGACGAAGTCGGCCATGTCGAGCAGCGGGAAGTCCATCCCGTACGCACGGCCCGTCTCCGGGTTGGTCGAGGCCGGGCCCGTGGTGCCGCGGCAGCCCCCCAGCAGGTTGGCGCAGATGACGTACATGCGGGTCGTGTCGAGCGGTCGGCCGGGGCCGATGAGGTTGTCCCACCACCCTGGGCGCGTCGCCCCCTCGTGCATGCCTGCCGCGTGCGCGTCACCGGTCAGGGCATGACAGACGAACACGGCGTTGTCCCGCGCCGGCGAGAGGGTCCCGTACGTCTCGTACGCGACGTCCACCTCGCTCAGCACTCCCCCGCGGGCCAGCCGCAACGGGTTCTGCGCGTCGAAGAGCCGGACCGTCTGGGTCTCGACGAGCCCGACGCCCTCAGTCGTGGCAACCACCGGGCCTCAGGCACCTGCCTTCGCAAGCGCCTGGTCGAGGTCGGCGACGATGTCGTCGATGTGCTCGATGCCGACCGACAGCCGCACCATCTCCGGCGGCACCCCGGCACCGACGAGCTCCTCCTCGGTGAGCTGCGAGTGCGTCGTGGAGGCGTTGTGGATGGCGAGCGACCGGACATCACCGATGTTCGCCACATGGCTGAACAGCTCCAGCGCCTCGATGAACCGCTCACCGCCGGCGCGCCCCGCCTTCAGCCCGAACGACACCAGGCCCGAGAACCCCTTGCCGGTGAGGACGCGGTCGCCGACCGCCTTGTACGGGCTCGACTCCAGACCGGGGTAGGTGACCCAGGCCACGTCGGGGTGCGACTCCAGGTGCTGCGCCACCGCGAGCGCGTTCTCCGAGTGGCGCTCCATGCGCAGCGCCAGCGTCTCGGCGCCCTGCAGGCCCAGGAACGAGTTCATGGGCGCCGGCGTGGCCCCGGTATTGCGCATCAGCACGGTGCGGGCCCGGATGATGTACGCCAGGTTGCCGGCCGCCTCCGTCCAGACCACGCCGTGATAAGCGGGGTCGGGCTGGGTAAGCACCGGGAACCGGTCGGCGTGGGCGGCCCAGTCGAAGGACCCGCCGTCGATGATCACACCGCCGAGCGCGGTGCCGTGCCCGCCGATGTACTTCGTGGTGGCGTGCACGACCACGTCGGCACCGTGCTCGAAGGGACGGCACAGGATCGGCGACGGCACCGTGTTGTCGACGACGAACGGGAGGCCGAGGTCGTGCGCGGCCTGCGACCAGGCGTCCAGGTCGATCACGGTCAGCGACGGGTTGCCGATCGACTCGCAGAACACCAGCTTGGTGGTCTCGTCGACGGCCTCTGCCAGAGCCTCCGGGCGAGCCGGGTCGACGAAGCGGGCCGTGATGCCGAACTGCTTCAGGGTGTTCGCGAACAGCGCGTACGTTCCGCCGTACAGCGTCGACGTCGCCACGATCGAGTCGCCGGCACCGGCGAGGTTCAGCACCGCGTACGTGATCGCCGCAGCCCCCGACGCCGTGGCCAGCGCCCCGACCCCGCCCTCCAGCGCCGCGAGCCGCTCCTCGAAGACGTTGGTGGTCGGGTTCATCAGGCGCGTGTAGATGTTGCCGGGCTTCGAGAGCGCGAACAGGCTCGCCGCGTGCTCCGCGTCGTCGAATCCGTACGACACCGTCTGGTAGATCGGCACCGCCAGGGCGTGGGTGGTGGGGTCCACCTGCTGCCCGGCGTGAACGGCCAGGGTCTCTGGGCGCATGGGTCCTCCTCGGTCGGCTGCGCTCAGGCTATCCCTCGCCACCGACAGTTCTCGACCCAGGGCCGCCAGGGCTCAGAAGGTGAACAGTGCGTTCCAGGCCCGCTTCGACACCACGGCGAAGGTGTCGGGCGGCAGCGGGTCCTGGGCCAGCAGAGCGTCGAGAGCGGCCTGGTCCTCGACGTCGAAGACCAGGGACGCGCCGAGCCCGTCGTCGAACGGGCCCGCGTTGACCAGCTGTCCCTCCTCCTTGAGGCGGGCCAGCCACTCCCGGTGGGCGGGTCGGGCAGCGAGCCGGCGCTCGGTCTCGGCAGGGACGTACTCGGTGGTGACGACAAACAGCATGGCGGCAGTCTGCCACCGTCGGGCAGGCCGCTGCGTCAGCTGACGAGGCCCACGATCGTCAGCAGCACGCCGATGCCGGCGAAGACGAAGCCCCAGTGCTGCATCGGCACCCAGAAGAGGGTGTGGTGGTTGCGGGTGTTCTTCGTCACGTACGCGGCCTCGGCCGCCAGCTGCTGCTCCGCGAGGGCGTACGCCTCCTCGTACGTGCGGGGCGCCGGCGCACCCTCGACGAAGAACCGCCCCTGGCGCACGAGGTGCTCGACCTCCTGCCGCCGAGCACCCAGGATCTCCTGAGCCTTCTGCTCGGCCTTCGTGACGTTGAGCCACTGCCCGAAGAAGTACGTGCCGACGCCGGCCAGGATCAGACCGATGCCTGCGGCCACGACGTGTCCGGTGGCCATCCCGAGACCGAATCCGAGGACGCCGAACAGGAGCGCGAGGGCGCCGAAGCCGCGCCAGATGATGATCACGGGACCGATCTAATCATTCCCGGGCTCAGGTGCTCAGCGGCAGCCGTTCGCGGACCTCGTAGCGAGGCCGGCCTCCCCTGCCCTGTCCCAGGAACGACTGCACCAGGGCGATCTCGGAGACCTGCCAGACCGACGAGTACAGGCCGACGAGCGCCTTGAGGTGCTTGGTGGCATCGGCGGCCCGGCGGCGCCGGGCCAGCGTCAGGTGCGGGTGGAACTTCTGCCGGGCCACCTCGATCCCCACCGTCGTGGCGGCGGTGTGGCACCGGGCGGCGAGCGGCGGCAACGATGCGGTGACGTCGTCCACGGCCGCGTACAGGACGTTGGCCCGAGCGGCGGACGCGAAGCAGCCGACCCCCTCGAAGGAGAGCGGGAACGATGCCGTACGCGCCGCGGCCGCCGTGAGCGCGTCGACCAACGGCTCGTACCGCCATCCGTCCACCGACTCGTAGAAGGCCAGGGTCACGTGCCAGTGCTCCGGGTCGGACCAGCCCCAGGCGTCGTCGCGGCGCGGGTCGACCATCCGGTCCAGCTCGTCGAGCACGTCGGCGGGCGGGACCACCGCCGCGAAGAAGCGGTCCCCCATCAGTCTCCGGTGGTCTTCTTGCCGCGGCGCACGATCAGCGGGTCGGGCTCGCCCACCGCCTCGTGGTTCTTGCCCTCGTACTCGAACTTCGACAGGAAGAACCGCATCGCGTTGAGGCGGGCGCGCTTCTTGTCGTTCGACTTGATGGTGGTCCAGGGGGCCTGCTTGATGTCGGTGCGCGCGAACATGGCCTCCTTGGCGGCCGTGTACTCGTCCCAGCGGTCGAACGACTCCAGGTCCATCGGTGAGAGCTTCCAGCGGCGTACGGGGTCGATCTGACGGATCGCGAACCGGGTGCGCTGCTCCTGCTGGGTGACGGAGAACCAGAGCTTCGTCAGCGAGATGCCGGCCTCGACCAGCATCTTCTCGAACGAGGGCACCTGGTTCATGAAGAGCTCGTACTCCTCGGGCGTGCAGAAGCCCATGACCTTCTCGACGTTGGCCCGGTTGTACCAGGAGCGGTCGAACAGCACGATCTCACCGGCGGTGGGCAGGTGCTGCACGTAGCGCTGGAAGTACCACTGCCCCTTCTCCCGGTCCGACGGTGCGCTGAGCGCGACGACCCGTGCGGCGCGGGGGTTCAGGTGCTCGGTGAAGCGCTTGATGGTGCCACCCTTGCCCGCGGCGTCGCGCCCCTCGAAGATCACCACGTGCTTGAGGCCCTGGTCCTGGGTCCAGTACTGGAGCTTCAGCAGCTCGACCTGCAGCAGGTACTTCTGGTGGTCGTACTCCTCGCGCGTCATGCGCTCCTCGTACGGGAAGTCCTCCCGCCACGAGTCGACGGGCTCGCCGTCGGGGCCGACCAGGTCGGGGTCGGAGCCGTGCTCGTCGGTGCGCACCGAGTAGCCGTTGTCGATCATGCTCTGGATGAAGTCGTTCACTGCCGTCACCCGGGTGACGGTAGCGGCAACCACACCGTGGCCGGAACAGAGTTGGTCAGGTGTTCACCCGGCGACGCGGCCGGCGCTCAGACGAGAGGGGCGAGGACGGGGGCCCGGCCTCGGCTCATGCCTGGGCGTCGTTGACCGCCGCAGGGATCGGGGGCGTGGCCGGCGGGCCGGGGACCCCCCGGGCGGCTTGCCACCCGGCGTTGACCATGGCCATGATGGGCACGGCGAACAGGGCGCCGGCGACGCCCATCAGCAGCGCGCCCACGGCGACGCCGATGATGACGGCCCAGGGGTGGACGTTGACCGCCTTGCCCATGAGCAGGGGCTGCAGCACGTGGCTCTCGATCTGCATCACGCCGAGCACGATGGCGAGCATGATCAGGCCCGACGTCCAGCCGTTGGTCACCAGGGCGAGCAGCACCGCGAGCGCTCCCGACAGCGTGGCGCCGATGATCGGGATGAAGGCCGACAGGAAGACCAGCGCCATGATCGGCACCACCAGCGGCACCCCGAGGATCCAGGCGCCGATGCCGATGCCGACGGCGTCGACGGCAGCCACCACGACCTGCGTACGTGCGTAGCTCTCCATCGTGAACCAGGCGGCGTGGGCCGACCGGCGCACCGTGGCGCGGGCGTGGCGCGGGAAGAGGTTCACGACCCAGCGCCAGATCCCGCTGCCGTCGGCGAGGAAGAAGAGGGCGGTGACGATCGCCAGCAACGCGCCGACGAGCACGGCGGCGGCGTTGCCGCCGAGGGCGATCGCATACCCGGCCACGCCGGAGGTGTTGTTGCCGAGCCACTCACGGGCCTGGGCGAGCACGTCGGGGAAGGCACCGTCGAACCGGCCGGCGGAGATCTGCGACACCCACTGCTCCAGCTGGGACAGCCCGGCCACGGTCGCGTCCCGCAACGCGGAGAACCCGGAGCTGAACTGGTTGCCGACGAAGAAGAGAACCCCGGTGATCGCGCCGAGCACGAGAAGGAGCCAGATGGCGGCGTGCAGGTAGGAGGAGCCGCCCATCCGGCGCCGGGACAGGCGCACCAGCGGGGCCAGCAGCGCCGTGATCAGCAGCCCCACCGCGAGTGGGACGATGATCTCGGCGGTCAGCTCGATCATGTGGATGATCCCCCAGGCCGCCAGGCCGATACCGACCAGACGCCAGGCGATGGCACCCACGGCTCTGAACGTGCCTGGGACGTGCTCGGTCTCGGCGTCCTCGGTGTGCGGCAACGACATGGGCGTGATCCTAGGGCCCGGCACCGACAGATCTTCGCGCCGGGCCCCCGGGGTCGTGCTCGCGTCAGATCGTGCCGGCGTCGTACCGCTGCCGAGCGGTGTCCATGGGCGCGCCGATCGGGACGCACGCGGTGGCCTTCGCGAGTCCGGTGGGCGGCATCGCGACGTACACGGACTCGGCGGCCGCGACCTCGTACGTCTCGTGCCAGATGCCGACGGCGCCGGCGGCCCGGCGCGCCATCTTGTTGTACGCCCGCCACGCCGGCCGGTGGGTCGCCTCTGGGTCGCTGGCGTAGTCGTACAGCTTCTCGTGGCTCGACCAGTACTGCACCACCGTGAGGCCGCGCTCCCCCAGCAGGAGGCGGTAGCCGAGCAGACCCTGGCTCGGGTCCTTCATCAGCTCGCTGAGCATGCGCGGCATGGCGACCAAGACCGGGAGCCACAGGTCAGGTCGCCACCAATGGTTGAACCGCATGCCGATGAGGAACACGACGAGCTCGCTGGTGTGCTGATGGGTCATCCGGCCTGCGTGGACGGCAGTCATGAAGCTCCTTCGATAGTGTCGGTATCCAATATTGGACAGCACTACTATCGAGCTGGTCAAGGGGGTGGGCATGAAGATGTCGGAGCTGTCGCAGGCGAGCGGCGTGCCGGTGGCGACGATCAAGTTCTACCTGCGCGAGCAGCTGCTGCCCGAGGGTGTGCGCACCAGTGCCACGCAGGCGCAGTACGACGAGTCGCACCTGTCGCGGCTCCGCCTGGTACGGGCGCTGCTCGGCACCGGCGGGCTGTCGGTGGCGGAGGCCCGCCGGGTGCTCGACCAGGTCGACGGTCCCCCACTGCCGCCCGCGATGCTGCTGGGCGCGGCCCACGACATCGTGATCCCGACGTCGACGCGGACCGCCCACCCCAGGGCCGACGCCGCGATGGAGCGGTGGGGCTGGAAGCAGGAGTGCGGACCGTCGGTCCTGGCGGCTCTCGAGGAGGCCCTGGCGGCCGTCGACGCCGCCGGGCTGGAGCTCACGGACGAGCAGCTCGACGTGTACGCCCAGGCGATGCTCGACGTCGCCCGCTCGGAGATCGCCGCTGCCCCCGAGGCTCCCGACGAGGCGGTGCGGTACGTGGTGCTGGGCACGGTGCTCGTCGAGCCCCTCCTGCTGGCCCTGCGCCGGATCGCGCAGCAGCACGCGACGGTGGAGAGGTACGGCTGAGACGACCCGGTGGCCTCGACCTGAGAATGGCCCACCGAGCGGGCCGCCGTGGCTACGGTGACCTTATGACCGGTTCCGCGATCGGTGGCCCGTACGACGCAGACGAGGGCCCCCTGCCCGAGCAGGCAAGCATCCTGCAGCTCGGCTACGGAGAGCACGAGTGGCTTGAAGACTCCGACACCGAGATCGGTGACGAGGAGTTCTTCGAGGAGCAGGCACGGCAGCTGGCGACGCGAGACTGTGTCGATGTCAGCGACCAGGCCGATCTCCGGGGCCGCGTCGGCACCTGGCTCGGCATCGACTCCGTGGCAGACCTGCGGGACGCGATCACCGAGGAGTACGGGGACTGCTTCGACGACTGGGACTCGACGACCACCCGGGCATGGTCGACGAGCCGGTACGGAAGCTCAAAGCCCTCTTGACCGACCGGAGCTGGCGCCTCGTGCATGCCCAGGTGTCCACCTTCGAGGGCATCCACAACGACACCACCCTGCTGGCCTGGTGCGAGCCTGAGTGACCGGCGCCCAGCACGTGTCAACGAGGAGCGCTGCGTAGCCGCTGCATGACCCGCCGGTGCAGACGTACGCCCAGTGGTCGGCGCGGTGCCGGGTCCGGCAGGCCGGCGAGACGCGCAGCGACGTTGTCGAGCAGCTCCTCCAGCAGCTTCTCGTAGATGCCGATCAGGTTGGATTTGGTGGCGACACCAGTCCCTTCGTCAAGCATCCGATCGTGCACTGGCCACTCTAAGGTCGGGTGCCGGGCGCGTTCAGCAGGCGCTTCCGCACGGTAGCCCGCCCAAGCTGGGTTGACCGCATCTCCTGGTGATCGCGGTACCGTTCAGGCAAGCGAAAGGCCCCGACACCGCGTGGTGTCGGGGCCTTCTGCTGATCTTGCGGTGGCTCCAGCGGTGACATCGGTCCGATTCGGACCTCGCTCACTGCCTTGGTGACCGCGCTTCCGCTGGGAGTACAGCGGATTCTGTCGGGCTGACAGGATTTGAACCTGCGACCCCTTGACCCCCAGTCAAGTGCGCTACCAAGCTGCGCTACAGCCCGATGTTCAGTTGTCGGCCCCCGTACGGGAGCCCGGTGCGCTCGGCACCGAGGGATGACTCTACTACGTGGATGCCCTCGCTGCTCAACCCGACTGGTGCGCCCAGGTAGCGTGTCGGCGTGCATCGCCGGGGGGTCTGTGTCGTGGGTCTGCTGCTGACGGCATGTACGGCGGCGCCACCAACGCCGAGCTCTGCTCCTCCGACGTCCTCGTCCACGGCCACCGCGCCGACCAGCGGGCCCTCCACCGCGCCGGCCTCCCCCACTCCCAGCGCGTCTGCCACCCCGACCCCTAGCACGACGCCCACCGGCTGGCAGCCGGCCGCGGCGGGCGTCGACGTACGTGACGTCGCCGCCACCGTCGCGGGCCGCTCCACGCAGGCAACCGTGGTGCGCATGGACCCGAGGCAGGTGCGGCTGCGGGTGGCGTACACGCCGGGTCAGGCCCAGTTCATCGACCGCTGGGCCGACGCGAACCCGAAGGCTCTGGTGACGTTCAACGGCGGGTACTTCGATCCCGACGCGAAGGTGATCGGCGTGCTGGTCGCCGACGGCCAGGCGTACGGCGCGTCGCTGCAGGGGTACGGCGGGATGCTCACCGCCGACGCGTCCGGCGTGATCGACGTGCGGTCGTTGCGCACGAAGCCGTACTCCGCCGGCGAGAAGCTCACCGCCGCCCTGCAGTGCTACCCCGTGCTGGTGATGCCGGGCGGGGTCAGCTCGACGCTGGCCAACGACAACGGGGCGCGGGCGCGGCGTACGGTCGTCGCGATCGACCGCTCCGGCCGCTTCCTGGTAATCGCCATCACCGATCCGCTGACGCTCACCGAGTCGAGCGCTTGGCTGCTCGCCTCCGGGTTGCAGGTCGACCGGGCGCTGAACCTCGACGGCGGCCCCTCGACGGGGGTCCTGGTGCGTACGCCTTCCATGAACCGGACCGTGCCTGCGCTGAGTCCGTTGCCGTTCGTCGTGTACGTCGAGGCGCGCTAGCGCCACCCCACGTCGACGCCGCTGCAGTCCGGTAGCGTCCGGCCATGGCGACCACCGACCCTGGCCACGTCGAGATCAAGGCACTCGATGAGGCCACCTGGCCCTTGTTCGATGCCTTGGTCCAGCGTCACAACGGGATCTTCGGCGGGTGCTGGTGCACCTGGTTCCACCCGGACTGCGCAGAGAAGGGGCAGTCGTACGAGGGGAACCGCGCCCTGAAGAAGCGGCTGGTCGAGGACGGGACGGCGCACGCCGCGCTCGTCGTACGTGAGGGGGATGACGGCGAGGAAGCCATTGCCTGGGCGGAGTTCGGCACTCCTGCGGAGCTGCCCAACATCCACCACAAGAAGCAGTACCTCAGCGACCTGGCTGCCGCCGACGAGGTGGAGCCGGACTACCGGATCACGTGCATCTTCGTGGACAAGCGGTTCCGGGGGCACGGTCTGGTGACCGTTGCCCTTCAGGATGCGCTCGACATGATCGCCCGGGCCGGTGGCGGCGTGGTCGAGGGCTACCCGCACATCCCTCGCACCGACAGACCGACGTCCTCGTCGTTCTTCTACAACGGCACCCGTTCGGTGTACGAGCGCGCGGGGTTCGAGTTCATCCGTGCCAAGGGCCAGCGCAACACGGTCATGCGCCGAGTCGTGGCGTCAGCCAGCGCGACATGAGCCGGGTGGCTGCGCTTGAGCGGGCTGGACGTCCTGACCCGCTTCGCTCAGTCAGCCCTGGTTTCGACGCGCCTCGTCCTCGTTCCTCGGACGACGCTTGCTCAACCAGCGGATCACTCGGACGATGCTTGCTCGACCTGCGCTACTTGGAGCGCTTCTCCCGGGCCCTCACCTCGACGTGGACGGGGCTGCCCCGGAAGCCGAAGTCCTCGCGCAGGCGGCGCTCGATGAACCGCACGTACGGCTGGTCCATCTGGCCGCTGGTGAACAGCGCGAAGGTCGGCGGGCAGCTGTGGGCCTGGGTGCCGAAGAGGATGCGCGGCTGCTTGCCGCCCCGCACCGGGTGCGGGTGGGCGGCGGCGACGCGGCCCAGGAACGCGTTCAGCTTGCCGGTGGAGACCCGGGTCTCCCAACCCTCCAGGGCCTCCTCGATGGCCTTCGCCAGCTTCACCACGTTGCGCCCCGTGAGCGCCGAGATGTTCACGGTCGGCGCCCAGGCGACGTGCCCGAGGTCGCGCTCCACCTCGCGCTCCAGGTAGCGGCGGCGCTCCTCGTCGGTGAGGTCCCACTTGTTGTACGCGACCACCATCGCGCGGCCCGCCTCTTCGACCATGTCGAGGATGCGCAGGTCCTGCTCGGTGATCGGCTCCGACGCGTCGATCACCACGACGCACACCTCGGCGCGCTCGATGGCCGACTGGGTGCGCAGGAACGCGTAGTACTCGTGCCCGCTGGACTCCTTCACCCGCCGCCGGATGCCGGCGGTGTCGACGAACTGGTACGTCGTCCCGTCCATCTCGACCAGCTCGTCGACCGGGTCGACGGTGGTGCCCGCGACGTTGTCGACCACCGACCGCTCGCTGCCCGTGAGCCGGTTCAGCAGCGACGACTTGCCCGCGTTCGGGCGGCCGACGATCGCGATGCGGCGGGGGCCCGTACGCGCCTCGAAGCTCTCCCGCGGCGCCTCGGGCAGGGCGTCCAGCACGGCGTCCAGCAGGTCTCCGGACCCGCGGCCGTGCAGCGCCGACACCGGGTACGGCTCCCCCAGCCCGAGGTTCCACATGGAGGCGGCCTCGGCCTCCGTGCGCGGGTCGTCGACCTTGTTCGCCGTCAGCACCACGGGCTTCTTGGAGCGCCGCAGCACCTGCACGACCGCCTCGTCCTCGTCGGTGGTGCCCACGGTCGCATCGACGACGAACAGCACCGCGTCGGCCGCCGCGATCGCGATCTCCGCCTGCTCGGCGATCTGCCCGGCGAGCCCCTTGGCGTCGGAGACCCAGCCGCCGGTGTCGACGATCGTGAACTCACGTCCGGCCCACTCGGCGTCGTACGAGACCCGGTCGCGCGTCACCCCGGGCACGTCCTGCACCACCGCCTCCCGGCGGCCCAGGATGCGGTTGACGAGGGTCGACTTGCCCACGTTGGGCCGCCCGACGACGGCCAGCACGGGGCGCTCCGGCACGGCGGGCGTCTCGGTCACGGGGTCGGTCATGGGGGTCCTCCAGGTCGGCCCGGCACGGCACCGGGACGCGCCAGTCTATCTGCCGGGCCAGCCTCGCTGACGTACGGGTCGGGGCCGGTCCGCCGCCGGGGGCGCGTCAGGATCGAGCGACGGCACGCGCGTAGGGCTGGCGCGTTCACCGGTTCCCGGCTGCCGGGTGAACCCGTCACGCGGGCGTGAGGCCCGCCCCTCGCGCCAGGTCGAGGATCCGGCCCACGACCTCCTCGATCGTCATGTCGGTGGAGTCGATCACGGTGACGCCCTCGGCGGCGTCGGTGAAGTTCACCAGCGCGGAGTCGTCACGGTCCCGGCGCAGGGTCTGGTCACGCAGCGCGTCGACGTCGAGCGCGTTGCCGAGCTCCGCGTTGCGGCGGGCCATGCGGCGCTCCGGGTCGGCGACCAGCAGCACCCGGACGGCGGCGTCCGGCGCCACCACCGTGGTGATGTCGCGCCCCTCGGCCACGCACGGTCCGTCGGTGATGAGGGCCCGCTGACGGCGCACCAGCTCGGCGCGGCACTCCGCGTTCGTGGCGACCGCACTCACCCAGGCCGACACCTGCGGCTCGCGGATGGCTGCGGTGGCGTCGACCCCGTCGACGCGGAAGGTCTGGTCGGTCGGATCGGTGGACACCCCGAGGTCGACCGCGCGGCAGATCTCGGCGATGCGTACGGCATCGTCACGCGCCACCCCGGCGCGCAGGCAGGCGACCGCGACACCGCGGTACATGGCGCCGGTGTCGAGGTAGCCGTACCCCAGCCGCCGGGCCACCTCGCGGGCGGTGGTCGACTTGCCGGAGCCCGAGGGCCCGTCGATGGCGACGATGCTGGTCATCCGCCCATCCAACCCGGTCACGGGCGCTGCCTCCAACCGGCCTGGGTCATGGCGGCCGCGAGCGACTCGGCGCGGTCAGGGGTGACCGCGACCGAGAGGAAGCCGACCTCGCGGGCCTCGTCGTGCTCGATCGTGAGGTCCTCGACGTTGACCCCGGCGGCGTCGACGTCGGCGAACAGGCGCGCCAGGGCGCCTGGCTCGTCGGGGATCTCGATGACCACGTGCGCGTAGTCTGTCGGCGTGTGGCCGTGCTTGCCCGGCAGCGCCCGGGTGCCGTCGCGGCCACGGGCCAGCACGGTGCGTACGCCGTCGGGGTCGTCGAGCACCGTCAGCAGCTCGTCGAGCTGGGCCTGCATCGCATGCAGCTCGGCCCGCAGCGCCGGTGCGTTGGCGGTGACGATCTGCTGCCACAGCCACGGGTCCGAGCCCGCGATGCGGGTCACGTCACGGATGCCCTGGCCGGCGAGGCGCAGGTGTTCGGGCGGGGCGGCGACGAGACGACCGGCGGTCAGGGTGGACATCAGCTGGGGCAGGTGAGAGACGCGCGCCACGGCGAGGTCGTGCTCCTCGGGGGGCATCGTCACCAGGCGGGCACCGCAGTCGGAGACGAGCTGCTCGACGATGCGTACGGACTCGTCGGTGGCCTGCGGGTGGGGGGTGACCACCCAGGTACGGTCGTGGAACAGGTCGCCCCGCGACGTCAGCGGGCCCGCGTGCTGGGAGCCGGCCATGGGGTGCGAACCGACGTACCGGCTGAGGTCGGCGCCCGACTCCTCCAGCTCACGCAGCACCGATCCCTTCACCGAGCCGACGTCGGTGACGACCGCGTACGGGTAGGTGACGAGCGCCTCGGACACCACGGCGGCGATGGCGCCGGGCGGCACGGCGACGACGACCAGCGTGACCGCGTCGGCGTCGGGCGTCTCGGTGGTGCCGGCGCCGAGGCTGGCCGCGACCATGGCGTGGGAGGGGGTGCGGTCGGTGAGGTGGACCGTACGCCCCGCAGCCCGCAGCGCCATGCCGACCGACGCGCCGACCAGGCCTGTGCCGACGACGACCGCTGACATCTCCACCTCCCCTGGACCGCCGGTCAGCCTAGTGGCGTGCCGAAGGTAGGTTCGTGGCATGCGCAAACCGTGGGCCGTGGCCGTCGATCTGGTGCTCGTCGTGGTCTTCGCGATGATCGGGCGCGCCAGCCACGCGGAGGCCCTGTCCCTGGGCGGGATCGCAGCCACCGCCTGGCCGTTCCTCGTCGGGTGCCTGGTCGGCTGGGGCATCGTCTGGGCGCTGCTGCGCTCGTCGCGGCTCTGGGGTCGCAGCTGGGTCTTGGAGGGCGTGGTGGTCTGGGTAGCGTCGGCCGCGGGTGGGTTGCTGCTGCGGGTGGTCACCGGGGGTACGGCGGCGGTGGCGTTCATCATCGTGGCCACGGTCACGCTCGGGGTGCTGCTGCTGGGCTGGCGGGTGATCGACCGGCTGCTGCAGCGGCGGCGTACGGGCAGCGCGCGGGGCTGATCTCACGCCCTGGCACGCCAGTCACCTGCATCTTCTGGCACAGGGTGACACCATGCGCCAGATATGGCACGTGATGCCGACTGCGACCAGAAGATGCAGGTCAGCCGCCGCTCAGGCGAGGATCTCGTCGGCGGCCGCCTCCCCAGAGAGGACAGCGCCCTCCATGTAGCCGTTCCAGCGGGTGGCGTACTCGGTGCCGGCCCAGTGCACGCGGCCGATCGGCGGGCGCAGCACCTCGCCGTACGAGGTCCACACGCCCGGTGCGAAGTGGGCCGAGTAGCAGCCGCGGCTGAACTCCTCGGCGGTCCAGTCCTGCTCCAGGTAGTCCATCGGCGTGCGCGCCTCGGCGCCGAAGTAGTCGACGAGCCGGTCCAGCACCAGGCGGCGACGGTCGGCATCGCCGAGCCTCGTCCACCGGCGCGCGTCACCGCCCTCGACGAACGCCAGCAGGATGCCGACCTCCGCACCCGGCGGTGAGACGTCGAACACCACCTTGGCCGGGCCCTGGTCGGAGGCCACCTGACCGTTCAGCCCGTTCGCGCGCCAGAACGGGGTCGCGTACGCGCACAGCACCTTCACCACCGACCCCGCGGGCAGCTTCTGCGTCAGCTGGTCGCGCCAGCCCGGCAGCACGGGGTCGTACTCCAGCCGCCCGGCCAGCGTCGGCGGGATCGCCACGATGACGTGCTCACCCTCGAACCGCGCCCCCGACCGGGTCGTCACCTCGACCTCGCCGGCCGAGTGCCGCACCGTACCCACCGGCTCACCCAGCCGGACGTCCAACCCCTCGGCCAACCGCTCCGCGACCCGGATCGTCCCGCCGATCACCCGGTCCTTCTGCGCGCCACCCTCGGTGGCCAGCAGCGTCTCCAGGTCGGTGTTCGCCTGCGCGTAGAACAGCATGTGCAGCAGCGACACGTCTGCGCTGTCGGTCGACAGCACGGCCTCGGTGGCGATGCGGAAGTACGCCCTCACCGCCGGCGTCCGCAGCGTGCGCCTGATCCACGTCTCGAACGTCTGCCCGTCCAGCTCCTCAGCGCCACGCGCCGCCCACGGCCGGTCCACCCCCACCCGCCGTGCCAGCCGGTTGAACCTCAGCAGCCCCTGCGCGAGGTCGGCCAGCTCGAACGGGTTGAGCCTCGGTACGGCGCCGCGCCGCGAAGACATCCGCGAGCGCTTGCCACCGAGCTGGACGAGCATCGAGTCCTCGTTGTAGGTCGGGAACGTCTCCAGCCCCAGCTCCGCCACCAGCCCGTACATCCGGTCATGGCCCTCCCCCAGCCACGCCCCGCCGAGCTCGACGGGGTGCCCGGCCAACGTCCCACCGCACACGCGCCCGCCGACCCGCGGCCGTGCCTCCACGACGACCACCG
>CAKZHP010000128.1 GCA_936924635.1 uncultured Propionibacteriaceae bacterium
AGGGGGGACCCTGTGGGAGAGTAGGTCGTCGCCGGACATTCAACACCCCCCGGGTTGTGCAGCAATGCACAACGCGGGGGGTGTTTCATGTTCCCAAGAACCGTTTGCTCGCTGCGTCGCCAGGTAGCTCCGTGCGTAGCGCTGGGGCACCCGGGTGAGCCGGCGATCCTGCGGGCCAGTCAACGTCAAGGCGGCAGCTTCGTTCTGATGTCGGAGCACAACTGCCGCGCTGTGCAGGCTGCTCCCGGGGCCGGCCGTCGGACCACAAACGCCGGCTCGGGCGGCCGATTCAGTTGGCGAGCCGCTCGGTGCGTGATGCGTCCTCTGAGAGGGCACACGGATCCCTTGGGCGCCGACGCCGGTTCGATGGCGGCCCTGGGGACGAGCTGGTTGAGATGGGGCTGGCGAGCGAGCATCCTGCGGCGGCCGGTGCTCCATGGTGAAGGGCTGCACCTCACCCCAGCAAGGCGCTCAGTCGAAGCCGACGGTCTGGTCGATCTGCTCGCGGAGGATGTCGATGTGACCGGCGTGACGGGCCAGCTCCTCGATCATGTGGGCGTAGATCCAGCGCAGCGACACCGTCCCCAGCCGCGGGTGAGCGCCCGTGTCGTCGAGGGCGTGGCGGGCCGCGACCTCGCGGGAGCGCTCGCAGGCCGCCAGGTAGTCGGCCAGCAGCTGGTCGATCGGCTCGTCACCGGGCTCGAACTGTTGTTCTGGTGCCTCGTCGCGCCAGGCGGGCCGTGGCCCTCCGTCGAGGGTCTCTGCGAACCAGGCCTCCTCGACCCAACCCAGGTGGCGCACCAGGCCCGCGACGGTCGTGCCGGAGGCCACCAGCCGCTTGCGTGCCTGGTCGTCGGTCAGCCCGGAGGTCTTGCGCATCAGGATGGCGCGGTACTGCTCCAGGAACCCCTCAAGGATCGTCCGTTCGTCGGCGGTTCCGGCTGGGGCGGGCAGGGGGTCGGGGGTCTGGCTCATGGGGCGACAGTACGGGGGCGTAGCGCGGCGTCAGAGCCGATCCCACGCGATCGCACTCACAACGTTCGCCGACGCTCCAGCTCATCCTGCTGGTGGCGGCACGCGGCCTGGGTGAGCGGGTAGCGCCGGGAGATCAGCCAGCCGGTGGTCAGCAGCAGAGCCGGTCCCACCAGCAGCACCATCCTGATTCCCCACACCGTGGCCGCCGGCTGTTGCGCGACCACAGCACCGGCCGGGGCGACGTACCCGGTCAGGTGCAGCACCAGCCCGATGCCCTGGATGGTGAGGGCCGTGGCCACGCCGCGTGTGAACGTCATCAGGCCGCCGAAGGACCCGGCGTCGCGACGACCCGTACGCAGCTCGGCGGCATCGAGCACGTCGGGGAACATCACCCACGGCGTCAGCTGCGCACCCACCAGGCCGAAGGCGAGCAGCAGCGCGGTCGCGTACACGGCGACGGGGGGGCCGGACGCGGGGTAGAGCGCGACAGCGACCAGGCCGAGCAGGCCGAGGGGGAGCAGGGTGCGGTAGATCCGGTGCTTGTCGACCCGCTGCACGAGCCGCCCGATCACCGGGAACGCCGCCAGCTGCACCACGATGAACATCGCCAGGAAGACGGTGGAGGAGATCCCGCCAACGACGTACGCGCCGTAGTAGAGCACCGTCGCCGAGATGATGTCGAAGGTGATGGCCTGGCACAGGTACATCCCCAGCAGCACCCGGAACGACGGCTCCCGCAGTGGCGTCAGGAACCCGCGCAGCACCGGCGGCGCCGGGGTGGTCGGCAGGGGCACGCGCTCCCGCGCAACCAGCGCCACCCCCAGCATCAGCAGGGCCCAGACGCCACCGAAGCCGAGCACGATCACCCCGTACACGGTCTCCACCCCGACCTCGCCGCGGCGATAGCGGCTCATCAGCTCGCTGGCCAGCAGGGACACCGCTGCCGAAGAGACGGTGGAGAACGCCAGCCGTAGCACGTTCACCTGGTTGCGCAGCCGCGGGTCAGTGGTGATCTCGGTCGACAACGACGCGTACGGCACCGCGATGGAGGTCTGGATCGTGCTGTAGACGATGTACGTGCCCATCGCCCACGCCATCTTCTGCACCTGGGTGACGGCGGGTCCGTCGGGCAGCCAGAGCAGGGCCATGCCGAAGACCAGCAGCAGGGAGCCCACCAGGATGTACGGGCGGCGGCGGCCCATCCGCGTCCGGGTGCGGTCACTGAGCGCTCCGGTGAGCGGGTCGTTGACCGCGTCCCAGAGCTTGGCGACGAGCACGGCGGTGCCGGCCAGTGCTGGGTTGAGACCAACCACGTCGGTGAGGAACACGAGGTAGACCACCGAGATCAGCGAGGCGCCACCTCCGGCGAAGGAGTCACCAGCGGCGAACAGCACCCGCTCGCCTCGCCCGAGCTCGCCCCGACCCATGGGATGACCGTAGCGGGACTGCCTACGGGCACCGGACGCTCGCTGCGTTCACCACCTCTGGGGAAGGCGTGCGCGAGTCGACCGAGAGCCTATGACGCCGAGAGTGTCTGTTCGCCGATCCTCTTGGCAAAGAAGTACGTAACTACGTAAAATGGCTCCCATGGACAGGTTCGCGGAGATCGAGCGCCGCCTTGCGGCGTTGGAGGAGCGGGCTTCGGTCGCGCCGCCGGCCGACGACCCGGGGGACCAGTTCTGGGCCCTCCACGGCCTGGAGGAGCGGACCCCTGGTGCCGAGGGTGCTGTCGTCTTCAGCGGCTATGTCGGGGCCGACCCCGCCGAGCGCCTGCGGTGGCAGTACGGCCGCGCGCTGCCCGATGTCACCGAGGTCAGCTGGGCCGACCTGGCGCCGGCGTTCGCCGCTCTCGGCAACCCGGTGCGCCTCACGCTGCTGCAGCGCATCTTCGCCGGCACCCACGACGTGGGCGAGCTCGCCGAGATCGAGGGCATCGGCACCACCGGCCAGCTGTACCACCACCTCCGCGCCCTCACTGCAGCCGGCTGGCTGCGGTCGGCCCGGCGCGGCACGTACGAGATCGTCCCTCAGCGCGTCGTCCCCCTCCTCGTCTGCCTCGTGGCAGGCGGGGACCTCTGAGAACGGAGTCGTGATGAAGAAGCTCGCCCCCCAGCTCGTCGCCGTCCTGGCCGCCCTCGCCGTCGCGGTGGTGGCCCTCCTTGCCGGGCCGCGCACCCCCCATGTCAGCGAAGCCACCACCGGTGATGCCGAGCTGGCCCAGCAGGTGCGCACACTGCTCGCGGACGACAACGGGTACCAGACCCTGCACGTCACCGTGGTCACCCGCGACTCCGTGCGTCACGCCGGGCTTGGCACGGCCTCCGACGGGCGTACGCCTGACGCGACCATGCCGCTGGAGCTGGGCTCGATCACCAAGACCTTCAACGGGCAGCTGCTCGCCGACGCCGTCACCCGTGGCGAGGTCCGCGCCACCGACAAGGTGTCGCAGCACATCCCCGACCTGGCGGGCTCCCCGATCGGTGAGGCCACCTTGGAGGCTCTCGCCTCCCACCGAGCCGGCATCCCGTCGTTGCCGGCCCAGATGACCTCGCCCGTGATTGTCGGCGACCTCACCGGCGGCAACCCGTACACGGCGAGCCGCGACCAGGTGATCGCCTGGGCCAAGACCACGCCCATCTCCGGTGCGGGCACAGTGCAGTACAGCAACCTCGGCGCCGCGCTGCTCGGCCAGGCGCTCGCCGCCGCGGCGAAGGCGCAGAGCTGGCAGTCGTACGTCTCGCAGCGCCTGCTCACCCCGCTGGGCATGACCCACACCGCGTTCGCGGCGCAGCGCTCCGAGATCCCCGCCGGCGCACTGCCCGGGGTCCTGGAGAGCGGCCGGTCCGTGGGCCCCTGGCTGGCCGACGGGTTCGCCCCTGCAGGCCCGGCCACCTGGACCACGGCCGACGACATGGCCCGCTACGCCCAGGCGCTCCTCAAGGGAACGGCTCCTGGCATGGATGCCCTGACGCCGCGCTGGGAGGCCGGCCCCCGGGCGACGATCGGCTACCACTGGTTCACGAACCAGCGTGACGGCCGCACCGTCACCTGGCACAACGGCGCCACCGCCAGGTTCAGCACCCTGCTGGTGCTCGACCGCGAGGCGGGCAAGGCCGTGCTCGTCTTCGGGTCGACGACGCGTGCCGTCGACGGGCTCGGCAACCGTCTTGTGACCGGATCGACGACACCGGTGGCCGGGCTGAAGACCACCGAGGACTGGATCACACCTGGCGTGATGCTGCTTGTCGTGCTGGGGTCGCTGGTCGGCCTCTGGCGCACCCACTCGCGACTCGGCGCCGCCGGCCACGCGCTCACGGCCTTGTCAGGGCTGGTTCTGCTGGCGGCGTTCGGGCCCTGGGCCGTGGTGCCGGGCTGGGTCTTCGCGCTGGTCGCCGGCGCGACCGCGTACGGGGTCGTGGCCGTTCTCCCCAGGCTGCGGACCCTGCCGACCGTGCCCACGCGCCAGGCTTGGCTGACCTGGCTGTCGCTGGTGCTCAGCGGCGCGTTGCTCGTGGCCGCGTGCGTCTGCGTCTGGCCCCGGTCGTAGACTCCTGCAGGTGTCGACAGCCAGCGCGTGGGTCCTGATCGTGGCGTCCGCCCTCATGGGTATCGCCGCGCTCGTGGCCCTGGTGCGCCTGGTGCTCGGCACCCGCGACGACAAGGAGTGACATGCCCTTCGAGATCCCGAGCGACCTCAACCCGAAGCTGATCGCGCTGGCCTGGATGGTCGGGCGCTGGGAGGGCACGGGCAACGGCACCTGGCCCGGCCGGGGCGAGTTCTCGTACGGCATCCAGGTCGACTTCGCCGAGAACGGTGGCGACTTCCTGCACTACCTGTGCCAGGCGTACGAGCTGGACGAGAACGGCACCCCCGTGAAGCCGATGTTCATGGAGACCGGGTTCTGGCGGCCGCAGCCCGACGCGTCGCTGGAGGTCGTGATGGCGCACCCCGACGGGTACGCGGAGGTGTGGTTCGGCAAGATCGAGGGCGCGAAGATCCAGCTCACGACCGATGCGGTGGCCCGCACCGTCAACGCGACCGAGTCCTACACGGGCGGCCACCGGCTCTACGGCAACGTCGAGGGTGACCTGATGTTCACCTTCGACCGAGCGACCGAGGACCAGGAGCTGCAGAACTACCTCTGGGCCCGGCTGAGCAGGGTCGCGTGAGCCGCGTCGACGTCCCCGACGGCCCCGACGCCGGGCTGCCCTGGCACTACGGCGACCCGGTGCGCGAGCAGCGGCGCCTGGAGGCCGGCGAGGGGGTGGTCGACCTCTCCAACCGAGACGTGATCTCGGTGTCCGGGCCGCAGCGGCTCGGCTGGCTGCACTCCCTCACGTCGCAGGTGCTCGACACCCTCGAGCAGGGGGCCGGCACGACCGCGTACGTGCTCTCGCCGCAGGGTCATGTCGAGCACGCCCTGCACGGGGTCGATGACGGCGAGACCTTCTGGGCGTGGACCGAGCCCGGCCAGGGAGAGGCCCTGGTGGCGTGGCTCGACTCGATGCGGTTCATGATGCGCGTCGAGGTGGCGCTGCGGCCGGAGCTCGCGATCGTGTGGCGGCGTGGCGAACCGCAGGGCCAGGGGCGTCATCGGCTGGGCGCCGACTCGCTCGGCGGGTACGAGACGTTCGTGCCGCGGGGCGACGTCGACGGCCTGGTGGCGGAGGCGCCAGTGGGGGTCTGGGCCTACGAGGCCCGCCGCATCGAGCACGCGGTGCCCCGGATCGGACACGACACCGACGCCCGCACCATCCCCAACGAGCTCGGCGTGCCCTCGGCCGCGGTGGCCCTGGACAAGGGGTGCTACAGGGGCCAGGAGACCGTCGCCCGGGTGCACAACCTCGGCCGGCCGCCTCGGCGGCTGGTCGGCCTCCACCTCGACGGCTCGCTCTCGATGCTGCCGACCCCGGGTGCGCCGCTGCACCTGGCGACGGAGCCGGACGGCAAGCCCGTCGGGTTCGTCGGCCTGTCGGCCCGTCATCACGAGCTCGGCCCGATCGCGCTCGGCCTGGTGAAGCGGACCACCGACACGGCCGCCGACCTCGTCGTCGACGGGATCGCCGCCGGCCAGGAGGTGCTGGTCGATCCCGAGGTCGGGGTGCACTTCCGCGCTCGCTGACCGTTCGGGCGTGACTACGAGCGTCGAGACGACGGGGCCGGCCTCAGCTCCCGGAGCCTGAGGTGCCGACCGGAGGACCGTCGGGTCGAGCTCCGGCCGTCAGCTGATGACGCCGAAGCCGTAGCCGTGGTCGCGCAGCCAGCCCACCATGCCGGGCAGCGCCTCGCGCGTGAGCCGGCCCGTCGGGTCCGCGTCATGGTTGAGGACCACCGCGACCTGCGGGCCGCTCGCCAGCTCTGACGCCATCAGGTTGACCATCCCCTGCGCGGTCGACGGCCGGGCGGCGTCCGCGTCGCCGCTCATGCAGTTCCAGTCGATCCAGGAGACACCGCGCGCCGCAAGGGCGGCGTCGCCCTCGGCCAGGCCCTTCCAGGACTGGTGGCCGCCGGGGTAGCGGTAGCCCTTCGTCGCGTACCCCGCGCCCAGCGCCGCGCGTGCGGCTGCCAGAGCCTTGTCGAAGTCGCTCGCGATCGCCTTGCCGCTGCCGACCCGGCCTGGGTAGAGCGTCTTGTAGTCGTGCGAGTAGCTGTGGAGGCAGACGGAGTGGCCATCGGCGATCGCCCGGACCGGGAGGCTGGCGGCACCCGCGATCAGCTTGCCGATCACGAAGAAGGTGGCCGGCACACCCAGCTGACGCAGCGTGTCCATCATCAGTGGCGTGAGGGTGTTGTTCGGCCCGTCGTCGAAGGTCAGGAACGCGACCTTGCGCCCGGGGCCACCTCCCTGCTGCAGCCAGGTGTGCACGCTGCCGGCGTCGTAGACGTACGGCGCCGCCGCCACGCTGTGGTTGGCGCCGGCCTTGAGTGTCCCGCCCGTCGGGAGCGTGGTCGCCGGGCTGGACGCGGTCGGCGTGGCCGACGTGGCTGAAGGGGTGGCCGAGGTGGGTGTTGGCGTGGTCACGCTGGACGGGGCCGCGCTGGGCGGGGTGGTGCCTACCGAGACCGTCGGCGCGACGGGGGCGGTGGGGCCGGGGGACTGAGACGGGACCGCCTGCTCGGCGCAGGCGCCGAGCAGGGCGACAGAGCCGAGCGAGATGAGCTGCCGACGGGTGCTGACCACGACGGGTATGGTTCCACGCGCCGGTGTGAGAGCACCAAGCTCATGAGACGTACGCGTCGGCGCGCGACCCCGAGGGGCTCAGGGCTGGAGCTCGTGCGGCGGGAGACGGGAGCCCGACCTCGAGGGCCGCACGATCTCCACGTGGTCGTCCCGCGGCGCGGACGGCAGCAGGGCGATCTTCTGCCAGATCTTGCGCGACATGCCCGTGGTCAGCGCCTCGACGCCCTCGACAGCACTGACGACAGCGGGGTCGTCGCTGTCCTGAGCGAACAGAGCCGCGGTCTTGCTCAGCAGCGACAGCATCTCCGAGCAGTAGTCGAGGTAGATGCCGAGGTCGCTGGCCGACATGCCGAGCTCCAGGGTGCGACTGGTGCGGCGGAAGTCCGTGCGGAGCCGTTCTGGGTCCTTCGTGAGCTGGTGCATGTCGATCACGTGCGCCAGCGAGCGCAGCCGGTGGAGCGAGGCCAGGTCGTGGCGCCGCTGCACCCGGCCGGGCAGCTCCCACAGGAACCAGATCGCGACCGCGACGAAGATGGTGTCGTTGACCGCGCTCTCGACGATCTGGACCCACTCCCAGATCGAGCTGGGCGTGTTCACCGCAGCCGTCTGCCTCACCACCACCACGACGCCGACGAGCACGGACAGGGCCACGGCGATCATGGCGACCCGGCTCACGATGCGGAGCACCCCGTACCACGGCGACTCCGGACGGATCAGCAGATCGTCGATGACGTCGGAGATCTCCGAGCAGACGTTACGCAGGTTGCGGTTCGGGAAGCGTGCGGCGATGCGCTGCTGCAGCCGGTCGACGGTGTCGCGGACGGCCAGCGCATCGAGACTCGAGTACGAGCCGGGCCGGGCCTCCGTCGTCATCCCCTCACCCTAAGGCCGACCGGCCGACCCGGCCGTGCGTGGACCATGTCGTTCGGCGCGCGTGACCTCGTACGGGCACGGGCGGCGCGACCTGGAGCGTGCTGGCTGCACGCGCGGGGGTGTTCTGGCGCGCGACGGGCTACCTTGGGCGGGTGACGGATCCGGTGCTGGTCGAGGTCGTGCGGGGTGGGCTCGTGGAGAGCGTGCACCACGCGCGCGCCGTGGTGGTCGAGCCGTCGGGGAGGACGTGGGCCGTCGGCGACGTCGAGGCCCCCGTGTACGCCCGGTCGGCCTGGAAACCCGCGCAGGCCATCGCGATGCTGCGCGAGGGGCTGGACGTGGAGGGTGCCGACCTGGCGCTCAGCGCGGCCTCCCACTTCGGAGAGGACTTCCACATCGCCGGCGTGCGACGGATCCTCCAGGGCGCGGGGCTGGAGGAGTCGGCCCTGCAGAACACCCCCGATCTGCCGATCGGGCAGGCGGCCCGCACCGACTGGATCCGTGCCGGGCTGGCAGCGGCCTCGATCGCCCAGAACTGCTCGGGCAAGCACGCCGCGATGCTTCGGACGTGCGTGCGAGCCGGTCTGCCGACGGAGTCCTACCTGTCGCCGGCCCACCGGTTGCAGAGCGCCATCCGTGGCGTGATCGCGGAGCTCTCGCACGAGCCGGTGCCGGAGCCGACCGTCGACGGGTGCGGAGCGCCCGCCTTCGCCACCTCGCTGGTGGGCCTGGCGCGGACGTTCGGGACCGTCGCATCGGCCACCGCCGGTCCTGCGGCGCAGGTGGCCAACGCCTACCGTGAGCACCCCGAGTACGCCTCCGGCACCGGTGCGGACGACGCGCTGCTGCAAGGTGCCGTCCCGGGACTGATCTGCAAGGCGGGTGCGGAGGGCGTGCTGGCCGCCGGTCTTCCCGACGGTACGGGGATCGCACTCAAGATCATGGACGGGGCCTCCCGTGGCCGCCGAGAGCTGCTGGTGGCGCTGCTGCGCCAGGTCGGCGTCGACGCCCCGGGGCTCGCCGGGCTGGCCACCTCGCCGGTGCTCGGCCACGGCGAGCCTGTGGGCACCGTACGGGCGGTCCGTCTGCCCTGATCCCGTACGCCTGCGCCTAGGGTGAGCTCGTGGCAAGGGTGAGGATCTTCAGCGGCGGCGGACGCTACGGCGACCCGTGGCACCCCTTCACGCAGACGTCGGCGGCGGTCGCCGACATCCTGACGGGCGCAGGTCACGGCACCGAGGTCGTGCGTGACCTGCCCGCGTCCCTGACCGACCTCGGCGCGGTCGACGTGCTCGTGGTCAACGCGGGCGGCCAGCCGACCGAGGAGATCGTGCCGGACCCCGAGTGGGCCGCGGCGTTCGACGACCTTGGACGCTGGCTGGACCAGGGCGGACGCCTCCTGGGCCTTCACACCGCGGCCAACGCCTTTCCCGACTGGCCCGACTGGCCTGCCCGGCTGGGCGGACGCTGGGTGCGCGGCACGTCGTTCCACCCCGAGCGCTCCGAGGCGAGCTTCGGTCCCTGCCCTGGCGCGGCGAAGCACCCGGTGTGGGACGGGCTCGACACGGTCGAGGCCGACGACGAGCGCTACTCCTCGATGGAGGTCGCTCCCGGTTCCGTACGGCTCGTGCAGCACGTGACCGACGGAGTCACCGAGGTGATGGGGTGGGCCAACGGCGGGCACGTCTTGTACGACGGTCTGGGCCACGACGCCCGCTCGTACGAGTCGCCCAGCCGCGCGCGGCTGCTGCTCAACGAGGTGAGCTGGCTGCTGGGCTGATCTCAGGCCGGCCTGCGGGTGACGATGACCATGTAGGTGCTCGAGACGAGGTACGGAATCGTCAGGGCGGCACGCACGACGAGCAGCACGACCCGTACGAGGACCTCCGCGACAGCCAGGGCGGCGCCCACGGACGAGGCCCGGCGCCGGGCGTCGAGAGTCGGTGTCACCAGGTCGTCGCTTGGGGACGGACCAGTCAGCATCGGCGTCAGCGTCGCTCCACCCGTGGGTCCCCATGCTCGGGACGCTACCGGGCGCTGGAGTCAGGTCAGCCGTTCGCCTTGGCCTTGTTGCGCAGCTTGGCGCGGTCGTTGGCGTTGAGCGCGACCTTGCGGATGCGCACGGCGTCGGGGGTGACCTCGAGGCACTCGTCCTCGCGGCAGAACTCCAACGCCTGCTCCAGGCTCATCAGCTTCGGCGGCACCAGACGCTCCAGCTCGTCACCGGTCGAGGAGCGCACGTTGGTGAGCTTCTTCTCCTTGGTGGGGTTCACGTCCATGTCGTCGATGCGGGCGTTCTCGCCCACGATCATCCCCTCGTACACGGCGGCGCCGGGAGCGACGAACAGCGTGCCGCGCTCCTGGAGGCCGAACAGCGCGTACGAGGTCACCGTGCCCTGCCGGTCGGCCACCAGCGAGCCGGTGGGCCGCGTACGCAGCTCGCCCGCCCACGGCTCGTACCCGCTGAAGACGTGGTTCATGATCCCGGTGCCGCGGGTCTCGGTGAGGAACTCGGTGCGGAACCCGATCAGGCCGCGCGCGGGCACCGTGTACTCCACCCGCACCCAGCCGGTGCCGTGGTTGACCATCTGCTCCAGCCGGCTGCGGCGCAGGCCGAGCAGCTGCGTGACGACGCCCAGGTACTCCTCGGGCACGTCGATGGTGACCGCCTCGACCGGCTCCTCCAGCTTGCCGTCGACCGTGCGGGTGACGACCTGCGGCTTGCCGACGGTGAGCTCGTACGACTCGCGCCGCATCATCTCCACGAGCACGGCCAGCTGCAGCTCGCCGCGGCCCTGCACCTCCCAGGTGTCGGGGCGCTCGGTGGGCTTGACGCGGATCGACACGTTGCCGATCAGCTCCGCATCGAGGCGACCCTTCACCAGGCGGGCGGTGAGGTTCTTGCCCGACTTGCCAGCCAGCGGTGAGGTGTTGATGCCGATGGTCATCGAGATCGACGGCTCGTCGACGGTGATCAGCGGCAGCGGCTGCGGGTCGTCGGGGTCGGACAGGGTCTCGCCGATGGTGATGTCGGGGATGCCGGCGATGGCGACGATGTCACCGGGCCCGGCCGACTCGGCGGGCACCCGCTCCAGCGCCTTGGTGATCAGCAGCTCCGAGAGCCGTACGTTGCTCACGGTGCCGTCCTGCTTGCACCACGCGACCGTCTGGCCGCGCTTCAGCTCGCCGGCGACGATGCGGCACAGCGCGAGACGGCCCAGGTACGGCGACGCGTCGAGGTTGGTGACCAGCGCCTGCAGCGTGGCGCCCTCGGTGTATACGGGTGCCGGGACGGTCTCCATGATCGTCTCGAACAGCGGCTCCAGGTCCTCGGAGTCGGGCATGCCACCGTCGGTGGGGGCCGTCAGCGACGCGCGACCCGCCTTCGCCGAGCAGTAGACGACCGGGAAGTCGAGCACGTGCGCCTGCTCGTCCTCGACGAGGTCCATGAACAGCGCGTACGTCTCGTCGAGCACCTCGGCGATGCGGGCGTCGGGGCGGTCGACCTTGTTGACCACCACGATGATCGGCAGCTGCTTGGCCAGCGCCTTGCGCAGCACGAAGCGGGTCTGGGGGAGCGGACCCTCCGAGGCGTCGACCAGGAGCACCACCCCGTCGACCATCTCCAGACCGCGCTCGACCTCGCCGCCGAAGTCGGCGTGGCCAGGGGTGTCGATGATGTTGATGGTCACGGTCTCGCCGGAGCGCATGGTGTGCTCCACGGCCGTGTTCTTCGCGAGGATCGTGATGCCCTTCTCACGCTCCAGGTCCATGGAGTCCATGACGCGGGCGTCGACGTCCTGGTTCGCGCGGAACGCCCCGGACTGCCACAGCATGGCGTCGACCAGGGTGGTCTTGCCGTGGTCGACGTGGGCGATGATCGCGACGTTGCGCAGGTCGGCGCGTACGGGCATGCGGGGTCCTTCGTACGAAGATGGGAGGCTGCGGCTGCGCAGCCTGCACGAGTGTACGGGGTGCACGCCTCTTGCCCCGACCGGCCACTGCCCGCGGGCGTCAGGCACCGGTGTGCGCCTTGGCCCTGACGCGTACGCCTCGGCGGCGATCGGGTCAGACGGCCATCCGCTTGGGCTGCCGCATGGCGAACGCCTCGAGGGTGAGCATTCCTCGCAGGACCTCGTCCACCTCCTCACGGAACATCTCGTCCTCAGAGGCGTCGCGAGCGGCGCGCAGCACGGCGCGTACGCGCTTCTCGGCCGACGTGCCGAGCACTTCAGGGGTCACGCGGTTAGAGGTGCGTGGAGACATGGTGAACGTCCGTTCGACTCGTCGGCCTCGCGGCCGGGTGGTCCGGTTGCCCGGGGGGAAGATCCACGCGATGTCGCCATCGCAAGTCTGGTCCGGAATCTAGCGGCGTCCGTGTCTCGTGAGCCCCATCAGCGCTCGACACGCCGGGGTTGATTCTGATCGAGGGCCGTCACTCCCTCCTCAGGAGGTTCTCCAGGTCGGGGCGGAGCGCCTTGCCGGTGCCGACGCGGGAGTTGCGGTAGCTCCAGGTGAAGTAGATGACGAAGCCGATGGCCAGCCAGACCAGGAACCGGACCCAGGTGTCGAGGCCGAGGTTCAGCATCAGGTAGAGGCAGATCAGCGCAGACACGATCGGCAGCACGGGCGACAACGGCACCCGGAACGGGGCCACGACGTCGGGGCGCTGGCGCCGCAGCACCGGGACGCCCAGCGACACCAGCACGAACGCCGACAGGGTGCCGATGTTCACCATCTCCTCGAGCTTGCCGACCGGGGTGAGCCCGGCCACCAGCGCCACCACGACGGTGACGAGGATCGAGATCAGGTACGGCGTCTGGAAGCGGGGATGCACCTTCGCGAGGCCCATCGGGAGCAGGTTGTCGCGGCACATCGCGAAGATGATGCGGGTGGCGCCGATCATCAGGGTCAGCACCACGGTGGTGAGGCCGGCCACGGCACCCGCGGAGATCACCGTGGCCATCCAGTTCTGCCCGTGGTAGGCGAACGCGTTGGCCAGGGCCGCCTTGGGGTCGAGCTGGTCGTAGCGGACCATGCCCGTGACGACGGCCGCCACGGCGCAGTAGAGCACGGTGCAGATCGCCAGCGAGCCGATGATGCCGCGCGGGATGTCGCGCTGCGGGTTGCGGGCCTCCTCGGCCGTGGTCGCCACCACGTCGAAGCCGATGTACGCGAAGAACACCAGCGCGGCACCGGCGAGCACACCGCCGATGCCGAACGCCGACGGGGTCTGGCCGGTCAGCACCTGGATCAGCGGGGCCGACCAGCCCTCGCTCGCCGGGATCGCCACCGGCTCGGGCACGAACGGGGCGTAGTTCGAGGCCGACACGAAGCGCAGACCCATGACGATGACGAACAGCACGATGAACAGCTTCACGGCGACGAGCACCAGGTTGACGCGCATCGACTCCTTGATGCCGACGGTGATGAGGATGCCCAGCACCACCACCAGGGCCATGGCGACCAGGTCGACCGAGCCGCCGTACCCGATCGAGGCGGGGATGTGGATGCCGATCTTCTCCAGGAAGACCCCGAGGTAGGCCGACCAGCCCTGCGACACGACGCTGGCGCCCAGGAACATCTCCAGGATCAGGTCCCAGCCGATGACCCAGGCGAAGAGCTCGCCGAGGCTCGCGTACGAGAACGTGTAGGCCGAGCCGGAGACCGGCACCGCACTGGAGAACTCCGCGTAGCACATGGCGGCCAGGCCGCAGCAGACGGCGGCGACGATGAAGGAGATGACGATGGCGGGGCCGGTCATGGAGTGGGCAACCTTGCCCGTGAGGGTGAAGATGCCGGCACCGATCACGACGCCGACGCCGAAGACCGTGAGGTCGAGGGCGGTGAGGGACTTCTTGAGCTGGTACTCCGGCTCGTCCGTGTCTTGCAGGGACTGCTCGATGCTCTTGGTGCGCAGCAGGTTCATGGGGTGCTCCTTCGGGTGCCGGCGTCGCCGACGGCGGGGGGCACGGACTCTAGCCCGCGGCGGGCGGCCGCGTCAGCGTTCTCGTCTGACTGCCGAGACGGCGGCGCACCATGGGCGCGTGACTACGCCTTCGCTCGGACGCCCGGGATGCGCTTCTTGAACTCCTCCATGAACAGCTCCTGCACCGCACGGGAGTCGAGGATGCCGTTCAGGCTCGGCAGCTGACCGCCCACGATCCGCTGGCAGACCACCAGCCACGCCTGGCCCATGGCGAAGGTGAACGCGCCCGCCACGCCGGCAGAGATCGCGCCGCCGGCGACCTGGCCCGCGCCGGGGACCAGCTTCAGCAGCTGGGTGAAGGAGGCCCGTCCGGCGCTGGTGGCCACGGCCGTGGTGGCGACGGCGGCCATGGCGGCCTTCTGCTCGCTGAGCCCGTACATCTGGGCGATGCGCGCCATCATCGCCAGCTGCAGCGGCACCAGGACCGCCGCCGACGAGAACGGGATCGGGGTGGCCGCCGCGGCGGCGGCCGCGGTCACCGTCGCGCCGATGTAGCCCTGCGCCGCGCGCGCCTTAGCGGCGAGGTCAATGCGCTGCGCAGCCGTGAGAGCCGCGTGGACGGCTTCGGGCACAGAGCGAAAGGTCGCCTGCAAGACGTCCGTCAAGCCGTAGGGCGGCTGACCAGAGAACTGGTCCCTCATGGCGTAGGTCATGAACGGCCGGCCACCGACGATCGGCAGCTGGAGGCTCTCCACGTGCCGGGCCAGCGCCACCGCGTCGGGGTGGAAACGCCCGTCGCGCATCGGCACCTGGGTGAACACGACGATCACCGGCACCTCGAGGTCAGCCAGGGCACGGATGAACCTGGCCTCCGGCTCCTCGAAGCGTCGGTCCATGCCGCGCACGCAGTACCAGGCGCAGTGGATCTGCTCGCCGAGCGGCTGCTTGCGCATCTCGCCGACGGTCTTCTTCAGGTCCTTGATGAGGGCGTCGTCGTCGCGCCCGATTTCCAGGCCCTGGGTGTCGATGAGCCCGAACGTGCCGCGCTTGTCGATGTAGACGTGGCTGCCCTGGGTGACGGGCTCCCCGATCCCCGTACGCGCCACGTCGGCGCCGAACACGGCGTTGATCAGGGTCGACTTCCCCGTACCCGTCTTGCCGAACACGGCGAGGTTGAAGCGCCCGATCGCCGCCGCCTGGCGGTCGAACTCGGCGCGGAACTGCTCTGTGAACCAGTCCGGCATACCGACAGCGTACGGACCCGGGCGCGCCTGGCCCACCCGCGCGCCGCTCCCTGCCCGTGGGCGGCAACAGACTGACACCGAGCGCCGCCCCGAGCGAGACGGTGTTGGGTGGGAGGAACACCTAGAACCCAGGAGGACGACGTGGCTGTGCGGTTGGGGATCATCGGGCTCGGAGCAGAAGGCGGCATGTACGCCAAGCTGCTCGCTGACGGACGGGTGCCGTCGATGACGCTGGGTGCCGTGTGCGACATCGACGAGTCGAAGCGGGCCCTGGCCGAGAAGGCCGGTGTGCCGTTCTACACCGACTACCTGGAGATGCTCGACGGTGGCGAGGTCGACGCCGTCGTGACGACCGTGCCCCACTACCTGCACCCCGAGATGGGGATCGCCTCGCTCGACAAGGGGGTGCACGTGCTGCTGGAGAAGCCTGTCGGCGTGTACACCAAGCAGGCCCGCGCGGTCATCGACCACGCGGCGACGAAGCCCGAGCTGGTCACCGGTGTGTTCTTCAACCAGCGCACCAACCCGCTCTACCGCGAGCTCAAGGAGCTGCTGTCGTCGGGCGAGCTGGGGGCGCTGCGGCACACCTCGTGGATCATCACCACCTGGTACCGGCCGCAGGGCTACTACGAGCAGTCCGAGTGGCGGGCCACGTGGGGCGGCGAGGGCGGCGGCGTGCTCGTCAACCAGGCACCGCACCAGCTCGACCTGTGGCAGTGGCTGTGCGGCGTACCCAAGTCGGTCTTCGCCAAGTGCGCCTTCGGGTTCCAGCGCGACATCGCCGTGGAGGACGAGGTGAACGCGCTTGTCGACTTCGGCGGCGGCGCCACCGGTCACTTCCTCACCAGCACCAGCGACCTGGTGGGCACCGACCGGCTGGAGATCCTCTGCGACAAGGGCAAGATCGTCGTCGAGGACTCGAAGAAGGTCACCATCACCCGCCTGGTGCGGTCGGAGCGCGAGATCAGCGACACCGCCGACATGGAGTTCGTGAAGAACCTGTTCACCGGCAAGCTCGACAAGGACGAGCTGTTCACCACCGAGACCAAGGAGTACGGGTCGGTGTGGGGCGAGCAGCACGCGGAGGTGCTGGCGAACTTCGCCGCGGCCGTCGAGAAGGGCGGTGACCTGCTCGCTCCGGCTGCTGACGGCATCCACGGTGTACGGCTGGCGAACGCCATGCACCTGTCGTCCTGGCTCGGGCAGGAGGTCTCGATCGAGGACTTCGACGAGGAGACGTACCTGGCGGAGCTGAACAAGCGCATCGCCGACGAGGGCAAGTTCGAGCAGAGGGAGGCCTGACATGCCGCGCCTGGGTGTACAGATGATGATGCTGAAGGACCAGGTGGCCGCCGACGGGATGTGGGCGACCCTGCAGAAGGTCTCCGACCTCGGGTACGACGCCGTCGAGGTCTCGCAGATCCCGATGACGGAGGAGAACACCGCCGACCTGGAGCGGGGTGTCTCGGAGCTCGGGGTGGAGGTCGGAGCGCTGTCGGTGGCCCTGGACAAGGGGCCGATGCCAGGCATCGACAACCTCACGGAGAACTTCGACAAGATCGTCTCCGACTGCCAGCGGCTCGGCACCCGGTTCGTACGGATGGGGATGATGCCGTTCACCGCCATGGTCTCGAGGGAGGCCGTGGAGGCGTGGGCGGGCCAGTGCGAGCCGAAGGCGCAGCAGCTGGCCGCAGAGGGCATCACGCTCTGCTACCACAACCACCACGTCGACCTGACGAAGTTCGGCGACGAGAAGATCTTCGACATCGTGCGCCGGGTCGCGCCGTCGATGAAGTTCGAGGTCGACCTGCACTGGGTGCAGCGCGGCGGCATGGCTCCGATCGACATGCTGCGCGAGTACGCAGGGGTGTGCAAGATCATCCACGTCAAGGACTACCGCGTCGGGGTGCTGCCCCAGGCCGCGCTCGACAAGGCGGCCAGCGGAGACATGCGGGGCGCGTTCTACGACTTCACGAACCTCGTCCAGTTCGCCGAGGTGGGGGCGGGCAACATGAACTGGCCTGCCATCCTCCCGGAGGCGGAGAAGGCCGGCGCCGAGTTCTACTTCGTCGAGCAGGACGACACGTACGGGCGCGACCCGTTTGACTGCCTTGCCGACTCCCGCGAGTACCTGCGCTCGATCGGCTACTGAGTCACACCGCGCATGGGCGTCCCTGCTCTGCGGAGCGGGGGGCGCTTCGCGTTGCCAGCGCTCAGGCCGCCCAGGGGCCTGGCTGCACGGTGACGGGGGCGTCCGCGGCGAGGGACTCGTCGACGGCCAGGGCGAGCCAGTGGTCCGTACATCCCTCAGCCAGGGGGTACGGAGCCTCGCCCTCTCCGTGCACCCAGGCGCCCATGCGGTCGAGCAAGGTGGCGACGGCGAGCTCGTCGTCGTTCCAGCGCTGCTCGGGCCACGGGTTGCGCCACACCACGTCGGCGTCCACGGCGATGTGCTCGGTGGCGTATCCGTTGAGGTCGAGGTCGTGGCCGGTCTGCCGGCGGGTGAAGCGCGTGCGCACCACCGAGCGGGAGTCGATCAGCCGCACCACCTCGGTGTCACTGATCTCCCCGTGCGAGCCGCGGACGAGCAGCCGGCGGGACCGCAGCAGGTTGCGGGTCTGGTTGTCGGTGAAGTCGTACAGGCCGCTGGTGCCGCCGAAGTCGAGCGTGGCCAGCACCGTGGCCGTGTCGACGGGGGTCACGTCGTCGGTCCAGCCGGCTCGGGTGAGCGGGTTCACCAGGGGTGCGGTGGTGCGCATGGCGCGTACGGTGACCGGGCCGGCGTCCGGTGCCAGGAACGCCCGCATCAGGGCGACCGCGTGGTAGAGCTGCGTCGACGAGACGTGCACCTGCGTCGGGGTGCCGATGAGCCCGTCCCGTACGGCCGCGATGCGTGCCGCGTGCATCGGCATCGAGGGGTACTGCTCGGCGACCTGCACCAGCCCGGAGCTACCCACCTCAGCCCAGAGCGCCGTGAGCTCGTCGCGCGTGTCGGCGGGCGGCGTCTCCGTGAGCACCGGGATGCCGCGGGACACCAGCTCAGCCAGGATGCCCGGGTTCGCGTCCTTGCTCACGGAGGTGACGACGAAGTCGGGGGACCGGTCGGCGAGCAGGTCGTCGAGACTGGCGTAGCAGTCGACGGGCAGCTCCCGCGGGCGGCGGGCGACGGCACCGACGCAGTCCACACCGGGCAGGCCGGCCGCGACCTGCCAGAAGATCTGGGCCCTGAACCCGGCGCCGATCACCGCGAACGTCGTCATGCGTGCTCCTCAGGGGATGCTGCAGCCGTCTGTGTCACCGTAGCGGCGCCCGGTGCTGTCGCCGTCAGGCCACGATTCTGGCCACGCTTCGCGGCGGTAGGCGCTGATGGCTGCTGACATGGCAGGGGAGTCGCGCCGTCGTGAAGGTGGGAGGAGCGTGACGCTGACGTTCGAGGAGGTTGAAGGGATAGCGGTTCTCGCGGAGCACGGGGTCGGGGATGGTGAGCGCGTACGCCACCAGGAAGACGAAACCGATGATGCCGGGGACCGTGAAGAGCAAGAGCATGTTCGTGTCCAGCAGCGCACCCAGCCAGGTCGCTCCCATGATGACGATGTTCTGGCCCATGCCGACGATGCCCGACGTCTTGCCGTACTGGTTGGTGGCCGGTTACCCCCCTGAGGGTTCTCAGCAGGAGATGCCGGGAGCAATCCGTGCGGGTCTCGATAAGGTGTGCGCGTCCTGTCACCGACCTCAGGCGGGGAGCCCCGCGCCGGAAAGGGCCGCGTGCTCGTAGGCCTGATCGCCGCCCATCTGGTGACCGGCATGCTCGCACCCGCACTCACCCGGCTGCTGCGGGAGCGGACGTTCCTGCTGCTGGCCGTGGTGCCCGCCGTCGCCTTCGGGTGGCTGGTGGCCAGGGCGCCTGACGTGCTGGGGGGGCGGGTGGTGACCCAGACGCACGACTGGATCCCTTCTCTCGGCGTCTCCGTCGACCTCCGGCTCGGTCTGGTGCAGTGGGTGCTGGCCATGATCGTGACCGGGATCGGCACGCTGGTCCTGCTGTACGCGCGGTGGTACTTCACCACCGCGACGGCCGCGGCGCGCACGGGGGGTCTGCTGACGGCCTTCGCCGGGGCGATGCTGCTGCTGGTGACGACCGACGACCTCATCGGTCTGTACGTCGCGTGGGAGCTCACCACCGTGTTCTCCTACCTCCTCATCGGCCACGACCCGACCCGCCGGGCCAACCGGGGAGCGGCGCTCACCGCGCTCATCGTCACCACGTTCGGTGGCCTCGCCATGCTGGTCGGCCTGGTGGCCCTCGCCACCCGCGCCGGCACGTACTCGCTCGCAGAGCTCGTCGCCCACCCGCCCACGGGCGCGGTCGCCACCGCCGGCGCGCTGCTGGTGCTGGTGGGAGCGCTCAGCAAGTCGGCGCTGGTGCCCTTCCACTTCTGGCTGCCCGGCGCGATGGCCGCCCCGACCCCGGTCTCGGCCTACCTGCACGCGGCCACCATGGTGAAGGCCGGTGTCTACCTGGTCGCCGTGATGGCACCCGCCTTCGCGACCGTGCCCGGCTGGCGGCCGGCGGTCGCGGTGCTCGGCGTGGCCACCATGGTCGTCGGCGGCTGGCGGTCGCTGCGGCAGACCGACCTCAAGCTGCTGCTCGCGTACGGCACCGTCTCCCAGCTCGGCTTCCTGGTGCTGCTGGTGGGCATCGGTACCCAGGCCGCGGCGCTCGCCGGCCTGGCGATGACCCTCGCCCACGCCCTGTTTAAGGGCGCGCTGTTCCTGGTCGTGGGCATCGTCGACCACGGCTGCGGCACCCGCGACCTCACCCGGCTCTCGGGGGTGGGCCGTCGCATGCCGTACGTCGCCGCCACCGCCGCCCTCGCCGTCGCCTCCATGGCGGGCCTGCCGCCGCTGTTCGGGTTCATCGCCAAGGAGTCCGCGCTCGAGGGGCTGCTCGCGCTCGGGCACGACGGGGTGCTCCCGCCGTTGGCGGCCGGCCTGCTGGTGACCGGCATCGTCGCCGCCAACGCGCTCACGCTCGCGTACAGCCTGCGGTTCTGGTGGGGAGCCTTCTCCGTGAAGCCTGGGGTCGAGCCCACCCTGCCGCACCACAACCCGGCCGGTATGGTGGGCCCCGCGATGCTGCTGGGGCTCGCCTGCCTCGGGTTCGCCTTCGTCGGGCCCACGCTCACCGAGGTCTTCACCCCGTACGCGGAGCGCCTGCCCGGCGAGCCCGGCCACGGGCTGGCCCTGTGGCACGGGTTCACGCTGCCGCTGGGTCTGACGGTGGTCTCGGTGGTGCTGGGCGGCCTCCTGTTCTGGCAGCGCGACGGCATCGCCCGTCTGCAGGCCACCTTCCCGCGCGTCGACGGCGCGGAGCTCTGGTACCAGCGGCTGATGCGGCTCGTCGACCGGCTGTCGGTGGAGATCACGGCGCTGACGCAGCGCGGGTCCGTCTCGGCGTACCTGTCGATGATCCTCACCACCTTGGTGGTGCTCGTCGGCTCGATGCTGGTCACCGCCCGGGCCTGGCCTGAGGCCTACCGCCTGTACGACAGCTGGCCGCAGCTCGCCGCCGGGGTGCTGATGATCGCCGCCGCGCTCGCCGCGGCCGTCTCCCGGGGCCGCATCCGGGCCGTGCTGCTGGTGGGGGTCACCGGGTACGGCACCGCGACGCTGTTCTTCCTGCACGGCGCGCCCGACCTGGCGCTCACCCAGCTGCTCGTCGAGACGGTGTCGGTGATCGTGTTCCTCCTGGTGCTGCGGCGGCTGCCGAAGTACTTCACGAGCCGCCCGCTGCTGGCGACCCGCTGGTGGCGGCTGGTGCTCGCGATCGTGGTCGGGGCGACGGTCACCCTGCTCGTGCTGCTCGCGTCCGGGTCGCGGGTCGAGGTGCCGGTGTCGGTGGAGCTCAAGCAGGCGGCGTACGAGTTCGGGTACGGCAAGAACATCGTCAACGTCGTCCTCGTCGACACCCGGGCCTGGGACACGGTCGGCGAGATCTCGGTGCTGGTCGTCGCCGCGACCGGCGTGGCCAGCCTGATCCACCTGCGGTCGCGGGTGGTCGAGGCCCACCGGGAGCCCTCGACCTCGACACCTGAGCCCTCAGGCTGGCTGGCGACCGCGGGCGACCTGTCCGTCTCCGACAAGTCGGTGGTCTTCGAGGTGATGACCCGCCTGCTGTTCCCCGTGGTCATGGCCGTGTCGGTCTACCTGCTGCTGGCAGGGCACAACTACCCCGGCGGCGGCTTCGCGGGC
This sequence comes from uncultured Propionibacteriaceae bacterium, assembly GCA_936924635.1. Classification (GTDB taxonomy): domain Bacteria; phylum Actinomycetota; class Actinomycetes; order Propionibacteriales; family Propionibacteriaceae; genus Fen-668. The sequence goes on from CAKZHP010000128.1 coordinate 21,456, forward strand.
GGGCTGGTCGGCGGCATGGGGCTGTTCCTGCGCTATCTCGCCGCCGGTCACCGTGAGCTCGACCACGCGGCGCCGTACGACGCGGGCAAGCTGCTGGGGGCGGGCCTGATCGTGGCGTTCAGCAGCGCCGTGTGGCCGGCGCTGATCGGGGGCCGGATCTTCCAGAGCTACGACGTCTCGGTGCACCTGCCCGCGCTGGAGCACGTGGCCACCCCGTTCGGCACCTGGAACCTCTTCGGCGAGCTGCACCTGGTGAGCTCGACGGCCTTCGACATCGGCGTCTACCTCGTGGTGATGGGGGTGCTGCTCGACATCGGCCGCTCGCTCGGCAAGGGCATCGACGTGCAGACGGCCGAGGACGTGGCCCCGGTCCCGTACGCGGAGTCGACCCGCGCCCAGCCCGGCCTGGCCCCGGGGCAGGAGGCCCGCGCATGAGCCCCAACCTGACCCTGGCCGTCGTGGCCGGCGCCCTGGTCGCCTGTGGGGTGTACCTGCTGACCGAACGGTCGCTGACGCGCATCCTGATGGGCGTGGTGATCGCCTCGAACGGCGTGAACATCTGCTTCCTGGTCGCCTCCGGGCCGGCCGAGAACGCGCCGTTCGTCGGGGAGACGCGGACGCTGTCCGACCCGCTGCCGCAGGCCTTCGTGCTCACGGCCATCGTGATCACCCTGGCCGTGACCGCCTTCGTGCTCGCGCTGGCCTACCGCAGCTTCCAGCTGCACGGGCACGACGAGGTCAGCGACGACGTCGAGGACGCCCGGATCCGGGTGCTCGCCGAGCGGGACGAGGCCTCCGACACGTACGAGAACGCGGCGTTCGCCGACACCGGTGAGGACGTGGTGAGCGAATGACGAACCTGCTTCCGCTCCCGATCCTGGTGCCGCTGCTCGCGGCCGGGATCGCGCTCGCGCTCGGGCGCCGGCCCCGTGCCCAGCGGGCCGTCGCGGTCACCGCGCTGACCGCCGTCGTCGTCATCGCCGCCACCTTGATGGTGCTGGCCGACTCCCGGGGCGTCGTAGCACTCTGGGTCGCGGGGTGGCGTCCGCCGTTGGGCATCGCGCTGGTGGCCGACCGGCTGAGCGCGCTGATGCTGCTGGTGGCCTCGGTGGTCACCCTCACCGTGCACGTGTTCGCCATCGGTCAAGACAGCGAGGAGCGCAAGGTCGAGACGCCGGTGTCGATCTTCCACCCGACGTTCCTGCTGCTGTCGGCGGGGGTGTCCAACGCGTTCCTCGCCGGCGACCTGTTCAACCTGTTCGTCGGGTTCGAGATCCTGCTGTTCTCCTCGTACGTGCTGCTCACCCTGGGCGGCACCGCCGACCGCGTACGGGCCGGCTCGACGTACGTGGTCGTGAACCTGCTCTCCAGCTCGCTGTTCCTGGTGGCGATCGCGGCGGTGTACGGGGCGACGGGCACCGTGAACATCGCGCAGCTGTCGGAGCGGCTGCGCGACCTGGACCCGTCGACGCAAGGCGCGCTGCAGCTGATGTTGCTGACGGTGTTCGCCATCAAGGCGGCGGTCTTCCCGCTCTCGGCATGGCTGCCCGACTCGTACCCCACCGCTCCCGCTCCGGTGACCGCGGTGTTCGCGGGGCTGCTCACGAAGGTCGGCGTGTACGCGATCTTCCGCACCCAGACCGTGCTGTTCACGGAGCGGCCGCTGTCGACGCTGCTGATGGTGGCCGGCCTGCTCACCATGCTGATCGGCATCGCGGGCGCCGTCGCGCAGACCGAGCTCAAGCGAGTGCTGTCGTTCACGCTGGTGAGCCACATCGGCTACATGGTGTTCGGCATCGGGCTGGCCACGCCGAAGGGCTTGTCGGCGGCCATGTTCTACACCGCGCACCACATCACCATCCAGACCGCGCTGTTCCTCGTCACCGGGCTGATCGAGCGGGTCGGCGGGTCGACGTCGACGATCCGCCTGGGCCGGCTGGCCGTGATGTCGCCGGTGCTGGGCGCCCTGTTCTTCGTGCCGGCCATGAACCTCGCCGGCATCCCGCCGATGTCGGGGTTCCTCGGCAAGCTGGGGCTGCTCGCCGCGGGTGCCGAGGTCGGCACGCCCTTGGCCTGGGTGCTGGTGGTCGGCAGCGTGGTGGCGAGCCTGCTCACCCTGTACGCGATGGCGAAGGTGTGGAACCGCGCGTTCTGGGCCCCGCCGGAGGACGACCCGGGTCGGGCCGTGGAGCACGTGCGGCTGCCCGGCCTGCAGACGGCGGTCGCCGGTGCCCTGGTGCTGGTGACGCTGGCGCTGACGGTGGTGGCCGGGCCGCTGTACGCGTACACGGACCGTGCGGTCGTTGCGCTGGCCGACGGCGAGTACGTACGGGTCGTGCTGGCGGGGGTGACCCGATGAGCCGCCGGACGCGGATGAGGTTCCGCTGGCAGGGCCGCGCCGTGGTGGTGCTCACGCTGGTGTGGGTGCTGCTGTGGGGGCGGGTCGACCTGGTGACGGTGCTGTCCGGGGTGCTGGTCGGCTACCTGGTGGGCGTGGTGTTCCCGTTGCCGCCGGTGCGGGTCGTCGGACGGCTGCGGCCGTTCGGCCTCGTACGGCTGCTCGGGCGGCTGCTGATCGACCTGACGAGCGCCTCATGGCGGATCGCGAAGGCGATCTGGAACCCGGGCACGGTGCTGCGGCCCGGGGTGATCCGGGTGGACCTGACCACACGGTCTGACCTGGTGCAGGTGGCGACGGCCGCCATGGTGTCGCTGGTGCCCGGCACCCTGGTGGTGGAGGCTCCTAGGTCGACCCGGCGGCTGTACCTGCACGTGTTCGACCTCTCGAACCCGGGTGCTGCGGACCAGGAGCGGGAGCGGGCGCTGGAGGCCGAGCGGCTGGTGCTCGGCGCGATCGGGTCTGACGCGGAGATCCGGCGCAGCAGGGGGGAGGCATGACCACGGTGACGCTGGCGGTGCTGGCGCTGAACGGGGTGGTCCTCGCGGTCGCGGCGGCCCTGACCCTGCGGCGGGTGGTACGGGGGCCGCGGGCCCTCGACCGCAGCGTCGCCATGGACGTGCTGGTCGCGGTCGTCATCGCGGCCATGGGTCTGGTGATGGTCTGGCGGCGCACGAACCTGCTGCTGCCCTCGGTGCTGGTGCTGTCGCTGCTCGGGTTCACGTCGGCGGTCGCGATCGCGCGCCTCATCCAGACGCGGAGGAACCGATGAGCGTGGTTCTCGACGTGGCCGGGTTGGTGCTGCTGACCCTGGGCTGTCTGCTGGCGCTGTCGGCGGCCGTGGCGCAGCGGCGGTTTCAGGACGTGGCGTCGCGGATGCACGCCGCCGCGAAGCCCCAGGTGCTGGGGATGATCTGCGTCGTCGCTGGGGTCGCGCTCTGCCTGCGGGAGCCGATCGTCGTCACGCTGGGTCTCCTCGCCATCGCGCTGCAGCTGGCGACCTCGCCGGTGTCGTCGCACATGGTCGCGCGGTCGGCGTACCGGTACGGGCACCTCGACGGCACGCTGGTCCTCGACGAGCTGGGTGATGACCACGAGTCAGGGGCGATGCCGCGGCCGCCGTTGCCCGAGCCAGAGGCCGACCACGAGGAGGACGGCGCCCCCTGAGGCCGTCCAGCCCCAGAGCGGGCTGGGGCTGTGGCTGCTGGCGATGATCGCTGGTCGGGGGATCGAGCGCGCCCACGCCACGAAGGCGTCGCCGACGGGGAGCAGCCCGAGGGCGTACGAGCGGGTGCCGTGCCAGTCGAGCGGCAGGCCGAGCAGGTCGGCCTCGCGGTCGAGGGTGTCGGCGAGGCGTGCGTCGCCGTTGGCCCGGGCGGCGGCGAGCCCGACCGCGGAGGCTCTGAGCGAGACGCCGGCGACGAGCGGGCCGGAGTCGACGTCGCCGGGGGAGCCGTCGCCGTGCGGGTGCTCGCGGACGCCCACGAGGCCCAGCTCTCGGGTGACGAAGGCGGCGGTGTACGAGTCGTAGGAGCCGTCGGTCGTCACCCGGGGCCAGAAGGTCTGGATGATCGTCTGCGACGAGCCGCGAGGGCCTTCGAGGGGCCGTCCTGCCGTGTCGACCTCGTGGGGGAGGAGGCCGGTGGCGGGGTCGGCGAAGCGCTGGACCGACGCTGCCCACGCCGGCTGCTGTCGCCCCTCGACCGCGGCCACGGCGGCCATGGCGACGACGTTGTCGCACGGCCACGTACGGCCCGGATAGCTCGTGACCATGCCGGTGGGGGACGCGGTCAGCGCCGTGCGGATCTGTCGGGCCTCCTCGGCGGCGCGGGCCGCGTACGCTGTGTGCCGCCCGCTCCCGTCAGGAAGCGTCAGGCCCTGGATCAGCCACAGCCGCCAGCCGCGGTAGAAGGCGCCGTTCTCCAGCGCCGGGTTGTCGCCGAAGGGTGCGGCCAGCTCCGGCCGCTCGACCATCCTCAGACTCTGCTCGACCACGTCGAGCAGAGGACCCCGTGGGGGAGCAAAAGTAGTCGCGTCTTGATCGGCTAGTTTCTGCGGTTTCTAGTCTATCGGCTGGACGAGCGGATGGGGTATCAAACGCTCGGGAGCGGCTAGAGTGCGTGGCCGCCCGCGACCTGGAGGACCTGGCCGGTGATCCATCGCGCCTGGTGTGAGGCCAGGAACACACACGCATCGGCGATGTCCTCTGGCGTGCCGACGCGACCCAGCGGGATTGCTGCTACCGCCTCCTGGACGAGTTCTTCGCTCATCCACCCCGTCTGAACCGGGCCAGGAGCGACCGCGTTGACCCTGATCCCGTGAGGGCCGAGGTCGATGGCTGCGCCTCTGGTCAGTGCTTCCAGAGCCGCCTTGGATGACCCGTAGCCGACTTGTCCGGGGAACGCGCGAGCGGCATCGGTGCTGATGTTGACGACACGAGCTTCCTTCCCGGCGCGTCTGCGGGCGAGTTCGGAGACCAGCATCGTGGGAGCGACTGCGTTGACCCGATAGTGCCTCGTCAGGCTGGCGTCGGAGAGTTCTTGGTAGGTATCAGGGCTCTCGCAGTGGGCGGCGTTGTTGATGAGCACATCGACCTCGCCCAAGGATGCCGCGACTGCATCTAGGAGCGCCGTCTCGGAACCATCCTGGGAGAGGTCGGCACCGATGGCGGTAGCCTGCGGAAGCGAGTCCGCGAGTGCTTCTGCTTCCGTCTGTGCGGGGATTACGTGTTCCCACGTCGTTCCCTCTGGGGCCGCGTCAGCATCGTCGAGGTAGTGCACCGCGACTCTCGCGCCTTGTTCGGCAAAGGCCCGCGAGATTGCGGCACCGATCCCGCTTGCGCCGCCTGTAACCAAGACGACGGCACCGTTCAGACCTGTGTCAATCATCGCGGTCTCCTCCTCTGCTTGATCGTGCGCTGCACTGCCATTGTCGCACTTACCATGCACGGCTCGACTTGCTCTACATGCGCGGCGTGCCGTCCACGTCACCAACCTTCAGCTCGGCCAGGTCGGCGCGGGCGGCGTCCCGGCGACTGGACGCGGCGCCCTGTGTCGCGAAGGAGATCACCTGGCTCACCACCGTGGGGGAGAGGATCTGTTCCCCGGCGGCAACCTGTCGGATCGCCTCGACCATGCGAGGCGGAGGGGTGTCCTTCAGCAGGAATCCGTGGGCGCCGACGCCGAGGGCCCGCAGCACCATGTCGTCGGCATCGAAGGTGGTGAGCACCACCACGCGCGGGGCGTCCGGGAGGGCCAGCACCTGTTCGGTGGCGGCGATCCCGTCGAGGGTGGGCATGCGGATGTCCATCAGCACCACGTCGGGCCGGTGCTGCTCGACCAGCGCGACGGCCTCGGAGCCATCGGAGCCCTCGCCGACCACCTCGAGCCCTGACGAACCACCCAGGATGAGCCGCAAACCCGCCCTGACAAGGGGATCGTCGTCGATCAGCAGCAGACGCACGGCGTCACCATGGCAACCACACCTTCACCTCGAACTGTCCGTTGTCCTGCGATTTCGTGAGCCAGCCTCCCGCGACCTGGGCGCGCTCGGCCAGACCGACCAGGCCGAGCCCGGCCCCCGGGACGCTGGAACGCCCTGCCCGCAGCGGATTGCGCGCCACGATCGTCAGCCCTTCGCAGGAATGCCCAACATGTCAGGCATTCCTGACCATCTTGGGCACATCTGCGCAGCCACCCGGAGGCGGCCACCCGAAACCCACCGCCTCAGGCAGCGCGGGCAGGTCTCGGATCGCTGATCTGTGGTGATCGTTGGTGTCCAGCACAATGGGTCCATGAGCACCCCCACCAGCCCGGCTGGTTCCCGCGTCCTCGTCGTGGAGGATGAGCCGGTGCTGGCCGGGACCGTCGCCACCTACCTTGACCGCGCTGGCCACCAGGTGCAGACGGTGGCAGATGGCTTGCAGGCTGTTGAGGTCGCCCGCGACTGGTCACCCGATGTGGTGGTGCTCGACCTCGGTCTGCCGGGGCTTGATGGGGTCGAGGTTTGCCGCCGCATTCGCACCTTCTCGGATTGCTATGTGCTGATGGTCACCGCCCGCGCCGACGAGGTCGACACCCTGGTCGGCCTGTCGGTCGGGGCGGACGACTATCTCACCAAACCGTTCAGCGTCCGCGAGCTGGTTGCCCGCGTCCAGGTCGTGCTGCGCCGCCCCCGCACCGGGACGCCCACAGCCAGTGCCCAGCGGCGTGTCTTCGGCGATCTGGTCATCGACCCGGCCGCCCGCGAGGTGCAGCTCGGCGGCCAGATCATCGACCTCACTCCGACCGAGTTCGACCTGCTCGACACGCTCAGCGCCCAGCCGCGGGTCGCGATTTCGCGCCAGCAGCTGATCGACCGGGTTTGGGGCGGGGGAGTGGGTGATGACCACCTGGTTGACGTCCACATCGCCCACCTGCGCAAGAAGTTGAGCGACGACCCCAGCCGGGCGCGGTTCGTGACCACTGTGCGCGGGGTCGGCTACCGGATGGGCACCGGCCAGTGACCAGGGCGAGGGTTGGGCTGACCGGGCGGCTGGTGCTGGCCCAGGTGCTGGTGCTGGTGGTGATGACCGCCACGCTGGCCCTGGTGGCCTGGCTGGTGGGGCCGCGGGTTTTCGATGAGCACCTGAGGGAGGCCGGGCACGGCGACCAGCCGCACGTGCTCGAACATGCCCAGGAGGCCTTCCGCGCTGCTGGTCTCACGTCCGCGGGAGCGGGGTTGCTGGCAGCTGCCCTCGCCACGGCCCTGGTGGGCGCCCTGCTCTTCGGACGCATCGGGCGGAGCCTGACCGCCCTCAGCGCGGCCGCTCGCCGGGTGGCGTCCGGGGACTATGACGAGCCGGTGCAGGTGGCCGACGCTGGCCCCGAGATCGATGAGCTGGCCGGCGCCTTCAATGACATGGCCCACCAGATCGCCGACACCGAAACCACCCGACGCCGCCTGCTCACCGACCTCGCCCACGAGCTCCGCACCCCGATCGCGGCCATCGACGTCACCCTGGAATCCCTCGAGGACGGGGTGGTGGACCTCAACTCCAGCACCCTGGCCACCCTGCGTGCCCAGACCGCACGGCTCACCCGGCTCGCGGTCGACATCCGCGACGTCTCGGCGGCTGAAGAGGGCCGCCTCGACCTGCATCCGCGCAGCGTCCGGGTCAGCGACCTGCTCGAGGACGCCCGCACTGCGGCCGCCCCTGCGTTCGTCGCCCGATCGGTGGGGCTGGTGGTCGAAACGGTGGCTGATGACCCCACGGTGCAGGTCGACCCCACCCGGATCAGCCAGGTGCTGGACAATCTGCTCCGCAATGCCCTGCAGCACAGCCCGGTCGGATCGACAGTCACGCTGCGCGCCACCGTTCGGGGTGACTCGGTGCAGCTGAGGGTCGTTGACCAAGGAACCGGCGTCGCCCCCGAACACCTGCCGCACCTGTTCGAGCGCTTCTACCGCGCCGACAGCGCCCGCCACCACGACGCGGACGAGGGCACCGGCGTGGGGCTGGCCATTTCGCGCTCGATCGCCCGGGCCCACGAGGGTTCGCTGGAGGCGCGAAGTGACGGGCCCGGACGGGGAACGGAGTTCACGCTGACGCTGCCCGCTTCCTGATCTTGACCACATCTCAACATTGCGTTGACAAGGTCCTGAGATTCCTCGGAGAGGATGGAGCTATGGCACTACCTCTTGCACGCGCCCAGCGCATCGCCCTGTCCGTCCTGGTCGCCGGCACCCTCGGCCTCGGGACGCTCGCAGGCTGCAGCGGCACCTCGACCCCCACCGCCAGCAGCCCGGCTGCCGCGTCCAACCCGGCTGTCGAAGCGAAGCTCGACCGCTTCGGACTCAAGGGCAAGTCGGTGGTCGAGATCATCAACGCGCTCGACCGCAGCAAGGAGGACAACGAGGCCAGCTTCCTGGGGTCGGTGCGGCAGAACGAACTGCTGCTCACCGATGGCAAGGAGCAGATCTCGATGCCAATGCCGGCCGACAAGACCTATCTGTCGATCGCTCCCTATGTGGACCAGACCCATGAGTGCTTCAACCACAACCTGGGCACTTGCCAGGGTGAGCAGGTCGGCCAGGAGTTCACGGTCACCATCACCGACGAGTCCGGCAAGCAGGTGCTCAAGGAAACTGTCACAACCTACGACAACGGCTTCGTCGGCTTCTGGGTGCCCCGCAACATCAAGGGGACGCTGACCGTCGAGGGCATCGGCAAGAAGGGCTCGATCCCGCTCAGCACCGGTGCCGAGGACCCCACCTGCATCACCACCCTGAAGCTGTCCTGAAGAGGAGGAATCATGAACCGCCGAACTCTGATCGCGTCCGGTGTGGGTCTGCTGGCCCTGGCCGCTTGCGGGAATGACACCACCTCAGCGGGACCTGCCTCGTCCGGCCCTGGTTCTGACCACAATTCGCAGGACGCGATGTTCGCCCAGATGATGATCGTCCACCACGAGGGTGCGGTGGAGATGTCGGCCCTGGCCGAGAAGCAGGCCGAGACCGCCGACGTGAAGGCGCTCGCGACCCGCATCAAGAAGGCGCAGACCCCCGAGATCCAGCAGATGAAGGATTGGCTCAAGGCCTGGGGCGAACCCACCGACATGCCGCACAAGAACCACGACATGCCCGGCATGGACATGCACGGCATGAATCAGCAGCAGGTCATGGCCAAGCTGCGTGGGCTCAAGGGCAAGGGGTTCGACAAGCAGTTCCTGACCTCGATGATCGCCCACCACGAGGGTGCCCTGGAGATGGCGAAGACCGAGAAGGATCGGGGACGCAACGCCGAAGCGCTCAAGCTCGCCGACACCATCATCACCAGCCAGAAGGCCGAGATTGATGAGATGAAGGGGATGCTCGCCAAGCTCTGAGTGCGCGTGCCGACCCAGTTGCTGGGCACGAATGAGTGAGCGGGCATAAGCTGCGTGAGTGACTAGAACTCCATGATGTCCGACTACAGCCTGCTTCGTTGCCAAGGGCGGATCCGTGGATCTCCGAGTTGGGATCAAGCTTTGCTGCTGAAGTTCGGCGTGCTCTAACGACCGTGACGAAAGTCGGTGATGTCGACATCGAGGTGGCCTCGGTTCAGGGTCCAATCAGCTGACAACGTTCGAATGGTCATCGCGAGCTGCGCAACGTATGCACTCCTGGGCTGACCATCTTGATGTCGCGGGCGCGGATGTTCTCAGCGTTGGTGGGCACGCTCCATGGTGTCACCAGCGGGCGGAGACCCTGCCGGGTCTCAGTAGGAACGCTCCGTGCAGCTCGAGAGTCCCGCAATGACGGGAGGGGGCGGGTTGCTCCCGCCCCTCCCGTCATCTCATCGTCGGTGTCGTCCGCCGCGACCCCGTTGCTCCCGGCTCCAAGTCTGCTCGGCCTCACGCAGCCGCAGTACGGCTGCGCAGAGGTTCAGCAGCGCCGTCGCCAGTGCCGCCACCGCCACCAGCGCCTCTGTGATCTCCCGACTCACCCCCTCCCCTCCAGCGGGCGCGCCACCCTATGGGCCGACCCCGACCCGCGGCGCGCTCGGGCATGCCGCAGCGGCGTGTCCGCGGCGCCGCGGGCTAGCCCGGACCGCCGCGGCCGGCACTAGCCGATAGCTGGTCTTTCCGGCTAGCGCCCGTTGGGGCCGGGACCTTAATAGCTCAAAAGCGGCTGCCCGGGCCGCGGGCGTGATTTCAGGGGTTCCTGCTAATGGCGGCGCCGCACGCAACTGCGAGCAGCAGGACGGGCAGGCTCGGCCGTTCTTCGATCGCGGACGAGAGCGTGTCCGACGAGAGCCGCGCAGCCGGCACCGAGCGACCGGTCGACCCCATGCTCCCGCAGTGGATCACTTGCCAAATACCCCCGGGGGGTATAAACTGAGGGTAGCAACGACAGTTTCCGCCGCTGCTGCACCCTCTGATGCGAGGAGTACCTCATGAGCCCCGAGACACTTCGACCCCTGCCGATGGCTTCCACCGGCTGTTCCTGCTGCGCCACCGCCCCGGTGGAGGACCGCGCCGCTGCTGAGGCGACTGCGACGTCCGCGGCCGAGACCACGACGTATCCGGTGCGGGGCATGACCTGTGGTCACTGCGCCGACAGCGTGACCACGGCAATCACCGTTCTCGAGGGCGTGGAGGAAGTACGGATCGACCTGGCGCCCGGTGGGATCTCCACCGTGACCGTGGCCGGAGCTGCCGCACCGGCCGCCGTCGCGGAGGCCGGCTACACCGTGGCCGACGCCTGACCCACCCCGGCAACACCCAGCCCCGTCCGGGGCCTTGCGGAAGGGACACCATGAGCACCCCCCACCACCACCGCCACGACCACCCGGTTACCCCCGAACCCGACCACGCCGGGCACGACATGGCCCAGCACGGGCATCACCGCGGCACGGGCCCACACGGCCCGGCGGACGCTCCGCCGGGCGGGGACCGTCATGGCGGCTACGATGCCGAGCAGATGGCGCACGAGGGGCATGCCCTGCCGACCGCCACTCACACCGGCCATGACATGACCGGGCACGGTGAGCACGACATGGCGGGCCACGAGCACCACGACCCGCACGCGGGGCACGAGCACCACGACCCGCACGCGGGGCACGACATGTCGGGTCACGGGGACCATGCGGGTCATGGTGATCACGTGGGGATGTTCCGTCGGCTGTTCTGGATCATGCTCGTCCTTGCTATCCCGACGGTGCTGCTGAACGGGATGTTCGCTGACCTGCTCGGCTATGCGCTGCCGGACGCGGCCTGGGTGCGGTGGGTCTCGCCGGTCCTGGGCACGGTCATGTACCTGTGGGGCGGGAAACCGTTCCTGACGGGCGCGGTCGAGGAGATCCGGGATCGCAAGCCCGGCATGATGCTCCTGATCGGGATGGCGATCACGGTCGCCTTCGTTTCCTCGCTCGGCGCCAGCCTCGGACTGCTCTCCCACGAGCTCGATTTCTGGTGGGAGCTCGCCCTCCTGATCGTGATCATGCTGCTGGGCCACTGGCTCGAGATGCGCTCCCTCGCGCAGACCTCCTCCGCGCTGGATTCCCTGGCCGCGCTCCTGCCCGACCAGGCCGAGAAGATCGAGGGCGAGGACATCGTCGCGGTTTCCCCGGCCGAGCTGCAGCTCGGAGACGTCGTGATCGTGCGACCCGGTGGCCGGGTCCCGGCCGACGGGGAAGTCATCGATGGTGGCGCCGACGTCGACGAGTCGATGATCACCGGCGAGTCCAGCCCCGTGCGTCGCGAGATCGGTGATCAGGTCGTCGCCGGCACGGTGGCCACGGACAACGCGCTGCGCGTCCGCGTCACCGCGATCGGTGAGGACACCGCCCTGTCGGGCATCCAGCGCCTGGTCGCCAACGCCCAATCCTCCACGACCCGGGCCCAGCTGCTCGCGGACAGAGCCGCCGGCTGGCTGTTCTGGTACGCGCTGATCGCGGCGATCGTCACCGCGATCGTGTGGACAGTCGTCGGGGTGCCCGAGAGTGCACTGGTCCGCGCGATCACCGTTCTGGTCATCGCCTGCCCTCACGCGCTGGGTCTGGCGATCCCGCTGGTGGTGTCCATCTCGACCGAGCGGGCCGCGAAGGGCGGCGTCCTGGTCAAGGAGCGTGCCGCCCTGGAGCGGATGCGCACCATCGACACCGTCCTGTTCGACAAGACGGGCACGCTGACCAAAGGCGAGCCCGCCCTGAACCACGTCACCACCGTCGGCACCCTGGGCGAGGACGAGCTGCTCGCGCTGGCCGCCGCGGCCGAAGCCGACAGCGAGCACCCCCTCGCCCGGGCGATCGCCGCCGCCGCCGACGACCGCAGGCTCGACGTGCCGCGCGCCACCGCATTCCAGTCCACCACCGCGGTCGGCGTCAGCGCGACCGTGGACGGGCGCACCGTCCAGGTCGGCGGACCCCACCTGCTGGCCGAGCACGGTCACCAGCCGCTGCCGGCGACCGGGCCGTGGTCGGCCGACGGAGCGATCGTCCTCCACGTCTTGGTCGATGGGCAGATCGCAGGTGGGATCGGCTTGGCCGATGAGGTCCGTCAGGAATCCCGTGAGGCCGTCGACGCCCTGCATGAGCTGGGAATCCGCGTCGTCATGATCACGGGCGATGCCCAGCCCGTTGCCCGCGCCGTGGCCGGCGAGCTCGGTATCGACCAGGTCTTCGCCCAGGTGCGCCCGGAGCACAAGAGCGAGAAGGTCCTCGAGCTCCAGCGCGACGGACGAGCCGTGGCGATGGTCGGCGACGGCGTCAACGATGCCCCCGCCCTCGCGCAGGCCGACGTCGGCATCGCGATCGGTGCCGGCACCGACGTCGCGATCGCCTCCGCTGGCGTGATCCTGGCCTCCGACGATCCCCGCTCGGTACTCTCGGTGATCCAGCTCTCCCGTGCCAGTTACCGCAAGATGAAGCAGAACCTGTGGTGGGCTGCCGGGTACAACATCGCCGCCGTTCCGCTGGCCGCCGGTGTCCTGGCGCCGATCGGATTCGTACTGCCCATGTCGGTCGGCGCGATCCTGATGTCGTTGTCCACTGTCGTTGTGGCCTTGAATGCGCAGATGCTGCGCCGACTGGATCTGACCCCTGCCAAGAGCGCGGCGCGCCTGGCCGGCCGCGAGAGCTCGACCTCGGTGTCGACGACCCAGTCTTCGAGCCGCGCGGGCTCGGCCAGCTCCCGGTCGGACTCGAGCAGGACCTCCACGGCGCCCAGGAACGGAGATCAGACTGGAGCCCATGAGGAGTGAATCGGCTCGAGCTGCAGCGACGGTTCTCGTTGTCGAAGACGAAGTCGCGCTCTCGGACGTCGTGCAGGCATACCTCGTGAAGGCCGGCTACGCCACGGGGAGCGCGCGAAGCACCGTTCAGCGTGCGTGAACTTGTCGCCCGGGTCCAGGCCGCATCCGGGTGGTCGAGGAGCCCCACGACGACGTGTTCGGCCGCACCTTCGTGATCGCCGACCCAGACGGCAACCTCATCCGCGTCAGCCCCGTCGACTGACATCCCACCCCATCCCCTGCGTGGCGGCGAGCAGCAGCTCGCCGCCACGACTCTTTGTCGAGGAAACCATGTCACACCCCAACGCTGCCCTCACCCCACGCCACCGTCTCAAGGTGGCGCAGCTCGTCGTCGACGAGGTGCGGTCGGCGGCTTCGTTGATCGAGAGTCCGCGCAGTTCGTCGGCTTCGCACGTCCACTCTGTCGAGACTATGCGGCGCGACGTTAGCCTGGTGATATGGGTAGTTGGGACGTCGGGGAAGGGGTTGTTGAGTTCCCTGATGGTCGTCGCGTTCGAGGGCGCGGGCTGCGGAGGAAGCCTGCTGACGGCCCCGATCCCGACTTCGGTGTCTACCTGGTGGGCCGTGACCCGCGCATCAAGGACTGGCCGTATCGCTGGGTGCGTTGGCGCGACTTCCGGCTGCCGGACTCCACCGCAGATGCTCTGGACGCCCTCCGTGAAGCGAACCAACGAGCGGTGTCGGAGCGGGTCGAGATCGCCTGCGGCGGTGGCGTCGGGCGCACCGGAACGGCCTTGTCAGTGCTCGCGATCCTGAGCGGGATACCTGCTGATGATGCCGTGGCCTGGGTGCGGAAGCACTATCACCGGCGTGCGGTGGAAACGCGCCAACAACGACGTTGGATCAGCAAGGTCTCCACCTCCTTGAAGCCCTGATTACAGCCCAAGTCTCGGCCCCTCGCGCCGTGGCCCGCTGCGGTAGGGGTCGTGCTCGAACGGGTCGCCGAACTGCCCCGCCCGTTCCGCCGCCCGACGCCGCTGATCCTCCCCCTCGGCTTGCTTGTTCTCGATGCGTCGGGCGGCTTCGTTGACGGGGAGGCTGCGGAGTTCGTTGGCCTCGGCGCGGAGCATCGCGGCTCGCGTGCGGGCGTCTCGTGCGTCGCGGCGTGGGTTGGTGGTGCGCATGCCGAGGTGGTCGCGGCGGACTCGCTCTGGCCCGTATTCGCTGACCAGCAGTGCCCGTTGTTCCTGCGTGTGCCGCTCGCGCAGCGCCTCCCGTTCGGCCTGTGCCGTTTCGACGGCGCGGGCGGCGTCGTGCACGCGGGGGTGGTGTTCGACGCGTCGCTGGGCCTGCCGGTGCGCCCACTCGGGCAGTGCCTCGCTGGTGCGTGGAGGCTCGCCCCAGGTCTCGCGTACCTGTGCTCGTCTCGTCTGGGTCTGGTCGGTCGCGGCCCGGTGCTCGGCGCGGGCCTTGCGCCTGCCGAACCGCCCAACGGTGGCGAGGCGGGCGCTGGTGGCGGTCTCGTTCTCGACGGCGGCGAGGTAGGCCGCGCCGTCGTGCTCGGCCTGGACGGTGAGCGGCCCAGTGACCTCGGCACGTATCCGCTCGGCGGCTTCGTGGGCCTTGCGGAGCACCGTCGTGTTCTCGTCGTCCTCGGCTCGGTGGGTGGCGCGTTGGGCGTCGAGGCGTGCGGCGATCTGCTCCCACCGTGCCGCCTGCCGTTCGGCACGCTTGGCCTCGTGGTCGAGCCGGGCGAGTTCTTCGGTGACCAGCCGAACTGGGCCGTCTGCGATGAGGCCGCGCACGGTTTCTTGCGCGGCGCGGGTGGCGTGGTCGAGGCCGCGATCTGCCGGGTCGCGTTCCATCGCCTCGATGAACTGCGCCCGAGCATCCGCCAGGTCTGCGGCGACGACGTGGAGCCGGTTGGTCTCGCGGCCTCGGGTCATGCCGACGTAGACGCCCGCCGCGCTGGTGGCCTCCGACAGCATCGTGTGCGAGTCATCGACGGTGGCGCCTTGGACGCCGTAGGCGGTCGCGGCGTAGGACAGGTGCGCGTGCTCACCCACATACTCGGCAGGTAGGGCAACGGTGCGGGGGTTCTTGCGACCACTGCCGACCTCACGGGCGTACACGGTGCCGTCGTCTTTGACGTGCTGCACGATCCACTGCTGCCGGTTCGCCACTCCGAGGTCGCTCTCGTTCCTCCGCGTCTGGATCAGATCACCTCGACCGATGCTGAGGCCGTCGCTGCCGGTCGCCGTGATCGTGTCGTCGACCTCGCCGGTCTCAATCCGTCCGGTGCGGATGCGCTCGTTCAGCGCGGCGGCCTCGTCGTTGGTGGCGACGGTGATCGCCTCGCCGTCACGGGCGTGGTCGGTGATGTGCTCGCGGGCCTGATCGTCGTCGGCGTGCAGGGTCACGAGGTTCATGGTGGCGAGCCGGTCGAACACCTCGCCGGGGTTCTCGCGGTCTCGCATCGTGAGCGTGAGGGCGGCGTACTCAGAATCGGTGAAGCGGTGGAGTTCGCTCATGTCGTAGGTACGGCCACGAATCTGGGCGGCCATGTCGAGCACCCCACCCCGACCCACGGCGGGTGCCGGCAGGCGTGCGGGTCTGGGTGTACATGCCGGGCAGGGGGTACGTGGGCACCGGGGTCACGACCGGTGTCGCTGTGGAGTTCGAGGACTCCCTGGTCACGGTCGAGGGTGAGCAGCACCGCCTGCGGGACCTTGACCTGAACGCGTCCTACCGCTACGACGAGGGCCTGGTCGAGTACATCCTGCCCATCGACTGGGACGTCACCGTGCCCCAGGAGGAGGCCTTCCGCGAGCGCGGCCTGTTCGCGAACCAGAACAGCGCCTGCCTGCTGCGCGACGAGAGGACACGGGAGGCCCTGCGCGGACGTTTCGGCTTCTAGCGGCCATCGCGAGAACGGTCACAAGGTCGCCGGCACCGGGGCAGGCGGCATCGGGTGCCACTCAGGACTGACCCCTGCCCGACACCCTCAGGACGTCGGTGCCCTGGGTACCTCGGCCTCGACGACCCAGTGGCCATCGCGTGGCCCGGAGCTGAAGGTGCCGCCGGTGAGCGCGACCCGTTCGCGGCAGACCAGCGACGCCCTCGACGCGACCACGGCACGTACGGTCAGCCGGGTGCTGCAAGGGGCGGTCACCAACGACGGCCACCGGGGCACCGAGATCACGGCCCGCGTCGTCTGCGAGCCCACCCGCGTACGTACGGGTGCGCGTGCGCAGCGCCCTCCCCGAGACACCCCGCCGCCACCTCTGTCGACCGGGCAAGGCCTGCGTGGTGGAGCGAGCCGTCTCGGCAGGGGCGATGACCCGCTGGGACTCGGCCGGCTGCCACGTGATCGGGGGCGTCAACCTGGGCACCAGCGTGCTGATCGGCCTGGTGGTGATCTCGTCGGCCACCGGCCTGGTGGTCGATGCCAGGCGCGGCGCCGTCGCCCGTTTCCTGCTGGCCGGGGCCACACCCGGCCAGGTGCGCGCCTCGCTGCTGACCCAGCTGACGGTCGTCTCGCTCGCCTGCTCGGTGGCGGCCGGAGCCGCGGCTCTGCTCGCGCTGCGGCCCACGCTCGCGTTCCTGGCCGCCGACCGGGCCTCCGACGACATCACGCACCCGCCCGACGCGGTCTACTCTCCGCTGGCGCTGCTGGTGGCCACCGTGGTGAGCGTGGGTGTGGCCGTCCTGGGTGGCCTGCGCCAGGCGACGCGTGCCAGCGACATCCCCCCGGTCGAGGCGCTCCGGCAGTCGCAGTCGGCGCGCCAGCAGCCCATGACGAGGGGTCGCTGGGCGGGCCCGGTCGCGGTGGTGCTGGTGCTCGCCCTGATGGTCGCGGTGCTGCCCCTGAACGCCCAGGTGGCGGGCAAGGAGACGGTCTCGAACGTGCTGATCGCGTCGCTCGGGGTGCTGATGCTCACCGGCGCCCTGCTGGCCCTGCTGGCACCCCTGCTGGTGTCACCGGTCACACGGCTCTGGACGGGCGTCGTCCCGGTCCGGTTCGCCCTGTGGGGGCTGGCGCGGTCGATGGTGATCGCCAGGGCCGACCGCCTGGTCAAGTCCGTCGTGCCCGGCGCGATGGCGATCGGCATCACGTTCGGCAACACGGCCATGGGCACGACGCTGCAGCGGACGCTGGAGGTCAACGGCTTCGCGGACCTCTCGAGAAGACCGGGCTCAGCACGTTCGTCATCATCACCGGCATGGCGCTGGTGGTCGCGATCTCCGGCGGCGTGGGGGTCCTGGTCATGATGTCGCGGCAGCGTGACGCCGAGCTGGCCCTGTCGGGTGCCGTCGGCACCACACCGGCACAGCGCACCCTGCTGCCCGAGCCGAAGGTGATCGCTCGCCTCGTGGCGGAGTGAGGGCGGGGCTACCGGGTGGTCTCGGCGCCCAGCCGCAGCGCCTCGCGCACGGCGGCGG
The DNA here is from genome assembly GCA_936924635.1 of uncultured Propionibacteriaceae bacterium. Classification (GTDB taxonomy): domain Bacteria; phylum Actinomycetota; class Actinomycetes; order Propionibacteriales; family Propionibacteriaceae; genus Fen-668. The sequence continues at coordinate 39,010 of CAKZHP010000128.1, forward strand.
CGTCGAGGTCGGGCGGCACCGTGGTGTCGAGGCGCATCCATCCCGCGGGCCCGCCGTCGGGGACCGCGGTGGCCTCTCCCTCGGTGCGGATGTCGATGCCGAAGATGGTGTGGAAGGCCTCGACGTACTCGTCAGTCTTGCCCTCCTGCGCGAGCTGCCGGGCGCGGGTGGTGGGGGAGTGCATGACCTTGGCCAGGATGCGGCGGATGCTGCGCTCGACCTCCTCCGCGATGTCCGGGCGGTCGGCCACGAGGTGCTGCACCTCCGCCTCGGCGGCGTCGTCGAGGGCGCGGCGCAGCGAGGCCATCGCGGGGTCGACGCGGCGGAACTCCTGCCGGGACGCGAAGTGCTCCACCCCGTCGGCGACGATCCTGCGGGCCTCGGCGAGCGCAAGGGCCGTACCGGCATCTGCCGTCACCGACAGCTCGGCCAGGCCCAGCACGTCGACATCGCTCAGGTCCCGTACGCCAGGGTGCAGGTCGGAGTGGAGCGCGAGGTCCAGCACCAAGGTGCGGCCGGCACCGTCGAACATCTCCGGCGACAGGCTCGGGCCGCGCCCAGAGCAGGCGAGGACGAGGTCGGCCTTGGCGAGGGCGGCCGGGAGCTCCCCGGCGCGTACGGCATCGATGCCGTGCCGCTCCGCGAAGGCGTCGCCGCGGCCCGAGGGGGAGTGCACCTGAACCCGCCGCGCCCCGCGGCGGTGGAGGTCGGCCACGCCGACGCGGGCGTACGCACCGGTGCCCACGACGAGCACGGCGGCGTCCGACAAGGGGCCCACCGCCTGCTCGGCCAGGTCCAGGGCGACGGACACCCCGCTGCGGCCCGCGGCACCGACGGGCGTGCGGCTGGCCACCCGCTTCGCGAACCGGAACCCGATCTGGAACAGGTCGTTCAGCATGGGGGTGGCGTGGCCGTCGTTCTGGGCCCGCTCGAAAGCCGCGCGCACCTGACCCGCGACCTCCGCCTCGCCCAGCACGATCGAGCGCAGACCGGCCACCACCTCGTACAGGTGCTCGGTCACGGGCCGGCCCATCGCGGTCTCCAGGCACAACGACACCTGATCCACCGACAGTCCGCTGGTGGTGGCTACTGCCCGGGCGGCGACGGCCACGCCCTCGTGGAAGCGGCGGGCGTCGAGGTAGATCTCCAGCCTGTTGCAGGTCGAGACGACGACCCATCCCTCGAGGGAAGTCGCGGCGGCGTTGAGCTGCTCGATGACCTGTGGCAGGCGGTCGGACCCCTGGGTGAGCGCGTCCAGCACCCCGAGGTCGAGGTGCTCGTGAGTGGCGCGGAGGGCGACGAGCATCGCCCCATCGTAGGCACGTCGTGGAGGTGCTGATCGGGACACCACCGTCGCCATCAGCAGCCTGGAGGGCGGCGGAGAATGGACCGCGATGGAGACGATCAGCAGCACGTCGCACGAGCACCCTCTGGGCCGTACCGCCGCCGAGGGTGGCACCTCGGACGCCCCGCTGATCCGCCGGTATCGAGGCCAGCCCGTCGACGCTCCCGCCAGCGTGTGGTTCATGCGACAGGCCGGACGGTCGCTGCCTGAGTACCGCGCCGTGCGCGAGGGCACCACCATGCTGGACGCCTGCCTGCGGCCGGACCTGGTGGCCGAGATCACGGTCCAGCCCGTACGCCGCCACCGCGTCGACGCCGGCATCTTCTTCTCCGACATCGTGGTGCCCGCCCGCCTCGCCGGCCTCGGCGTCGAGATCGAGCCCGGTCGCGGCCCGGTGTTCGCCCACCCGGTCCGTACGGAGGCCGACGTCGACGCGCTGCCGCCGCTCGGCGACGCGTACGAGGAGGCGCTCGCACCCATCCGCGAGGCCGTGCGCCTCACGGTGGCCGAGCTCGGCACCACCCCGCTGATCGGGTTCTGCGGGGCGCCGTTCACCGTGGCGTCGTACATGGTGGAGGGCGGCCCCAGCCGCGACCACCTGCGCACCCGGGCGCTGATGCGCGACCGCCCCGAGGCGTGGGCGCGGCTGGCCGCCTGGGTCGCCGAGCTGTCGGGCCGCTTCCTGCGCGCCCAGGTGCTCGCCGGGGCCTCAGCGGTGCAGCTGTTCGACTCTTGGGTCGGGTCGCTGTCGGAGGACGTCTACCGCGCGCACGTCCTCGAGCACTCCGCCGCCGTGCTCGCCGCGGTCGCCGACCTCGGCGTGCCGCGGGTGCACTTCGGTGTCGGCGCCAGCCACCTGCTCCGCCCGATGCACGAGGCGGGCGCCACCGTGATGGGTGTCGACCACCGGATGCCGCTCGACCAGGCAGTCGCCGAGCTCGGCGGTGAGGTGCCGGTGCAGGGCAACGTCGACCCCGCGGTGCTGTTCACCGGTGAGCGGGCCCGGCACGACGAGGCGCGTACGGTGCTTCGCCGGGGTGCTGCGGCTCCGGGCCACGTGGTCAACCTCGGCCACGGTGTGCCCCCGGAGACCGACCCGCAGGTGCTGACCGACCTCGTCGCCTTCCTGCACGACACGACCGCGGGAGGGCCGGAGGAGGCCGAGCGCTCGTGACCTCCACCGTGGTGGTCGGCGGCGGCCTGGCCGGGCTGCTCGCCGCCCGTCGCCACGCCGCCGAGGGTGCGCGGGTCACCCTGGTCGAGGCCGGCGACACCCTCGGTGGTGCCGTCGCCGACTGCGAGGTCGCCGGCATCTCCGTGAACGCCGGAGCGGAGGCGTACGCGCTCACCTCGGGGTCGGTGGGCGCGCTGGTGGACGAGCTGGGTCTGGGCGACCGGGTGGTCTCGCCCGTGGCCGGGCTGGGCAGCCGGCTGGTCTCCGACGCGGGCTCGCTGCCGTCGCCGGCCGGTGGGCTGCTTGGCATCCCGGGGGACCCGCTGGCGCCCGATGCACGGGCCGTGCTCGGCCTGCCCGGTGCCCTGCGGGCCTGGGCGGAGCGCTTCCTGCACGCCGCGTACGCGCTCGACGAGGGCGTGACGATCGGCTCGTACGTCCGTCGTCGCATGGGGCGCAGGGTCGCCGAGCGGCTCGTCGCCCCGGTGGTCGGTGGCGTGCACTCGGCCGACCCGGAGACCCTGGAGCTCGGGGCGGTTCAGCCGCGGCTGGCGGGCGCGGTCCGCGAGCACGGGTCGTTGGCCGCCGCCGTACG
>CAKZHP010000129.1 GCA_936924635.1 uncultured Propionibacteriaceae bacterium
GCCGCGGCGGTCCGGTCGCTCGCGCGCTCGGTGGCCGCCAGCTGACCGCAGGCGCCGTCGATCTCGCGGCCGCGGGTGTCCCGTACGGTGACCGGCACGCCGTGCGCCTCCAGGCGCCGGACGAACTCCGCCTCGTCAGCCGGGTCCGAGGCGGTCCACTTCGAGCCGGGTGTCGGGTTGAGCGGGATCAGGTTGACGTGCACCCAGCCCCAGTCTCCACGCGCCTGGAGGACCTTCGCCAGCCGGTCGGCCCGCCACGCCTGGTCGTTGATGTCGCGGATCAGGGCGTACTCGATGGACACCCGCCGCTTGGTGGTCTGGGCGTAGTTCCAGGCCGCGTCGACGACCTCGTCCACCTTGTGGCGGGTGTTGATGGGCACCAGCGTGTCGCGCAGCTCGTCGTCGGGCGCGTGCAGCGAGACCGCCAGGGTCACCGGGATGCCCTCGGTCGCCAGCTGGTTGATGCGTGGCACCAGGCCCACGGTGGACACCGTCACGCCGCGCGCCGAGATGCCCAGGCCATCGGGCACCGGCGAGGTGATGGCCCGCACCGCGGTCATCAGGGCCTTGTAGTTGGCCAGCGGCTCGCCCATCCCCATGAACACGATGTTGGTGAGACGACCCGGGCCGCCCGCCATGGTGCCGGCCGCGAGAGACGCCGACGCGGCGCGTACCTGGTCGATGATCTCGGCCGCCGACAGGTTGCGCTGCAGGCCGCCCTGACCCGTGGCGCAGAACGGGCACGCCATGCCGCACCCGGCCTGGGAGGAGACGCAGAGCGTCGACCGTACGCCCTGAGGGCCGGGGGTGCCGTCACGGCGGACGCCGTACCGCATCAGCACGGACTCCACGAGGGTGCCGTCGTGCAGCTTCCACAGCGTCTTCTGGGTGGCGCCGTCGTCGCAGGTGACCTCCCGTACGTGCCGGAGCAGCTCGGGGAAGAACGCCTCCCCCACGGCCTCGCGCTGGGCGGCAGGCAGGTCCGTCCAGCCGGCGGGGTCGACCGAGAGGTGCTCGAAGTAGTGCGTGGCCAGCTGCTTGGCCCGGAAGGCCGGCAACCCGGCCGCGGCCACGGCGGGCCCGCGCTCGGCCGGGGAGAGGTCGGCGAAGTGGCGCGGCGGCTTGCCCCGGCGCGGCGACTCGAGGGTGAGCTTCAGGACGGGTTCAGGCATGAGGCACCAATGCGTGCAGGAGGAACCAGCCCAGCGGGGCTGCGAACAGGATCGAGTCGATGCGGTCGAGGATGCCGCCGTGCCCGGGCAGGAAGTGGCTCATGTCCTTGATCCCCAGGTCACGCTTGATCATCGACTCGATGAGGTCGCCGCAGGTGGCGACCGGCACGATCAGGACGGCGAACAGCGCACCCACCCAGGCAGGCGCGTGCAGCACGTACATCGTCATCGGCACCGCCACCGCGGTGGCCAGGACCAGTGAGCCGCCCAGGCCCTCCCAGGTCTTCTTCGGGCTGATCCGCGGCGCCATCGGGTGCTTGCCGAACAGCACGCCCCCGGCCAGGCCGCCGACGTCGGAGGCGGCGACGCTCAGCACGAACGTGGCGACACGCGCCGGCCCGTCGGGTGCCCCGATCATGAGGGCGAGGAACGAGCCGAGCAGCGGGATGTACGCGATTGTGAGCATGCTCGCCGAGGTGTCACGGACGAACCCCTCCTGCCCGCCCGGCAGCCGCCACACGAAGGCAGCCAGCACGGTGGCCGCCAGCGCGACCAGCAGGACCGTCGTGGGGGTGAAGTTCGCGTCCCGCTCCTGCGCCAGGTAGGCACCCACGATCATCGCCACCGCGCCGACGGCGATGGGGGCGACCGCCGTACGGATCTTGGCGTCACGCAGCAGGGCGTTGTGGAGCTCGATGCTCGCCATCGCCATGCCGGCGGCGAGGAGGATCAGGAAGCCTGGCTTCCAGAAGACGAGCGTCGCGATCAGGTACCCGACGAGCACGACCGCGACGCCGATCGCGGCCGGCAGGTCGCGACCCGTCCGGGCGTTGACCCGCTCGACCCGTTCGCGGGCGCCCAGGCGGTGCGACTGGTCTGTTCTCGTCGTCTCGTCGGTCACCAGGGCTCAGAGCTCGAGGAGCTCGGCCTCCTTGTGCTTGAGCAGCTCGTCGACGGCGTCGGTGTGCTTCTTCGTGATGGTGTCCAGCTGCTTCTCCGCACGCGAGGCGTCGTCCTCGGAGATCTCCTTGTCCTTCACGAGCTTGTGCACGGCGTCGTTGGCCGCACGCCGGGAGTTGCGGATGGCGACCCGGCCCTCCTCCGCCTTCGTCTTGGCGAGCTTCGTGTACTCCTTGCGGCGGTCCTCGGTGAGCACCGGGAGGGTGACCCGGACGGTGTGGCCGTCGTTGGAGGGGTTGACCCCCAGGTCGGACTCACGGATCGCCTTCTCGATGGCGGCCATGGACCCGCGGTCGTACGGGGTGATGAGCACGGTGCGCGCCTCCGGCACCTGGAACGAGGCGAGCTGCTGGAGCGGCGTGGGGGTGCCGTAGTACTCGGCGGTCAGCTTCTGGAACATCGCCGGGTGGGCACGGCCCGTACGGATCGCGGCGAACTCCTCGCGGGCGAAATCGACCGCCGAGTCCATCTTGGTGTCGGCGGTGGAGATGATCTCGGCGGTCACAGGTGAATCCCTTCAGTGGCGTGTTGGGTGAACCGTAGCAAGCGGGGTTCAGGGGTGCACGGTGGTGCCGATGGCCTCGCCCGAGACCACCTTGGCGATGTTGCCGGGCACGTCGAGGTTGAAGAACACCATCGGCACGGCGAAGTCGCGCGCGAGGCTGATCGCGGTCGCGTCGGCGACCCTGAGGTTGCGGGCCAGGAAGTCGTTGTACGTGAGCTCGCGGAACATGGTGGCCGCCGGGTTGGAGGCCGGGTCGTCGTCGTACACGCCGTCGACCCCCTGCTTCGCCATGAGGAGCACCTCGCAGCCGACCTCCAGGGCGCGCTGGGCGGCCACGGTGTCGGTGGAGAAGAACGGCATGCCGGAGCCGGCCCCGAAGATGACCACGCGGCCCTTCTCGAGGTGTCGTACGGCGCGGCGCGGGATGTACGGCTCGGCGACCTGCCCCATCGTGATGGCGGTCTGCACCCGCGTCTCCACCCCGGCCTTCTCGCAGAAGTCCTGCAGGGCAAGACAGTTCATGACCGTGCCGAGCATGCCGATGTAGTCGGCCCGCGCACGCTCCATCCCCCGCTGCTGCAGCTCCGCGCCGCGAAAGAAGTTGCCGCCGCCCACCACGATGGCGACCTGGACGCCGGCCCGCGCGACGGCGGCGACCTCTGCTGCGATCGAGGAGACGATGTCGGGGTCCACCCCGAGCTTGCCGCCGCCGAACGCCTCTCCCGACAGCTTGAGGAGCACGCGCCGGTAGGCGGGGCGGATGTCGAGGTCGGTCATGCATCTCCTTCGCGGGGGCGGTGCCCAGGGGGATGGTCTGCGAGACGGCAGTGCGCCGCAACCCTTGGCGGGTTGCGGCGCACGCCACTCTAGTGCGTCAGACGCGAAGGCCTCGCTCAGGCGCCGGCGGAGAAGCGTACGAAACGCTTGACCGTGACCCCACCCTCGGTGAGGGTCTGGCCGACGGACTTCTTGTCGTCGGAGATGGCCGGCTGGTCGAGCAGGCAGTAGTCCTTGTAGAACGCGCCCACGCGGCCCTCCACGATGCGGGAGATGGCCTGCTCCGGCTTGCCCTCCTCGCGGGCGGTCGCCTCGGCGATGCGCTGCTCGTTGGCGACCGTCTCGGCGGGCACCTCCTCGCGGGAGACGTACTGGGGCGACATGGATGCGATCTGCATCGCGACCATGCGCACCAGGTCGGTGTCGTCACCCTCGTACTCCACGAGCACGCCCACCTGCGGCGGCAGGTCGCGCGAGCGGTGGTGCAGGTAGGCCTGGGTCTGGCCCTCGAAGCGGGCGACCTTGACGAGCTCGATCTTCTCGCCGATCTTGGCCGTGAGGGCCGCGATGCGATCCGCGACGGTCTCGCCGGAGGCCAGCGTCAGCGACTGAGCCGCCTCCACCGAGTCGGCGCCCTGGGCGTCGACCGCGGCGACGATGTCGTTGGCGGCGGAGACGAACTCCTCGTTCTTGGCGACGAAGTCGGTCTCGGCGCCCAGCTGGATCAGCGCGTGCCCGGCGGCCGCGACGATGCCGTTGCTGGCCTCGCGGTCGGAGCGCTTGGCCGCCTTCACGGCACCCGAGATGCGCAGCAGCTCGACGGCCTGGTCGAAGTCGCCCTCGGCCTCTGTCAGGGCCTTCTTCGCGTCCATCATCCCGGCGCCGGTCAGGTCGCGGAGCTTCTTGACGTCAGTGGCGGTGATTGCCATCAGTGTTCCCTCAGTCGATTCGGGTGGTGGTCACTTGGTGGAGTCGTCGGCCTTGGCCTTGTCGGCCTTGGCCTTGTCGTCCTCGTCGGAGTCGCCCAGGCCGACGGTGTCGGCCACCTGGTGCCTGACCGCGGCAGCGGCGTCGGCGACCCGGCTGGCGAGGGAGGCCACCCGAGCGCCGAAGCCCTCGGGCTGCTCCTCGGCCGCGGCCGGCTCGGCAGCCTCGGCGGCCGGAGCCGCGTCCTCGTCACCCGGCTGCTCGGCGGCGGGACGCTCCTCGGCGGCGG
>CAKZHP010000130.1 GCA_936924635.1 uncultured Propionibacteriaceae bacterium
CCGTGGCACCCAACGGCACCACAGCGATCGTGTCACCCATCCCTGCAGCAGTCCCCCCGGCTCAGCCCACTTAGCCACCGTCCGCTTCGGTGGTGCTTTGTACGCGTCAAGATCCCGTCAAGGGCGGTCATCAGGGCATCAGGGCCGAGGAGGTCGAGGACGCCTCAGTGTGGGCTAGGGGACATGATTGTTAACGCGCTCGCGGCAGTGGCGGGTCTCGCCCTGCTCGCGTACCTCCTCTACGCATTGGCCAGACCGGAGAGGTTCTGAGATGGCACCCGTCCTGGCTACCGCCCTCGGCCTGCTCCTCATCGCCGCCCTCCTGATCGGCATCTGCTGGCCGCTGAGCACCTGGCTGCACCAGGTGATCACCGACGAACGGCATTGGCGGGTAGAGCGCCTGCTGTACCGCGCGGCCGGGGTCGACGCGACGACCGAGCAGCGCTGGTCTACCTACGCCCTGTCGGTGATCGCGTTCGGAGTCGTCTCCGTCCTCGCGTTGTGGGCGCTGATCCTCGCCCAGTCGTGGCTGCCATGGTCATTCGGCCGGGCCCAGACGTGGCACGGAGCGCTCAACACCGCCATCAGCTTCACGACGAACACCAACTGGCAGTCGTACGCGGGTGAGGCCGGCGCGGGTCACACCGTGTCGATGCTCGGCCTGACGGTCCAGAACTTTGTGTCCGCCGCCACCGGCATGGCCGTGGCTGCGGCGCTGCTGCGTGGCCTGTCCCGCTCGGCCACCGACCGTGTGGGCAACTTCTGGGTCGACCTCACCCGGGCCACCGTGCGCGTGCTGCTGCCCATCGCCGTCATCGGCGCTGGCCTGCTCGTGATCGGCGGTGTCGTGCAGAACCTGGACGCACCGCGCCACATCATCACGATCAGCGGCGATCCCCAGACGCTGCAGGGTGGCGCGGTCGCCTCCCAGGAGGTGATCAAGCTGCTCGGCACCAACGGTGGCGGAATCTTCAACGCCAACTCGGCCCACCCGCTGGAGAACCCGAACGCCTGGACGAACCTGCTGCAGATCCTGCTGGTGCTGATGATTCCGTTCGCGTTGACCCGCACATACGGCCTGATGGTCGGCGACCGGCGCCAGGGCCGCCTCCTGGCCATCGTGATGGGAGTGTTCGCCGCAGGGTCCGCCCTGCTCACCGCCTGGTCGGAGACCGTGGCTGCCCGCGGGGCCACCGGCGCCATGGAGGGCAAGGAGGTCCGGTTCGGCATCGCTGGTTCGGTGCTGTTCGGCACGGCCACGACGGGGACGTCCACGGGCGCGGTCAACTCGATGCACGAGAGCTACTCGGCGCTCGGCGGCGGGCTCTACCTGCTCAACATGATGCTGGGTGAGGTTTCGCCGGGCGGTGTCGGCACGGGGCTGTATGGGATGCTCGTCATGGTTGTCCTCACCGTCTTCATCGCCGGCCTCATGGTGGGACGCACCCCGGAACTGCTCGGCAAGACCGTGGGGCGGGCGGAGATCACCTATGCCGCGCTGGCGTCCATCGTGATGCCGGCCCTGGTGCTGATCGGCACCGCTGCAGCGCTGGTGATCCCGGTCAGCCGGGCTGCACTCCTCGGAGAGGGGCCCCGTGGTCTGACCGAGATGCTCTATGCGTACACCTCGGCCTCGAACAACAACGGGTCCGCCTACGCCGGCCTGTCGGCCGACCAGCCGTACCTCAACCTGACCCTGGGCCTGGCGATGTTCCTGGCGCGGTTCGGCATCATCACGCTCACCCTGGCCCTGGCCGGCGCGTTCGCCCGTCAGGCGCGACGCCCGGTCACGACCGGAACCCTGCCCACTCACACGCCCGTCTTCGCGGGCCTGCTGATCGGCATCATCCTTCTCCTCGCCGGGCTCACCTTCTTTCCGGCACTCGCCCTCGGACCGCTTGCGGAGGCACTGGCATGACCACAGCTACCGAGAACCTGCCCCGGGCCGGCGCCCATCGGCCATCCCTGGCCGCGACTGCGTGGCAGAGCCTTCCGCAGGCGTTCGCCAAGCTCGACCCGCGGCGGCTGGTCCGCCAGCCGGTGATCTTCGTGGTCTGGGTCGGCTCGATTCTCACCACCATCTTGTCGCTGCTCGACCCCAGCGTGTTCTCGGTCCTGGTGACCGTGTGGCTGTGGCTGACTCTCCTGTTCGCCAACCTCGCTGAGGCGGTGGCCGAGGGCCGGGGTAAGGCTCAGGCCGCGACTCTGCGGCAGACCCGAGTCGAGACGCCAGCGCGTCGGCTCACCGCCGAGAACACCATCGAGGAGGTGTCGGCCCAGGATCTGCGCGTGGGTGACCTCGTCGAGGTCGTCGCGGGAGAGGTGATCCCGGGCGACGGTGACGTGGTCGAGGGCATGGCCAGCGTGGACGAGTCGGCCATCACCGGCGAGTCGGCACCCGTGATCCGGGAGTCGGGAGGTGATCGGTGCGCCGTCACCGGCGGCACCACCGTGTTGTCGGACCGGATCGTGGTGAAGATCACCAGCCGCCCCGGCGAGACCTTCATCGACCGGATGATCGCCCTGGTGGAAGGCAGCGCGCGGCAGAAGACCCCCAACGAGATCGCGCTGGCGATCCTGCTCACCGTGCTTACCATCATCTTCCTGCTCGCGGTGATGGCCCTGCAGCCGATGGCGATCTTCCACGGGCAGGCGCTGGACCTGGTCGTCCTGGTGGCGCTGCTCGTCTGCCTTATCCCCACCACCATCGGGGCGTTGCTCTCGGCGATCGGCATCGCTGGCATGGACCGGCTGGTCCAGCGCAACGTTCTCGCCATGTCGGGCCGCGCCGTCGAGGCGGCCGGTGACGTGTCGACGCTGCTGCTCGACAAGACCGGCACCATCACGTACGGCAACCGGCAGGCCACCGATGTGCACCCGGTCGGGGGCGCCAGCCGCGCCGCCCTGCTCGAGGCCGCCTACCTGTCGTCGTTGGCCGACGAGACGCCGGAGGGCCGCTCCATCGTCGACTACGCCCTCGCTCACGATGCGGGGCGCACCGGCCAGAGCGTGACCGCGCTGCTCCAGCAGGGGGCGACCTTCGTGCCTTTCACTGCCCAGACGCGGATGTCGGGCGTCGATCTGCCCGACGGCACCAGCGTGCGCAAGGGAGCCGGGTCGGCGGTCTCGCTCTGGGTCACCTCAGAAGGCGGCACGTCTGCCCCCGACCTCGCCGCCGCCGTCGACACGGTCTCCGCCCTGGGCGGAACCCCCCTCGTGGTGGCGGTCCGCAACCCTGGGGAGCCGGCGCGCGAGCTCGGCGTGGTGCACCTCAAGGACGTCGTCAAGCCCGGCATGCGGGAGCGGTTCGACCAATTGCGGGCGCTCGGGATCAAGAGCGTGATGATCACCGGCGACAACCCGGTCACGGCGAAGGCGATCGCCGCCGAGGCCGGCGTCGACGACTTCCTGGCCGAGGCCACCCCTGAGGACAAGTTGCGCCTGATCAGGGCCGAGCAGGAGGGCGGTCGGCTCGTTGCGATGGCCGGTGACGGCACCAACGACGCGCCCGCCCTCGCGCAGGCCGACGTCGGGGTCGCCATGAACACCGGCACCTCGGCGGCCAAGGAGGCCGGCAACATGGTCGACCTCGACTCCGATCCGACCAAGCTCATCGACATCGTCGGCATCGGCAAGCAGCTGCTCATCACCCGAGGAGCGCTGACGACGTTCTCGATCGCCAACGACGTGGCGAAGTACTTCGCGATCATCCCGGCGATGTTCGTGTCGTTCTTCCCCGGGCTGGGCGCGCTCAACGTGATGCACCTGCACAGCCCGCGCTCGGCGATGTTGTCGGCAGTGATCTTCAACGCCCTGGTGATCGTCGCGCTGATCCCGCTCGCGCTCAAGGGCGTGACGTACCGGCCGCTGAGCGCCTCCGCTCTGCTGCGTCGCAACCTGTTCGTCTACGGGCTCGGTGGTCTCGTGGTGCCCTTCCTGGGCATCAAGCTCATCGACCTCGTCGTCTCTCTCCTGCCTGGAATGGGGTCCTGACATGACTCGCCACCTCTTCGTTGCAGCCCGCACGCTGCTGCTGTTCACGCTGGTCTGCGGCCTGCTCTACCCCATGGCACTGACCGCGTTCGCGGCGCTGCTGCCGGGACGCTCCCACGGCTCGGTGGTCGTCGACTCCCGTGGCCAGGTCGTCGGGTCGGCCCTGCTGGGCCAGAACGTCACCGACCCGGGGCTGTTCTGGAGTCGCCCCTCAGCCTCAGACACGAGCGGTGAGACGAGCGGCGGCAGCAATCTCGGCCCGGCCTCGGCCCGTCTGGCGGAGCAGGTGCGGGAGCGGGAGCAGGCACTCCGCGCCGCGAACCCGGAGGCAACCGGCCCGGTGCCACCGGATGCCCTCACCGCCTCTAGCTCTGGCTTGGACCCGCACATCTCGGCGGCGTATGCGCGCTGGCAGGCGCCCAGGGTGGCCCGGGCAACCGGCGTGCCCCTCAGCGACGTGCTGACGCTCGTCGACACCCACACCGAGCGTGCCTTCTTGGGCTTCCTCGGCCAGGACCGTGTCAACGTGCTGGAGCTCAACGTCGCCCTGCGCGAACAGACTGGTCGGTGAGAATAGAGCCATGGCTCGCGGACGGCTAAGGATCTATCTGGGGGCCGCCCCCGGGGTCGGCAAGACCGTGGCCATGCTCTCGGAGGGGGCGCGGCGGGCGAAACGGGGCGCTGACGTGGTGGTGGCTCTCGTCGAGACCCACCAGCGCCCCCGCACTGCGGAAATGCTCGAGGGTCTCGAGGTGATTGCGCGCAAAGAGGTGACCTACCGCGGGTCGACGGTGTCGGAGATGGATCTCGATGCGGTTCTCGCTCGCCGTCCCGAGGTCGCCCTGGTGGACGAGCTCGCCCACAGCAACGCCACCGGCTCCCGTCACGCCAAGCGCTGGCAGGACGTGGTCGAGCTGCTCGAGGCTGGCATTAGTGTCATCTCCACCGTCAACATCCAGCACCTGGAATCGCTCAACGACGCGGTGACCGCAATCACGGGGGTGCGCCAGCACGAGACCGTGCCTGACCACGTGGTGCGCAGCGCTGACCAGGTCGAGCTGGTCGACATGTCGCCAGAGGCGTTGCGCCGCCGGATGGCGCACGGCAACGTCTATCGGGCCGACAAGGTGGACGCGGCTCTCAGCCGCTACTTCCGGGTTGGCAACCTCGCCGCCCTGCGAGAACTGGCACTGCTGTGGCTGGCCGACCGGGTCGATGAAGCGGTCGAGCAGTACCGCGACGACCATCACATCAGCTCCATGTGGCCAACCCGGGAGCGGGTCGTGGTCGCCCTGTCCGGGAGCGAGGAGGGCGGGGTGCTGCTGCGGCGGGGTGCGCGGATCGCCTCTCGCGGCGCCGGTGGCGAACTGCATGCCGTGTACGTCGCTCGCGACGACGGGCTCGCCGGACCCACCCTGACCCAGATCGCGGCCCTCCGTTCCCTGACCGAGGAACTCGGCGGGACGTTCCACACGACCACCGGAGATGACGTCGCCAGCGCCGTGCTCAGCAAGGCCCGGGCGCTCAACGCCTCCCAGGTCGTCGTCGGCAGCAGCCGTCGGCCCGCCTGGCGACGCCTGCTCCGGCGAGGCACCGGTGAGGCAGTGATCTCGGCGTCAGGCGACATCGACGTGCTGGTCGTCACCCACGACCTCGCCGGGCGTGACCGGCGGGCGGTCTCGGTGAACCCGCTATCCCCCAGCCGGGTGAGGCTCGGGCTCGCCCTGGCCGCGATCGGGCCGGGCCTGCTCACCGCCCTCCTCGTGGTCGTTCCCGTCGGGCTGGGGCTGCCACTCATGGTGCAGCTGTACCTCCTCGTTACCGTCCTGGTCGCGCTCGTTGGTGGTTTGTGGCCAGCGATCGCGGCGGCGGTGGCGTCCTCGCTGCTCCTCAACTGGTTCCTGACCCCGCCGGTTCGCACACTCACCATTGCCGACCCCGAGAACGCGGCCGCGCTCGCGGTGTTCGTGGCGACCGCCGCAGCGGTGGCCTCTGTGGTGCACCGCAGCGCCCGAAGGGCCATGATTGCCAACCGCGCTCAGCGGGAATCGGCGGCGCTGGCCGACCTGGCACGCAGCCTGCTGGCGTCCACCGACCAGATGCCCCTCCTTCTCGAGCAGGTGGTCGACCTCTTCGGCGCCCGGGGGGCCGCCGTCGTTCGCCGTGACCCGGGTGGGGACGTCGTGGTCGCCGCCACCCCCTCGGGGGCCGGGGCGCCTGGGAGCCCGGAGCCAGCCGATCTCACGGCCCTGGGCCCCGAGGCGGCGCGCGAACCGGTGGATGCCAGCCACGACCTCGTCCTGTTCGGTGAGGGGACCCGACGGGACCGTCCTCAGCTGCGGGCCGCCTGCGCCGCGCACGCGAACGCTGTGCTGCGTCGGCGCACCTTGGAACGCTCCGCCAACGATGCGGAGTGGCTGGCGCGCGACAACCGCGCCCGGCGGGCCCTGCTGTCGGCCGTCTCGCACGATCTGCGCACCCCGCTGGCCGCCATCAAGGCCGCCATCGGTAGCCTCCGCAGCCAGGAGGTCACCTTCTCCCCCTCCGACCAGAACGAACTGAAGTCGATCATCGACGAGTCCACCGACCGTCTCGACGGGCTCGTGGGCAACCTGCTCGACCTCTCCCGGCTGCAGGCGGACGCCCTCGTCGTCCACCCGTGCCCCGTCGTGCTGGGAGACCTCGTCGGCCGGCTCGACGTCGGCGCTGCGCCGACCACCCCGTCGGGCGAGGGTGACCGTCCAGCCCTCACCTACGACCTCGCCGCCGACGCCCAGGTGGTGTGGGCCGACCCCGGTCTGCTGGAGCGGGTGCTTAGTAACGTCGTGGAGAATGCGGTGCGGCACAGCCCTGCCGACCGCCCGGTCACGGTGGCAACCACCGGGGTCCCGTCCGGTATCGAGATCCACGTCATCGACCAGGGTCCAGGCGTCGATGCGACCCAGCGAGAGCGGATGTTTGTGCCCTTCCAGCGCCTCGGGGATGCACCCGACGGTGACGGTGTCGGTCTCGGCCTCGCCGTCGCTCGGGGATTGACCGAGGCGATGGGTGGGGAGGTCAGCGCCGAGGACACCCCCGGTGGGGGGCTCACCATCATCATCACGCTGCCTGTGCCCCCCGACCCGGCCCTGCCCGGCAGCGGGGTGGAACGGTGAGCCAGAGGATCCTCGTCATCGACGATGAGCCCACCATCCAGCGCACTCTGCGGATCAACCTGCGCGCGCGTGGGTACGAGGTGGAGACCGTTGGCACCGGCACCGACGCCCTGGCCACTATGGCCGAGGCTCCCGCCGACCTGGTGATCCTCGATCTGGGTCTGCCCGATATCGACGGAATCGAGGTGCTGCGGCACCTGCGTCAGACGTCGGCGGTGCCGGTCGTGGTGTTGTCAGCGCGGCAGCAGTCAGACGACAAGGTGGAAGCGCTCGACGAAGGTGCTGATGATTTCGTGACCAAGCCCTTCGGCGCTGACGAGCTGATGGCCAGGGTCCGGGCAGCGCTACGGCGTGGGTCCCAGGCGGGGCAGGCTCCACCACCGTTCACCTGCGCCGCGTTCCGTCTAGACTTCGCTGCCGCGCGCGCCTTCACCTCAGCCGGCCCCGTGCACCTCACCCCCACCGAGTGGCGGCTACTCACCGAACTCGCCCGTGCCGAAGGCCGCCTGCTGAGCCACGAGAGCCTCCTCAAGGCCGTGTGGGGCCCGAGTTACGGACGGGAATCGAACTATCTGCGCGTGTACGCCAACCAGATCCGCCGCAAGCTGGAACCGGACTCGGCGAAGCCGCGCCACCTGATCAACGAACCGGGGCTCGGCTATCGGTTGCTCCCCTGAGCTCAGACAGGCGGGCGCGGCGATCAGACGGGCCGATGCCGCGACCCGGACCTCAGACGGTGCGATCGCCGCCTGGCGGTCGGATGCCCACGACGGGGTCGCCCGGTTCGGCGAAGTGGCAGGCCGACAGGTGACGGCCGACCCCGTCGCTGTGGTCGATCAGCTCGGGCTCGCGCTCGGCGCACTCTGGCTGGGCCTTCCAGCAGCGGGTGTGGAAGCGGCAGCCCGACGGCGGGTTGGCCGGGCTCGGCACGTCGCCCGTGAGCGTGATCTGACCAGCCCGGTTGCGCCGGGTCGGGTCGGGCACCGGCACCGCCGACAGCAGCGCCTGCGTGTACGGGTGGGTGGGCCGGCCGTAGATCTGGTCCTCGTCGCCGAGCTCGACGATCTTGCCGAGATACATCACGGCGACCCGGTCGGAGATGTGGCGCACCACGGCCAGGTCGTGGGCGATGAAGACGTACGCCAGCCCGAGGTCGTTCTGCAGCTGCTCCAGCAGGTTGACCACCTGCGCCTGCACGGAGACGTCCAGCGCGGAGACCGGTTCGTCGCAGATCAGCACCTTCGGCTTCAGCGCGATGCCCCGGGCGATGCCGATGCGCTGCCGCTGGCCGCCGGAGAACTGGTGCGGGTAGCGGTTGATGTGCTCCGGGTTGAGGCCGACCTGCTCCAGCAGCTCCTGCACGCGGCGCCGCCGACCGCCCTTGGGCACCACGTCGGGGTGCACGTCGAACGGCTCACCGATGATGTCGCCGATCGTCATGCGCGGGTTCAGCGAGGTGTACGGGTCCTGGAACACGATCTGGATGTCGCGGCGCAGCCGCCGCATGGCGTGACCACGCTGGGCGTACATGTCGACCCCGTCGAAGCTCAGCGACCCGCTCGTGGGCTCCTCCAGCCGCATCAGGAGCCGCCCCAGCGTCGACTTGCCGCAGCCGGACTCCCCCACCACGCCCAGGGTCTCGCCCCTGTGCAGGTCGAACGAGACGCCGTCGACGGCGCGTACGTGCCCGACGGTGCTCCGCATCACCCCGCCCTTGATCGGGTAGTGCTTGACCAGGTCACGGGCCTCAAGGATGACCTCACTCATCGCCCAGCACCTCCTCGGAGAAGTGGCAGGCGGCATGCCTGCCCCGCAGCACCTCGCGCAGCGGCGGGGGCGGGTCGACGCGGCACACGTCGCGGGCGTAGCGGCAGCGCGGGTTGAACGGGCAGCCGGGCGGGATCCGCGTCAGGTTGGGCGGTAGGCCACCGATGGCCGACAGCTGCTGGCCCTTCTGGTCCAGGCGCGGGATCGACTCGAGCAGACCCTTGGTGTACGGGTGCGCGGGGCGCGCGTACAGGTCGAGCACGTCCGCGGTCTCGACGAGCTTGCCGGCGTACATCACCGCGATCCGGTCGGCGACGTCGGCGACCACGCCGAGGTCGTGCGTGATCAAGATGAGCCCCATGTGGCGCTCCTCCTGCAGCTCCTTGAGCAGCGCCATGATCTGCGCCTGCACGGTGACGTCGAGCGCCGTGGTCGGCTCGTCGGCGATCAGCACCGCCGGGTCGAGCGCGATCGCCATCGCGATCATGATGCGCTGGCGCATACCACCGGAGAACTGGTGCGGGTAGGCGTCGACGCGCTCGTTCGCCGCCGGGATCTTGACCCGCTCCATGAGCCGGATCGCCTGTGCCCTGGCGTCTGCCTTGTTCATCTTGCGGTGCTGGCGAAACATCTCGGCGATCTGCCAGCCCACGGGGAACACGGGGTTCAGCGACGACAGCGCGTCCTGGAAGATCATGGAGATCTCCGGCCCACGCACCGACCGGCGTTCCTTCTCCGGCAGCGCGATCAGGTCGGTGCCGCGGTAGCGCACCTGGCCGCCCGTGATGTGCGCCGGTGGGGTGTCGAGGATGCCCATGATCGCCTGGGCGGTCACCGACTTGCCGGAGCCGGACTCACCGAGCACCGCGAGCGTCTCCCCCTCGTCGAGGGAGAACGTGACGCCGTTGATGGCCTTGGCCACGCCGTCGCGGGTGCGGAACTCGACGCGCAGGTCGTCCACCTCGAGCAGGCGGCCGCCGGCGGCGCTCCAGCGGGAGGTCTCGTTCAACGTCTCAGCCATCTGCTCACCGCGTCTTCGGGTCGAGAGCGTCGCGCACGACCTCGCCCAGCATGATGAAGGCCAAGACGGTGAGCGACAGGAACAGGGACGGGAACAGCAGCATGTGCGGCGCTGCCGCGATGTAGCCGATGCCCGAGGCCTCCGAGATCGCGATGCCCCAGGAGATCGCCGGCGGCTGGAGCCCGATGCCGAGGAACGACAGGGTCGCCTCGGTGGCGATGTAGACGCCGAGGTTGATCGTGGCCACCACCGTGACGGCAGCGAGGGCGTTCGGGAGGATGTGTGAGGTGATGATCCGCCACGGCGAGGCGCCGAGCGCGCGGGCCGCCTGCACGTACTCCTGCGGCTTCACCTGCAGCACGCTCGAGCGCATGATGCGCGCCAGGCTGGGCCAGCCCAGCAGCGTCAGCGCGATCACCACCTTGCCGACCACCACCAGGTACGGCGTGTCGGGGCCGTTCGGCAGCGAGTAGAGGATCACGATCCCGCCGAGCAGCGTCGGGATGGCGAAGAAGACCTCGCCGAGGCGCGAGAGCACGGTGTCGAGCCAACCGCCGTAGTAGGCCGACACCGTGCCCACGAAACCACCGAGGAGCACCACGGCCACGGTCGTCAGCACGCCGACCAGCACCGAGGCCCGGGCTCCGTAGATGGTGCGGGCGTAGACGTCGCACCCCTGGGTGTCGGTGCCGAAGATGTGCTCCGCCGAGGGCGCGAGCCGAGAGTCCCCCAGCTGGCAGAACGCCGGGTCTGCCCTGCTGAAGAGGCTCGGGAAGGCCGCCATCGCCAGCACGACGACGATCAGGGCGGCCGAGATCCAGAACAGCGGCCGTCGGCGCATCTCGCGCCAGGCGTCCGTCCAGAGCGAGCGAGCGGCCTCCGCCTCGACGGCCGGGGTGGGCAGCTCGGCCCCGGTCGGGTCGACGACGGGGTCGGAGACGTTCGTCGGATCTGCCTCGTCGACGCTCTCGACCGCGTCCAGGGGCCGGTGGTCAGTCATGGGAGATCCTCGGGTCCAGGACGCCGTACAGCACGTCGACGACCAGGTTCGTGAGCAGGTAGATCAAGACCAGCACGGTCACCGCGCCGACGACCGAGACACCGTCGGAGGTGTTGATGGCGTTGAAGATGAACCCGCCGATGCCGTTGATGTTGAAGATGCGCTCGGTCACGATCGCGCCGCCCATGAGGTTGCCGATGTCGTAGCCGATGAAGGTGATGACCGGGATCATCGAGTTGCGCAGGGTGTGGACCCCGATGGTGCGACCGCGCGTGAGCCCCTTGGCCTTGGCGGTCCGCACGTAGTCGGCGCGCAGGTTCTCCGCAAGGTTGGTGCGGGTCAGGCGGGCGACGTAGGCCACCGACAGCGACCCCAGCACGACACCGGGCAGGATCAGCTGCTGGAAGGTCCCCTGGCTCGCCGTGACGGGGATGATGTCGTTGAGGTCGAGCTTGAGGATGGCGAACTGCGCGCTGGTGCCGATCACGAAGATCGGGATGGAGATCACCACCAGGGTGGAGACGGTGACCAGGGAGTCGATGAAGCTGCCCCGCCTGATGCCCGACAGGATGCCGGCCGCGATGCCCAGCACGATTGTCACCAGCACGGCGATCAGGGCCAGCTTCATGGTCGTCGGGTAGCGGATCGCCAGCTCGGAGGTGACGGTGTTGCCGTAGAAGTTGGTGCCGAGGTCACCCTTGAGCAGCTTGCCGAGGTAGAGCGCGTACTGCACCAGCAACGGCTTGTCGAGGTTGTAGTCCTGCTTGAACTTCTCGATGTAGCTGTCGGGGCAGTCGCGCTCGCCGCAGCGGCCTTCCCACGGTTCCCCCGGGAGGGCGTACACGAGCGTGAAGATGAGGAACGTCGCACCGATGACCACCGGGATCATCTGGAGCAGTCGCCTCAGGACGTACGTGAGCATGCACCCTCCTCACCACAGGTGACGGCGGCGCCCGGGACAGCCCGGGCGCCGCCGATCGGACGACCTTACTTCAGGCTGATCGACGTGACGTCGATCACGCCGAAGGCGTTCACCTGCACGTTGGTCACCTTGTTGGACCAGGCGGCAGGCTGCGAGCGGTACCACAGCGGAGCCGTCGGGAAGTCGGTGGCGAGCATCGCCTCCGCCTCCTGGTAGAGCTTGTTGGCCGACGCCAGGTCCTTGGCGGCCGCGGCGTCCTTCAGCTTGGCGTTGAACGCCGGGTTGTCGTAGCGGGAGTCGTTCGACGCGGCGCCCTTGAGGTAGATCGGCGCGAGGAAGTTCTCGATGGACGGGTAGTCCATCTGCCAGCCGGAGCGGAAGCCGCCCTTGAGGTCGCCCGCCTTGGCGGAGTTGCGGAGCTCGGCGAACTTCGGGAACAGCTTCACCTGGCAGTCGACGCCCAGGTCGTTCTTCCAGCCGTTGCAGATCGCGTCGGCGTAGGCCTTGTGGCCACCGTCGCTGTTCACCGAGTAGGTCAGCGTGCCCTTGTAGCCGCCCGCCTTGTCGTACAGGGCCTTGGCCGCGGCCTTGTCGTACTTGCAGGAGGCGCCGCACTGGTCGGCCTTGTAGCCGTCCACCACCGGGGAGACCCAGCCGGTCGCCGGGGTCCGGGTGCCGTTGTAGATCTGCTTGGTGATCGTCTCGCGGTCGATCGCCATCGACAGCGCCTTGCGCAGATCGGGGCTCGCCTTCAGCTGCTCGTCGTTGCTCGAGAACGTCATGGTCTCGATGACGCCGGCCTCGCGCGCCGACCAGCGACCCTCGCCGACCGACTTCTTCCAGGCGTCGCCGACCAGCTGGTCCGACGGGATGATGTCGGTGAAGTCGATGTTGTTGGCGAGCACGTCGGTGAACGCCGCGTTCGGGTCGTTGTAGATCCGGTAGGTGATCTTGTCGACGTGGCCCTTGGCAGCGCCCTGGTACTCCTTGTTCTTCTCCAGCACGATCTCGGTGGCCGTGTTGGCGGTCACCTTGTACGGGCCGGAGGCGACCGGCGTCTTGCCGACGTCGGCGGCACCGGGGTTGGAGAGGTAGGAGTCGGGCTGCGGCACGAACGCCGAGTAGCCCAGGCGCACCGGGAGGTTCGACGTGGGCGCGGCCATCGTGATCGTGAAGGTGTAGTCGTCCTTCACCACGAGGCCGCTCATCTTGTCGGTCTTCGGCTTGGTGGTGCACTTCTCGTCGGGGCACTGCACGTCGTCGAAGCCGGCGAAGGACTCGAAGAAGTAGCTGCCCTGGTGACCGTTCGGCCCGTACGCGGCGATGTTCCACGCGTCGACGAAGTTCTTCGCCTTGATCTCGGTGCCGTCGGAGAACTTCTGGCCCTTCTTCAGGGTCACGGTGAAGGTCGTCGAGTCGTCGGTCTTGATCGACTCGGCGAGATCGTTGGTGGGAGCCGCGGTCTTGACGTCGTAGTCGACGAGCTTGGCCGTGGTCCAGTCAATGACGTTGCCGCCGCAGACCTCGCTCGTCATCGAGCCGATCAGCGGGTT
Organism: uncultured Propionibacteriaceae bacterium; assembly: GCA_936924635.1. Classification (GTDB taxonomy): domain Bacteria; phylum Actinomycetota; class Actinomycetes; order Propionibacteriales; family Propionibacteriaceae; genus Fen-668. The sequence goes on from CAKZHP010000130.1 coordinate 13,412, forward strand.
CTGGGGGGTGCAGCCGCGGATCGTGATCGCGCCGCCCTCCTTGACGGCGCCGGTGCCGCCCGAGGTCTGGCCGGACGGGGTCGTGGTGCTGCTGCCACACGCGCTCGCCACGAGGGCGAAGGTCGCGACGGCAGCGGCGGCAAGTGTGCGGTGTGCCCGCATGTGGTGCCTCCTTGAGATGGCGACAGCCCGCCGGGTGGCGAGCGAGGGCCCGGGCCTGCACGGCCGTGGGCAATGCCGCCCAACCTAGACGCGTGCGCACAGCCATGCCACAGCGAGCCCCCCGCCGCAATCGAATTGTGACTGACCTGTTATCTAGGGATCTGACTGCGGCTGACGGCACAGGCCGACCCTCAGCCGCCCCGCCGGCTCGCCGCGAGCCCTGTCACCAGCCGCGAGACACCCTGCTGTGTGACCTTACGTCCGCGGCGTACGACCGCAGGGCTGCCAACGAAGGCCCCTGGTCGGACGTCTGGAGACCATGTCAGCGAGCAGGATGGGGCCCATGAGCAACCCCGAGCTGGCGATCGACGTCCGCGGCCTGGTCAAGGTGTACGGGCGGCGCGGGTCGTACCACCGCGCCCTCGACGGGCTCGACCTCCAGGTGCCGTACGGAGGCGTGCACGCGTTCCTCGGCCCCAACGGGTCGGGCAAGACCACGACGATCCGGGTGCTGCTCGGTCTGGTGCGTCGCGACGAGGGCACGGTCTCCCTGCTCGGGCGCCCGCAGCCCGAGCAGCTGCCGCAGGTGATCGGGCAGGTCGGCGCGATCGTCGAGTCGCCGAAGTTCTTCGGCGCCTTCACGGCCCGGCAGACGCTGCGACTGCTGGCCGAGGCCACCAGCGCACCCGAGCGCCGGGTCGACGAGTGCCTGGACCAGGTCGGTCTGCTCGACCGCGCAGGCTCCCCCGTCAAGGGTTTCTCCCTGGGCATGCGGCAGCGACTTGCCATCGCGACCACGCTGCTGAAGGACCCGCGGCTGTTCATCTTCGATGAGCCCACGAACGGGCTGGACCCCGAGGGCATTCACGAGGTGCGGGAGACGATCCGTGGCCTCGGCGCTGCCGGCCGCACGGTGCTGCTCTCCAGCCACCTGCTCGCCGAGGTGCAGCAGGTCGCTGAGCGGGTGACCGTCGTCGCGCGGGGCCGTTCGCTGCGCACCGGGACGCTGGCCGACCTGGTCGGCACCGACCATGGCGTGCTGGTCGAGACCGTCGAGCCCAGGGCTGCGGAGGTGCTGGCCCAGGCCGGGTTCGCGGTTCGTCGTGTCGACGGCCGCCGCCTCCTCGCCACCGGGCCCGGGGCGACCCCTCGCACCGTCAACCAGGCCCTCACCAGCCACGACGTCTGGCCCGACGCCCTCTCCCCCGACCGCCCCGACCTGGAACGCGCCTACCTCGCCCTCACCTCGACAGGAGCCCCCCGATGAGCGCCACCACCTGGCAGACACCGACCTCGACCAGCACCCCGACCACGTTCGCCGGGCTGGTGCATGCCGAGATCCGCCGGTACGCCTGGCGTCGGCTGACCAGGGTCGGGTTCCTCGTGCTCATGGGGGCCGCGCTGCTGGTGTGGCTGCTGGTGGTCGCCTCGGCGTGGAGTGTCGGTCTCGGCCCCACCGCCGTGCAGCCGGCGGAGATGGTCACGGGCCCGCTGCTCGCCATGACGGGGCTGCTCAGCCTGCTCACCATGGTCGTGGCGGCGAGCTTCGTCGGTGCCGACGGCAGCTCTGGAGCGCTCTCGCAGTGGCTGACCTTCGCCCCGAACCGCACCGCCGTGTTCTGGTCGAAGGCGGTCGCGGCCGCCGTCGGCAGCGCGATGCTCGGCGCCCTGGGTCTGGGACTCACCTTCGTCGGGGCGACGCTGACCTGGGTGGCGCTCGTGCCGGGAGGCGTGGCTGACCCAATCGAGACGCTCCCGGCCCTGCTGCGGGGCGTCGCATTCATCTGTCTGGCAGGTCTGGGTGGGTTCGCGGTCTCCGCGGCCTTCGGCAGCACCGCAGCGACGCCGATCGCCGCCGCCGGGTACTTCGGCGTCGTCACGACCCGGGCCATCCTGGGGATCTCCGACGCCGCGTGGCGGTTCTCCCCCGAGTCCTCGGCGATCGCGTTCCTGTCGGGCGGCGCCCGGTTCGGGTACCACGTCGACGACTACAAGGTCAGCTACATCTACGTGTCCGGTCTGGCAGGCGGCACCACGCTGGCGGGCTGGGTGGCGCTGGTGCTGCTCCTGTCGTACGCGTGGTTCCTGCGCAGGGAGCACGCCTGACCTCACCTCTCGGGGTCGGGCACCTCGGCGTCCGGCGGCAGCAGGTGCCGGGAACGGGGCTCCCCGGTGGCGTACCGGAGCACGCGCTGCTCGACCGTCTGGTCGGCCACGGTGAGCCGCACCTCGTGGGTCAGCAGGTGCTCCTGCCACGAGGAGACGGTGAACTGCTCCACGTAGGTCTCCGGCTGCTCCAGCACCCGGTGCAGCCCCCAGTGGGTGGCGCCGTTGCGCAGCCGTGAGCGGCGCAGGGACTGCATGGCCGTGAGGAACTCCTCCTGGTGGTGCGTCGGCACCCGGAAGTCGATCTCGATCACCACCGGCCCCACCTCCGGCGCCAGCGGACGCGCGTGGGCGGCGTCGTCCCAGATCCGGATCGGGCGCTGGTCGACGCCCTCGTTGTCGGGCACCCGGACCAGCTGGCCGATCCCTGCGCCGAGCAGGACCAGGGCGGCTGCCGCCCACATCGCGTAGCGGAGCCCCGCGACCTGGGCGCCCAGGCCCCAGACCGGTGAGGTGAGCGCCATCACGCCCGTGAAGGTCATCGAGTAGACGGCGAGCGCCCGCCCCCGCACCCAGCCGGGCAGGAAGAGCTGCATCTCCGACACCAGCACCGAGGCAACCGCGGTCCAGCCGTACCCGGCGATCACCAGCACCGGCATTGCCGTCCACAACGAGCCCGAGAGCATCACGACGGCGATCCCCACGCCGTAGATGGTCATCGCCACCGTGACCACCATGTTCGAGGAGAGCCGCCGCTTCACCCACCCCAGGGTCAGGGCACCGATCACGGCGCCCGAGCCCAGGGCCGCGTACAGCAGGCCGAAACCGCCGGCGTCGAGGCCGAGCTGCTGCCGGGCGATCACCGGGAGCAGCGCCCACAGCGCGCTGCCCGGGGCCACGAACATCGCCAGGCGGCCCAGGATCAGACGCACCACCGGCTCGTGCCAGACGTACCGGCCACCCGCGCGCAGGGCGGGCAGGAACCGCTCCCGGGGGCCGGTGCTGGGCATCCGGCGGCGCCACACCAGCAGCACGCCGAGCAGCACCGTGACGCAGGTCGCGGTGAAGGCGAAGACCGGTGCCACCCCGGCCCGGGCGATGATCAGGCCGGCGATCGCCGGCCCGGCGGCGCGGGCCACGTTGACGCTCACCATGTCGAGCCGGGTCGCGGCCGCGAGGTGGCTGCGCGGAACCAGCTCCGAGATCAGCGGCGGCCAAGTCGCCACCTGCAGCGCCATCCCCGAGCCGACGGCGAAGGTGAACGCGAGCAGCAGCAGCGGCGGCATCTTGCCCAGGTAGGTGAACAGGGCCAGCATGCTCGACACCACGACCGCGTACACCTGCACGCCGATGAGCAGGCTGCGCCGGTCGAAGGCGTCGGCCAGCACACCGGCCGGCAACGACAGGATCATCATCGGCAGCATGCTGGCGGTCTGGATCAAGGAGACGATCGTGGCCGCGTTCGGGTCGTTGACGAACAGCCACTGGGCTCCGGTGGTCTGCGCCATGCCGCCGATGCTGGAGACCACGATCGCCAGCCACAGGTAGCGGAAGGCACGGCTGCGGAACGGCCCGAACGCCGAGCGGTCGGACGCCTCGGCAGCCATGAGCGGCAGCCTAGTGGCGACGGCAGGGCGCGTACGCGGTCGTGGCGGGAGCAACGAGAAGCGGCACCCGGCTGCGTGGCCGGGTGCCGCTCGTCGGGTGGTCGGTCAGCTGATCCGGATGCGGTACGGCAGCGCGAGCACGCCCGGCACCTCCAGACCAAAGACCGAGCCGAGCCGTCGCAGCATGGCCTCGGGGCCCATCGAGCCGAGGTCCACCGGAGCCCCGGCGAGGCCACCGGGCTGCTCGGAGGACTCGGCGGGCTGGAACCGGTCGAGCAGGCCCATCAGCGGCACCGGCTTGAGCTGCACCTTCTCGCGGTCCAGGTCGGCCAGCGCGCAGACCCGCTCCACGGCGAGCTCGCGGCCGCCGATGTGGTCGACGAGGTGCCGCTCCTTGGCGTCGGCACCCGTCCAGACCCGACCCCGGGCCAGCGGCTCGAGCTCGGTCTGCAGCATCTTGCGGTCCAGGGCGGCCTTGCCGGTGAAGTCGTCGTAGACCTCGTCCAGCCACGCGTTGAGCACCTGCCACTGCTCGTCGGTGAAACCGTGGTTGCCGGCGAACATCCCCGCGTAGCGACCGTTCTGCACCTCGTCTCGCACCAGGCCCAGCTTGTCGTACAGGCCCTGGGTCACCATCTTGCCCGCGAAGACACCGATGGAGCCGGTGAGCGTCGAGGCGGTGGCCACGATCTCGTTGGCGCCCATGGAGACGAAGTAGCCACCGGAGGCGGCCACGTCGCCCATGAACGCCACGACGGGCTTGCCGAGCTGGGACGTACGGACGACCTCGCGGCGGATGGTGTCGGAGGCGATGTACGAACCGCCGGGCGAGTCGACCGACAAGATGACGGCCTTCACGGTGTCGTCCTTCTGCGCCTGGCGGAGGTGCTCGCAGACCACCTCGGAGCCGGCCTCGGGGCCGCCGAACGGGCTCGCGGGCCGGCCGCGGCCGGTGACGATGCCGCCGGTGACGTTGACCACGGCGATGGCGGGCTGGTTCTTGGTGCCCAGCTTCTCCATCACCATCGAGGGCACCGAGCCGCCGTACCTGCCGGCGTACTGGAGCTTGGCCTCCTGACCCCAGGCCTCGCGCACGGATGCGTACACCTCGTCGCGGTAGCCGACCTTGTCGACGAAGCCCTCGCTCAGCGCATCGGCGGCCTTGATGGGCCCGCGCTCGACCGCGGCCCGCACGACGTCGCCACCCAGGCGGCGACGCTCGGAGATCACCGCGATGCTCTCCTCGACCAGCGAGTCGGCGATGCGCTGCATCATCTCGCGGTGCGCGTCGGAGATCTCACGACCGGCGAGCTGCTCGGCGGCCGACTTGTACTCCTTGCGCTGCGAGAACTGCGGGTCCAGACCCAGCTTCTCGAAGCCGCCGCGCAGCAGCAGCAGGTCGAGGTGCGTGCCGCCCAGCACCACCGCGCCCGACGGCTGCAGCCAGATCTCCTTGGCGGCCGTCGCGAGACGGTAGGGGAACATGCCGCTGGTGAGCTCGCCGAACGACTCCGCGTACGCGACCGTGGGCTTCGCCTGCCCGAAGCGCGTGATCAGGTCACCGAGCTCGTCGACGGCCGACGGCGAGATCGGGCAGGTGCCGATGTGCACGACCAGGCCGGCGACCTTGGGGTCCTTGGCGGCCTGCCGGAGCGTGCGGGCCAGCAGGCCCATCGTCGGGGTGTTGATGGAGCGGATCGCCTCCACCGGGTTCTGGGGCACCGACCGCAGAAGACCGCGGTCGAGGTCGATCTCGAGGATGACGCCCGAGGAGGAGTCACCGAAGAGCTTGTTGATCAGCGTCGTCGCGTCAAGAGCCATACGGCAAGCGTACGGAGAGCAGCCAAGGTGCCTCGTCCGCGGCGCCCGGCCCCACCGGCGCCGGAGGGCCGTACACCTCAGAAGGGTGTGATGGGCCATGATGCTGCCGGACGCACCCCGAACCCGTTGGGAGACATCATGACCCGCAAGGTCGTCGCCACCCTCTTCTCCTCCGTCGACGGCGTCGCCTCCGACCCCTATCTCTTCCAGTACGACTCCTTCGACGCCGACCTCGGACGGCTGATGACCGAGGGCATCGCGAAGATCGACGAGGTGGTGATGGGGCGCGTCACGTACAACGAGTGGAGCGGCCACTGGCCGAACATCACCGAGGGTGACGACCGGATCTTCGCCGACTTCATCAACGGCTGCCCCAAGCACGTGGCCTCGACCACCCTGACGCCTGCCGACATGACCTGGCAGGGCTCGCAGCTGATCGAGGGTGACCTGCTCGACGCGGTCCGGGCGCTGAAAGAGCGCGACGGGGCCGACGTCGGGGTGCAGGGCTCGCTGTCGGTCGTGCGGCAGCTGGTCGCCGCAGGCCTCCTGGACGAGCTCACCCTGATCGTGCACCCCGCCGTGGCGGGCACCGGTCGGCGGCTGTTCGACGGGGCCGGCCCGCAGCGGTTGCGGCTCATCTCGGCCACCACCACGGAGAAGGGCAACATCCTCGCAACGTACGGGCCGTTCCAGGGCTGACCGGCCCGCCGCCCTGGCGGGCCCCTCGGGACCGACTGAGCAGGCCCCCTGCGGTGGTGCCACCCTCACGTTCACCCCGGTGCACGTCTTCCCCGTGCTGGACGCGCAGTACCGGGTGAGGCGGACCGAGCGCCGCACGTACGACGACGTGGTGACCGTGCGCGTCGGGGCGGACGGCCGCCCCGTGTGACGGGGCGCGGGCGAACCCGTGACGCCCGACGGGACGCTGGCCGCAACCGCGGACGACGACGGGGCCGGGTCGTGAGACCCGGCCCCGTCCCGCGTACGGGGGTCAGCCCAGCAGTGCCTTCGCCTTCTCCACCAGCGCGTCGGCGGTGATGCCGAACTCGGTGAACAGCGTCGCGGCGGCGGCGGAGGCGCCGAAGTGGTCGATGCCCAGGGCGTCCGAGTTCGGGCCCAGGAACTCCTTCCAGCCGGTCGGCACCGAGGCCTCGACGGAGACCTTCGCGACGTGGGCCGGAAGCACCTCAGCGCGGTAGGCCTCGTCCTGCTCCAAGAACCACTCCTGGCAGGGCATCGACACCACGCGCGTCGGGGTGCCGGCGGCCTCCAGCTGCTCACGGGCGGCGACCGCGATCTCCAGCTCGGAGCCGGTGCCGACGAGGATCACCTTCGGGGTGCCACTGCTGGCCTCGACGAGCGTGTAGCCACCCTTCTTGACGTTGTCGGCCGACGCGAAGCCCGTACCCTCCGAGCGGTCGAAGACCGTGAGGTCCTGGCGCGACAGGATGAGCGCCGACGGGTGGTCGATGTTCTCCAGGATCGCCGCCCAGGCCGCGGCCGTCTCGTTCGCGTCTCCGGGGCGGATCACGTCGAGCTGCGGGATCAGGCGCAGCGACGGGATGTGCTCGATCGGCTGGTGGGTCGGGCCGTCCTCGCCGACGCCGATGGAGTCGTGCGTCCACACGAAGATCGACGGCGTGGCCGAGATCGACGCCAGCCGCACCGCGGGTCGCATGTAGTCGGAGAACACGAGGAACGTCGCCCCGTACACCTTGGTCAGGCCCGACAACGAGATCGCGTTCACGATGCCGCCCATGGCGTGCTCGCGGATGCCGAAGTGCAGCACGCGCCCGTTGACGCCACTCACGAAGTCGTGGCTGGAGCGCTCCTTCGGCAGGAACGAGGGCTTGCCCTTCATCGTGGTGTTGTTCGAGCCGGCCAGGTCGGCCGAGCCGCCCCACAGCTCGGGCACCACGTCGGCGATGGCCGACAGCGTGTCGCCGGAGGCCGAACGGGTCGACTTCTTCTTCTCCGCGGAGAAGACCGGAAGCGCCTCGCGCAGGCCCTCGGGCAGCTTCTTGTCCATCACCCGGTCCAGCAGGGCCGCCTGCTCGGCGTTGTCCTTGCGCCACTGCTCGAACCGCGGCTCCCACTCCGCCTTGGCGGCCTTGGCGCGCTCGGCGGCGTTGCCGCGGGTGTGCTCCAGCACCTCCGGGACGACCTGGAAGGACTGCTCGGGGTCGAACCCGAGCTCCTTCTTGAGCGCAGCCACCTCGTCGGAGCCCAGCTTCGAGCCGTGCACCGAGTGGTCGCCGGCCTTGTTCGGCAGCGGCCAGCCGATGACGGTGGTGACCTTGATGAACGACGGCTTGTCGGTCACCTTCTTGGCGGTCTCGATCGCCTCGTACAGCTCGGCGACCTTCTCCTCGTACGTGGTGAAGCCGTTGGTGAAGTCGACGTGCTGGGTGTGCCAGCCGTACGCCGCGTAGCGGGCCTCGACGTCCTCGGAGAACGCGATCACCGTGTCGCCCTCGATGGAGATGCGGTTGTCGTCGTAGAACAGGATCAGGTTGCCCAGGTTCTGCGTGGCGGCCAGCGACGACGCCTCGCCGGAGATGCCCTCCTGCATGCAGCCGTCGCCGGCGATGCAGTACACGAAGTGGTCGAACACCGACTCGCCCGGCTTCGCCGAGGGGTCGTACAGCTGGGCCTCCTTGCGCGCCGCCATCGCGAACCCCACCGCGTTGGAGACGCCGGCGCCGAGCGGGCCGGTGGTGCACTCGACACCGTCGGTGTGGTGCACCTCGGGGTGCCCGGGCGTCTTGGAGCCCCAGGTGCGCAGCGCCGCGATGTCCTCGATCTCGAGACCGAACCCGGCCAGGAACAGCTGGTTGTACTGCGTCAGCGACGAGTGGCCGGCCGACAGCACGAACCGATCACGACCGAGCCACAGCGGGTCGGACGGATCGATGCGCATCACCTTCTGGTAGAGCAGGTACGCCAGCGGCGCCAGCGAGATCGCCGTGCCGGGGTGCCCGTTGCCGACCTTCTCCACGGCGTCGGCCGCGAGCACACGGGCGGTGTCGACGGCCGCCTTGTCCAGGTCTGTCCAGCTCAGGGTCTCGTTCACGTGAACCTCTTCGTCTCGGCCCCGGCGACGGGGCGCTCCGGTCGTCTCGGCCCACCCTATGACCGAGGGTGCGCCTCCGGACCCCGGGACCGGGATTCGACCCCACCCGGCAGGGCACTCAACCAGCGACGCCCCGGCGCCAGTAACCCATGAACGACACCTGGCCGCTCGGCACGCCCGCCGCCTTCGCCTCACCCCGGAGCCGCCGCACCCAGCCGGCCTCGCCCGCGACCCATCCGTACGTCCCGTGGTCGCCGTCGGCCTCCTGCCACAGCAGTGGCTCGTCCTCGCCCGGATCACCCTCGACGCGACCGAAGACCCCGGTGGCCTGCTCGCCGCGACTCCGCACGCGCCAGTCCACCGTCACCCCGGGCGGCGTCACCACGGGGCGTACGTCGTCGATGTCCTCGACCTCCAGCACCACCCGCCCGGTCGCCGACTCCGGCAGCGTGGTGACGATGTTCAGCACCGCGGGCAGGGCCGTCTCGTCACCGACCAGCAGCACGTCGGTCGCCGTCCCGGGCTGCCAGGCGACCCCGACCGTGTCGTGACCCTCGACGCGGGCATCGGGAGCGACCAGCACCGCCGGGCAGCCGAGGGGAGCCTCCAGGGCGTACGCGAGCCCGGGCGCCGGACCGTCGTGACGGGTGTGCACCGCCACGTCGATGTCCACGTCTCGTCTCTCAGGTCGCACGGCCGCCAGCGTGTACGTGCGAAGCGCCGGCCGGGTCTCGTTGGGCAGCGCCTGCCAGCGGGCGTACCAGTCGTCCCCGGCCCCCATGAGCTCCGCCAACGGCCCCGGGTCGCCGAGCACCAGCTTCACCCGCTGGTCGAGGAGCGTGGCGCCACAGTGCTCCAGGTCGTCACCGCCCAGGGTGATGCGGACGAAACCGGGAGAGATCGTGCGCCGCGTCAGCAGGCGCACGAAGAACGGACGGTACGGCGCAGTCATCGGTCTCCTCGGTTGATCTGCATCAGCCACCAGAACACGGGCGCCCCCACCAGCGCGCACACCAGGCCGACCGGCAGCTGCGACGGTGCCAGGGCTGTACGGCCCAGGGTGTCGGCCGCCAGCACCAGCAGGCCGCCGAGGATCACCGCCAGGGGCACCAGCCGCCGGTGCTGCGGCCCCACCAGCAACCGCGCCACGTGCGGCGCCACCAGGCCGACGAAACCGATCACACCGACGGCTGCCGTGGCACCCCCGGCGAGCAGCACCGCTCCCAGCAGCGCCAGACCCCGTACCCGGCCGTGCCTGACCCCGAGCAGGCGCGGGGTGTCGGGGTCGAGCTGCACGACGTCGAGGTCGCGGTGGGTGGCCGCCACCCAGGCCCCGACCACGACCACCAGGGTCGCGACCGCCGGGAGACTGGCGGCGGTGGTCCCGTACGTGGAGCCGCCCAGCCAGGTGATGGCCCGCGACTGGTTCCACGGATCGGTGCTGACGATCAGCAGGGTGCTCAGCGCGCTCGCACCGGCGGAGACACCCAGGCCGACCAGGACCAGCCGGGTGGGGTCGAAGCCACCGCGCCCGGCGAGCAGGAACAGCAGCACGCCAGCGACCAGCGCTCCGGACAGCGCCCCTACGGACACGCCGGCGGCTCCCAGGTCGACACCCAGGCGCGAGCCGGCGACGATAAGCGCCAGCGCGCCCGCCCCGGCACCGGCCGCCACACCCAACAGCCCGGGCTCGGCGAGGGGGTTGCGCGTGACCGCCTGCGTCAGGGTGCCCGCCAGCGCGAGCGCCATCCCCGCGAGCACCGCGGCGGCGACCCGCGGCCACCGCGCGTCGAGCATGAAGGTGATGCGTCCCGAGGCGCGGCCCAGCAGCCAGTTCTGCACGTCGCCCAGCAGCAGCCAGCCGTCGCCTGCGAGCATCGCGAGCACGGACGCCACCACGAGCAGGGTCCAGGTGACCGGGATCAGCCAGACCGCCCACGCCCGCGGGGCGCCGACGGTGAGCGTCGAGGTCGTGTCCGCACGACCCGTACGCATCCCCCGGCTGAGCGCGACCAGGAACACGGCCCCGATCAGCGTGGTCACCACGCCGGTGGGCACGCTGACGGCGTCGGCGGCGCCGAGCAGCGCGCGCAGCGAGACGTCGGAGGCCACCACGACCAGGCTGCCCAGGAGGGAGGCGGCTACGAGAACCGTACGGTTCTGGTGCAGGCCGCGCACGCGGCGTGCCGAGAGACGCACCAGTGCCGGGGCGCAGAGCCCCACGAACCCGAGGGGCCCGGCGAGAGCCACCGAGACGGCGGCGAGGAACACCGACAGCACCACGACCTGCACGCGGTTGCGGGTGACGGCGACACCCAACGCACGGGCCTGGTCGTCGCCCAGCTGGAGCAGGTCGAGCCGGCCGCCCATCGCCACCAGACCGGCGAGGCCCAGGACCACCAGCACCGCGGCCTGCACCACGGCCCCAGGGTCGGACTGGCTGAGCGACCCGGCACCCCAGGCGAACAGCCCCTGGGTCTCCTGGCTGAAGATCAGCAGCAGCGCCGAGGTGATCGACGACAAGGACATGGCGAGCACCGAGCCACCCAGCACCAGCCTGACGATGTCACCGGCCCCGGTGAGCAGGAACGCCAGGGCTGCCGCCGCGAGCCCGCCCACGAGGGCGACGGCCGTGCCCCCGAGGAACCCGGTGCCGATCCCGAAGGCGGCGACCACGGCCAGCGCGAAGTATGCGCCCGCGTTCACCGCCAGGGTGTCCGGGGTCGCCAGCGGGTTGCGAGCGACCGCCTGAAGCGCGGCACCTGCCGCCCCCAGCGCGGCACCGACCAGCAGCGCGGCCGCCAGCCGGGGCAGCCGGGAGGCCACCACGACGACGGCGACCTGGCTGTCCGCGCGCCCGGCGACCCAGGCCACCACGTCGGCCAGCCGGACGTCGGCGCTGCCCTGCCCGAGGTGCACCACGGACAGGACCAGCACGAGCAGCCCGACCGCCGCCAGCAGCGTGGACGCCGGCGGGCGCATCCGTGTACGGCCGAGGGCGGTGGAGGTCACGGGTCAGGCGAGAGCAGCGACGAGCTGGTCGGCCCACTGCATGAGCGACGACGGGCCGCCGTACACCCAGACCTTGTCGGCGACCGGCTTCACCCGCCCCGCCTTGACGAACGGCAGAGAGGACCAGACGCCGTTGCCGGCGAGCTTGCTCACGGGGTCGGCCATGGTGCTGTTGGCCCAGCTCAGCACGGTGGTGTCGGCGGGGAGCTTGGTGAGCCCCTCGAGGTCGAGCGAGCCGATGCCCCAGCCGTCGTCGCCGCTCTCGTTCCAGGCGTTGACCAGGCCGACCTCTTTGGCCACGGCGCCTGGGACCGAGCGAGGGCCGTGCATGCGCAGCTCGGCGGTGGCGCCCGTGACGTTGATGTAGGCGAAGGCGAACGGTGGCGTCCTGCCGGAGAGCTTCTGCTTCGCCTCTGTGAGCTTCGCGTCGTAGGCGGCGAGCACCTTCTGCGCCTCGGCCGTCTTGCCGACCAGCGTGGCGACGGCGTTGTAGTTGTCGCGCATCAGGGCCAGCGGCCGGGTGGCATCGGCCCCCTTGAGCAGCACCACCGGGGCGATCTTCTCCGCCTGGGCCACGGCTGCCTCCGGGATCGAGCCGCTGATCCCGAGGATCAGGTCGGGTGACGCCTTGCCGATCGACTCCAGGCTGGGTTCTGTACGCATCCCGACGTCGACCGGAGTGCCCAACAGGGACTGACTGCTCACCCAGCTGCCGAACCCCTTCGCATCGGCCACTCCGGTGGGCTGGACTCCCAGGCTGAGCACATCCTCGGTCGGGCCCCACTCCAGCGTCACGACCCGGGAGGCCGGCGCGGCCAGGGTCACGGTCTTGCCACGCCCGTCGGTGACCGTGACCGGGCCGGCTGCTGCGCTGGAGGTCGGCCCGCTGGGCGCGACCGCCGGCTCCGACGTGCCGCAGGCGGCCAGAAGGGGCGCCGTGGCGGCGAGGCTGAGCAGAGTGCGGCGGGAGGTGGGCATGGCAGATCCTTCGACGGTCGGGCGAGCGAGTGGTGGGAGGGGTGGAGATCAGGCGGAGAACGCACTCAGCCGGTGCCGGGTCGCACACCTGGGCAGCGGCCGGACCGACAGGATGCCGTCGGTGCTGGAGACCTCGACCGGCACCTTGTAGGCAGCCTGGAGCGCGGTCTCGGTGAGCACCTCCTCGGGGGTGCCGACGGCCGCGATGCGGCCGTCGACGAGCAGAGCGACCTTGTCCGCCACGGCGGCGGCGTGGTTCAGGTCGTGGAGGACGACGCCGACGGCGACCTGGTGCTCATCGGCGAGGTCGCGGATCAGGTCGAGCAGCTCGGACTGGAACCGCAGGTCGAGATGGTTGGTCGGCTCGTCGAGCAGCAGCACCGAGGTCTGCTGGGCCAGGCAGCTGGCCAGCCAGACGCGTTGCACCTGACCGCCCGACAGCTCGTCGACGGCACGGTCGGCCAGGTCGGCGACCCCGGTCAGGGCCAGGGCGTGCGCGACGGCGGCTGGCCCCTCGGCGTCGCTGCCCAGCCAGCGGCTGCGGTGGGGGTGGCGCCCGAGGCCGACGACCTGGCGCACGGTCATCCCGGCCGGTGTCGGCCGCTGCTGGGTGAGCATGGCCAGACGGGTGGCGAACTCGCGCGGGCACAACGTGGCGCAGTCGGTCGCCTCGTCTTCCCCGGCGATCAGCTGCAGCGCCCCCGTCTCTGCAGCCTGCAGGCGCGCCATGCCCCGCAGCAAGGTGGACTTGCCGGAGCCGTTGGGGCCGACCAGGGCGAGCACCTTGCCGCTCTCGATGCGAAGGCTGGCGTCGTGGACGACGGTCGCCCGGCCGTAGCCGAGCCGCATGTTCTCAACGGCGAGCGACTGCGCCTGGCGTCTCATGCAGGTAAGGTTAGGCGAACCTAACTTGATTTGCAACACGTTCTCGTTGCGAAATATTCGGCATCCCGGGCGAGCCGCGCAGCACTACAGGCACCTTCTGGTGATGGTTGGTCGCGACCGACCCGTCACGGCGCTCCTCGTAGGCGAACCCGGTGGCGGTCACCCCTCGCCTCGGCTACCGCCCCAGCCTCCACGACCAGTCATAGCTCCAGCAGCTCCTCGCCCCGCCGCTCGGGCAGGAAGAACGCGCCCACGGTGGCGATCAGGAACGCGGCGGCGAAGACCCCGAAGACCAGGGGCCGACCGCCGGCGCCCAGCAGCAGCGGCACGCTCAGGGGTGCGAGCATCGCGGCGACCCGCCCGAACGCGGCCGCCACCCCGGTGCCGGTGCCACGGATCGTCGTCGGGTAGACCTCGGGGCTGACCGCGTACAGCGCACCCCAGGCGCCCAGGTTGAAGAACGAGAGCAGGCAGCCCGAGGCGATCACCCAGGCCGCGGACAGAGGCTGCTGCGACACCGCCCAGCCGAACAACGCCGCGGAGAACGCGGATCCCGCCAGGAACAGCGCCAGCGTCGAGCGCCTCCCCCAGGCCTCGATGAGGAACGCCGCGGCCGCGTACCCGGGCAGCTGGGCCAGGGTGATCCACAGCGTCCACGTGAACGACTTGGTGAGGCTCGCATCGCCGGCCGACAGCAGCGTGGGGATCCAGGTGAAGGCCCCGTAGTAGCTGAAGTTGATGCCGAACCACACCGCCCACAGCGCCGCCGTGCGGGCCCGCAGCCGGGGCGACCAGATCGACTCCGTGCCGGCCGGTGCGACCTCGTGGGGCCGAGCCGGGACCGGGGCCACCCCGGCCGACTCCTCGAATCGGCGGACGGCGGCCTCGGCCTCCTCGTCTCGTCCCTTGCTCTCCAGGAACCGCACGGACTCCGGCAGGCCCCAGCGCACCACCAGCGCGTACGCGGCCGGGACGATGCCCACCGCCAGCGCCCACCGCCAGCCCTCGGGGTGCTGCGGGATGAGGAAGAACCCGAGCAGCGCGGCCAGGATCCAGCCCACCGCCCAGAACGCCTCCAGCACCACGACCACCCGGCCACGGATGCGACGTGGTGCGTACTCGCTCACCAGGGTCGACGCCACCGGCAGCTCGGCGCCCAGGCCGAGGCCGACCAGGAAGCGCAGCGCGATCAGCATGGCCACGCCGGTCGAGAGCGCGGCGGCGCCGGTCGCCAGCCCGTACACGAGCAGCGTGAGCGCGAACACCTGCCGGCGCCCGATGCGGTCGGCCAGCAGCCCGCCCAGGCTGGCGCCGATCGCCATGCCCACGAAGCCGACCGAGCCGATCAGGCTCAGGGTGCTGTTGCCCAGGTGCCACTGCTTCGCCAGGGCGGCCATCACGAAGGAGATCAGCCCGACGTCCATGGCGTCGAGCGCCCACCCCACGCCCGAGCCGACCAGGAGCTTCGTGTGGCGCCGGGTGAAGGGCAGCCGGTCCAGCCTCTCGGTCCGCGTCAGCGGCTCCGTTGTCGTGGTCATGTCTTTAGTCTAATCAACTACAGAAGACTTGGTGGCCAGCACGTGCAGCTCGTTGTACGGGAAGTGGAGGCCCACCCGCCTCGGGAACGGGAACGACTCCCACGCGGTGGCCTGCAGACCCACGCTGTGCGCGAACCGCACCAGGTCTGGCCCGTCGTAGAACTGCACGTGGGTGGCGTCTGTCGCGTACCCCTTCTCCTGCGGGCAGATGAAGAGCACCTTGCCGCCGGGTTTGAGGAACGGCAGGTACGACCCCACCACCTCCCGCCCCTCCTCGGTGGTCATGTGCTCGACCACGTGCGCCAGCAGGATGCTGTCGAACTCGCCCTCGCGAGCGCGCTCGCTGCCGAGGAACTCCTCGGTGGTCATGGCGTCGAGCCCCAGAGCCCGGCAGGTCTGGATCGAGTGCGGGTTGTGGTCGACGCCGAGCGAGCCGACGGGCAGGCCCGCCAGCACCCGCCCGATGCCGCAGCCCACCTCCAGCGTGCGCCCCAGGTCGTAGCGCCGCACCCGCCAGCGGTAGGGGGCCTGCACGTTCAGCAGCCGCTTCCACCACACGCCGGAGTGGGAGCGCAGCCGCTCCGCATACTCGATGCCCTCGGTGCTCATGGCAGGCGAGCGTAGTGGGCGGCACCGAGACCCCGTGCCACGATGCCCGGCAGCACGGAAGGAGCCCCATGAAGACCACGCAGTTCTTCGCCGAGGCGTCCATCAGCGACCTGTACGCCTCGTTCGCCGACGACGTCGCCCCCACCTCCCCGGCCTGGGAGCGGGTGTGCCGCCGCGTCGCGGCGACACCCGAGCTGCAGGCGCTCCTCGACACCCTCCCCGGCCCGAAGCGCCAGCCCAATCTCTTCCTGGCCGCCCTGCGCTTCCACGGCGGCCCGCAGGACGACGAGCCTGGTCTCACCCGCTGGGTCGCCGATCACTGGCCGGCGCTGGAGCAGACCATCCTCTCCCGCCACACGCAGACCAACGAGGTCGGTCGTTGCGCGGTCCTGGCCCCGGTGCTGGCGTCCGTCCCCCAACCGGTCGCCCTGCTCGAGGTCGGCATGTCGGCGGGCCTGTGCCTGTTCCCCGACCTGTACGACTACACCTGGCTCTCCCCGGGCGACCCTCGCCCGGCCCCCGACGGCTCCATCGTCTGCGAGGTCACCGGCGACCGCCTCCCCCTCGCGGTGCCAGAGGTGGCCTGGCGGGGTGGCATCGACCAGAACCCGCTCGATCCCGCCGACCCCGACGACGCCCGCTGGCTGCGCTCGCTGGTCTGGCCCGGCGAGACCGTACGCGAGGAGCGGCTCGCCGCGTGCCTGTCGCGGGTCGCGGGCCACGACCTCGTACGGATCGCCGGTGACGCCACCGACGCGCTGCCCGACCTGGTGGCCCAGGTGCCCGCAGGCCTCACGGTCGTGGTGCAGCACTCGGCCGTGCTCGCCTACCTGCCCGAGGAGCAGCGCCGGCGCCACCTGGCCCTGCTCGACGAGCTGGGCGTGCACTGGGTCACCAACGAGGGCGTACGCGTCGTGGAGCCCGTGCGGCGCAGGCTGCCGGCCGGCTTCGAGGACGACCCACGATCGTCGTTCGTGCTGGCCCTCGACGGCGAGCCGCTGGCCCGGGTGGGCCAGCACGGCGCCTGGCTGGAGTGGCTCGGGGCCTGAGCCCGGTCAGCCGTGCTTGCGGGCGAAGTCGTCCATGAAGCCGATCAGGGCGTCGACGCCGGCACGCGGCATCGCGTTGTAGATGCTCGCGCGCAGACCGCCGACCGAGCGGTGGCCGGCGAGATTCCACAGGCCCGCCTCCTGGGCCTGCGACACGAACTGCTTGTCGAGGCTCGGGTCGCGCAGCAGGAACGGCACGTTCATGATCGAACGGCTCTCGACCTCGACCGGGTTGGAGTAGAAGTCGTGGCCGTCGATGTAGTCGTAGAGCGCGCCGGCCTTCTCCCGGTTGAGACGGCCCAGGCCCTCGGTGCCTCCCTGCCGCTCGACCCAGGACAGGGTCTTGCCGAGCAGGTAGATCGCGAACGTGGGCGGGGTGTTCAGCATGGAGTCGGCCTCCGCCATGGCGGCCCACTCCAGGATGCTCGGGGTCTCGGCGCGGGCGCGGCCCAGCAGGTCCTTGCGCACCACGACCAGGCACATGCCGGCCGGCCCCAGGTTCTTCTGCGTGCCGGCGAAGATCACGCCGAACCGGGAGACGTCGACCGGCTGCGACAGGATCATTGAGCTCATGTCGGCCACCAGCGGCACCTCGACCTGCGGCACGTACGGGAAGGCGACACCGCCGATGGTCTCGTTCGGGGTGTAGTGGAGGTACGCGGCGTCGCTCGGCACCGTGTACGAGCCCTCGGCCGGCGTGGTGGTGTAGCCGGATGGCGCCTCGTCGGCGACCACCTGCACGTCCACCCCGTACTTGCCGGCCTCGCTGATGGCCTTGGTCGACCACTGGCCGGTGTTGAGGAACGCGACGGTGTCACCAGGCTTCGTGAGGTTCATGGGGATGGCGGCGAACTGCCCCATCGCGCCGCCCTGGAGGAACAGCACGGCGTAGTCGTCGGGCACGCCCATCACCGAGCGGAGACGCGTCTCGGTGTCGGCCGCGCACTCGACGAACGCCTTGCCGCGGTGCGACACCTCCATCACCGACATGCCCGAGCCCTGCCAGTCGGTGAGCTCGTCGCGGGCCTCCTCCAGCACCCCGAGCGGCATCACGGCGGGACCGGCGGAGAAGTTGTAGACGCGCACGCCGTCATCCTAGATCGGCCCCCTGGCCGCCGCCGGGCTGGGCCGTAGTCTGTCGCGGACGCCAGAGAGGAGAGCGCGATGACTCGCACCATCGTCGTCACCGGGGGCAGCGACGGGGTGGGCGCGGCCGCGGCACGCGCCCTGGCGGGGCAGCCTGGGGCCGAGGTCGTCGTCGTGGGCAGGTCTGCGGAGAAGACGGCCGCCGTGGCGCGGAAGACCGGAGCCGAGCACCACCTGTGCGACTTCTCGAGCCTGCGGCAGGTGCGCGAGCTGGCCGCCACCCTGGCGGCGCGGCACCCCCGGATCGACGTGCTGTGCAGCAACGCCGGCGCGATCTTCTCGCGTCGGGAGGTGACCGAGGACGGCTTCGAGCGCACCCTGCAGGTCAACCACCTCGCCCCGTTCTTGCTCACCGAGAGCCTGCTCCCCCAGCTGCGGGCTGGCGACGGCGTCGTGGTGAGCACCGCCTCGGCCGCCGCTCGCGTCGGTCGCATCGACCTGAACGACCTCGGGCTCAGCCGCCGCTGGTCACCGATGCGGGCGTACGCGGCCTCGAAGCTCATGAACCTGGTCGCGGTGCGTGGACTGGTGCGCCGCTACGCCGCCGAGGGCATCTCCGCCGTCGCCCTCCACCCCGGCGTGGTCGCGTCCGGCTTCTGGCGCTCCGACGGCGGCATGATGGCGAGGTTGCTGTCGCTGCCGCTCGTCGACCGGTTCTCCGTCACGCCCGACGAGGGGGCCGACACCCTGGTCTGGCTGGCGCGGGGCCGGGCAGGCGTGGACTGGCGGCCGGGAGAGATGTACGGCCGACGGACCCCCATGATGTTGCCAGAGCAGGCGCGTGACGACGCCTTCGTCGACCGGTTCTACGAGGCCAGCACCCTGCTGGTCTCCTCTCAGCTCCGTTCGATGGTCCCGCTGGTGCGGGAGCGGTAGGCGAGGAACACCGCCCCGATGTGCCGCTCGAAGTCCGCGTCGTTGCCGATGCCGAAGATCAGCTCGATGGTGACGTACCCGTGCACCATGGCCCACAGGCTGTGGACCACCGACGCCGTGTCCTGACCGCGGAACACGCCCGTGTCCTGCAGCCGGCCCACCACGTCGAGCAGCAGCGTGTTCTCCGACGGCGCCATCAGCTCGCCCTCCCGGCTGCGAGTCAGCATCGCCCCAGAGCCGAACATCACCTTGAACAGCTCGGGGTTCGCCAGTGCCCACGCGCGGTAGGACGTGCCTAGAGCCTTGGCGTCGACGATCAGGTTCTCGCCGTGCACCGCGTCCTGCTGGGCCTGGATGAAGCTCCGGCGGGCCCGGTCGAGCACCGTGCTCACCAAGGCATCCTTGCCGCCGAACATCACGTAGATCGCGTTGGTGGACGTGCCCGCGGCGGACGCCAGCGCCCGCAGCGACAACCGCTCCACACCGCCGTCGGACAGCATCCGAGCGGCCTCGGTGAGGATCTCCTCCCGAAGGGCGTCGTCGTAGGTCTTTGGCCGCGGCACGTACGTCATTATCAGCACTCTCGCTGTACGGCCCGTCCCCCGAGGTGAGGCCGAGACGGGGACTGCACCCGCGCCCGGGTGTGGCCAGACCGTACCGGCCGGGCACGGGCGCCCGCCTGCTCCCCCGGGACACCCTTCGTGCCCTCAGGATCTGCGCCCGCCGGGCACCCGTAGGATGCCCCCCGTGGCAGCCCCGACGGTCCTGGTGGCGGCGGTGGTGGTCTGGGACGAGGAGGGCCGGGTGCTGACGGTGCGCAAGCGAGGCACGCGCCGGTTCATGCTCCCGGGCGGCAAGCCCGAGCCGGGTGAGGCCCTGCGGGCGACGGCCGCGAGGGAGCTCGCCGAGGAGACCGGGCTCGCGGTCCTGGCCGCGGGCCTGGACGACTGGGGCATGCACGAGTCGGCCGCGGCGAACGAGCCGGGCCACACCGTCCGCGCGCAGGTCTTCGCCTGGCCGGGCCCCGTAGCGAGCGCTGCGGCCGCGGCCGAGATCGAGGAGGCGCGCTGGCTGGACCCGCGCCGGCCGTCGGGTGACCTGGCACCGCTGCTGGTCGACCTGCTGCCCAGGATCGCCGAAGGCGCCGAGGGCGCCACCCGGCCGACGCTCACGTTGTTCTGCGGGCTGCCGGGGGCTGGCAAGTCCACGCTGGCCCGGCGGCTGGAGGGCGAGGGGCGGGGTGTCCGGCTGGCGACCGACGAGTGGCAGCACGCCATCGGGATCGCGCCCGAGGACACGGCTGCTCACGAACGGCTGCAGCGGGTCCTGTACGGGCACGCGCTGGACCTGCTCGTACGGGGCGTGGACGTGATCCTGGAGGACGGGCTCTGGACCGCCGCCGAGCGGGCCGAGAAGCTCGCCGACGCCCGGCGGGCGGGGGCACGGGTGGAGCTGCACGTGCTCGACCTCCCCGTCGAGGTGCTCTGGCAGCGGCTCGAGCGCCGCAACGCCGCGGCTCGGGCCGGCGACTACCCGATGACCCGCGCCGAGCTGGACTGGGCCGCGGGGGTGTTCGAGCGGCCGACGAGAGACGAGCTCACGCTCGCCGACGAGGTGAGGCACCACGGAGAGGACGCATGACCGAGCCCGGTCGTTGGTCGCTCGAGACCCCCGGTGTCGTCGAGCTTCCCGGCGGCCGACGTGTACCGGCGACAAGCCTGCGCCGCCGCGGTGCCGTCTCCCCGCCCGACCAAGGGGTGTACCTCCTGGGCCGTGATCCCGGCCTCCCGTAGCCGTACCGCTGGGTGCGCTGGCGCGACCTCGGTCTCCCGTCGTCGACCGACGACGCGCTGGAGGCGCTGCAGGATACGTACGCCCGCGCCGAGAGCCAGCGCCTAGAGATCGGCTGCGGGGCGGGGTCGGTCGCACGGGGACTGCCCTGGCCGTGCTGGCAGTGCTCGGTGGGGTGCGGCCGTCGGAGGCCGTCGACTGAGCGCGTGAGCACCACCGGCGGGCCGTGGAGACCGGGCGTCAGCGGCGCTGGGTCGAGCAGGTGACCACCTCGTTGCTCTGACGCCGCCCTGCCGCAGCCCCGGCAAGCTCTAGGGGCGGTGCACCGCGAGCCGGCGCTGCAGCTCGTTCCGTACGCCCGGCCACTCGTGGTCGAGGATCGAGAACACGACCGTGTCGCGCAGGGTGCCGTCGGGCATCCGCTTGTGCTGGCGCAGCACGCCGTCCTGCTTGGCACCGAGCCGCTCGATCGCCGTACGCGACTGGTGGTTGAGCCAGTGGGTGCGAAACTCGACGGCGACGCAGCCCACGCCCTCGAATGCGTGCTGCAGCAGGAGCAGCTTGGACTCGGTGTTGGTGCCGGTGCGGTGGGCGCTGGCGCGGTTCCAGGTCGAGCCGATCTCGACCCGGGAGTCGGCCTCGGCGATGTTCAAGTACGTCGTCATGCCGATCACCTGCCCGTCGCTCACCCGACGGGTCGTGAACGGGAGCATGGTGCCGCCCGCCTGCTCCGCGAGGCGGCGCTCGATCTCGGCGCGCATCTGCTCCGGCCGGGGCACCGTCGTGTACCAGAGGTTCCAGAGCTCGCCGTCACGCGTCGCCTCGACGAGCTCGTCGTGGTGGTCGGGCGACAACGGCTCCAAGACGACGAGGTCACCGGTGAGCGTGATCGGGGAGAAGAGGGTCACGGCGGGCACTGTAGGCGGCGCGGGAGAGCCCGGCCCGTGGTTTTCCGGTGTACGGACGGGGCGCGCGCACGCTGGGCCGCGTCAGTCCTTCGGGCGGCGCCAGAACGCCTCGTCGTCGGGGACCGGGGGCAACAGCTTCGTGGCGGTCTCGGCCTCGCTCCACTCCCGGGCAGCCTGCCGGCGCTCCTCGGTGTCGGACTCCTCGACGGCCTTCAGCAGCTCGTCGGGCAGGGGCGAGCCGGGCACGCGTGGCGTCGCGGGGCGGGGCGGCGTCGCGGG
>CAKZHP010000131.1 GCA_936924635.1 uncultured Propionibacteriaceae bacterium
CCGTGGCACCCAACGGCACCACAGCGATCGTGTCACCCATCCCTGCAGCAGTCCCATCGCCTAGAAATCCGTGTCCACGAGAACGGGACAAGACCACGACAGCCGCGGCGGCGAGGGAGAGGAAGCCAAACGGGAACACTCCACATCTTCCGATGTCGAGTGTTCCCGTAAGACACTTTGGGTGGAGCACAGGGGACTCGAACCCCTAACCCCCGCCTTGCAAAGGCGGTGCGCTACCAATTGCGCCAGTGCCCCGAGGCCCGCCTGCAGACGGTGGGCCGGGAGAAGCATACGCCGTACGCGCCGTCTCGGCCTCGTCCGGGCTGGCGCGGCCCGCCTACTCTGGTTCGCATGTGGTCCAAGCGGCAGGTCGTCGACTATGCCCTCCAGCGGCGTCGCACCCTAGAGGCGCTGCGCAGCCGTGTCCGTACGCTGACGAAGGCCGACGCCTGCGATGCCGACCCGATGCTGGTGCGCTCAGCGCTGCACCACGGGGAGCTCGGCGACGTCCGGTGCCCGGTGAACGACTGCGGCCGGCTGGTGAACCTGAGCTACGTGTTCGGCCCCCAGCTCGGCCAGTACTCCGGGCGCATCAAGTCGACGCCCGAGCTGGAGGAGATGGAGAACGAGGTGGGCGAGTTCCGCGTCTGCGTCGTCGAGGTCTGCACCGAGTGCGGCTGGAACCACATGATCACCTCGTACCTGGCCGGTGACGGCGTCACACGACGCCCGCCGCGCCGCCAGAAGACCGTTGAGGACATCTATGGCTGAGACCAAGCGCCGTACGTCGACCGCGACCAAGGCCCCGAGCAGAGCAACCCGCCCCGACTGGAAGCGCCGGCTCCTGGCCGGACTGAAGGCGGTCACGATCCTCGTGCTCGTCGTCGGCATCCTGGGGCTCGGGGGCATCGCGATCGCGTACCAGCGCACCGACTTCCCCGACCCGAACACCGCGTTCCAGATGAACAAGTCGACGGTGTTCTACCGTGACGGCACCACCCAGCTGGGGTCGTTCGTGGAGCAGAACCGCACCACGATCCCGCTGTCGCAGATGCCGAAGACGGTCCAGGACGCCGTGATCTCGGCCGAGAACCGCGACTTCTGGAACGACAAGGGCATCTCCCCCTCAGGCATCGCGCGCTCGGCGTACAACATCGCCCGCGGCCGCGAGCTGCAGGGCGGGTCGACGATCACCCAGCAGTACATCAAGATCCTCTACCTGAACTCCGAGCGGTCAGCGACGCGCAAGATCACCGAGCTGCTGCTGGCGGTGAAGATGGGCCGCGCCATGCCGAAGGAGCAGGTGCTCGAGGGCTACCTCAACACGATCTACTTCGGGCGCGGTGCGTACGGGGTGCAGGCCGCCGCGAGGGCGTACTTCAACGTCGACGCCAAGGACCTCTCCCTGCAGCAGTCGGCCGTGCTGGCGTCGGTGCTGAACAACCCCAGCATGTTCGACCCCAGCGAGGGCCAGAAGAACCTGGCGCGGCTGGGTGACCGCTACACGTACGTGCTGGACGGCATGCTCGAGATGGGCACCATCACCGCGGCCCAGCGCGAGCAGGCGCGGGCGCTGCCGACGTTCCCCGACGTGCCGAAGAGCTCACGCCTGGGCGGCCCCAAGGGCTTCCTGCTCAAGGCCGTCGAGGCCGAGCTGCTGAGCCAGAACATCACCCCCGCGCAGATCAGCGGCGGCGGCCTCCAGATCGTCACCACCTTCGACGTCGCGGCGCAGGAGGCGGCGGTGGCGTCAGCGCAGAAGTACACGCAGCAGGCGGCCGCGAACGCGGCCAAGAAACAGGACCCGAACCAGCTGCACGCCGCGATCGCGTCGGTGGAGGTCGGCACCGGTGAGGTGCTCGCCATGTACGGCGGGCCGGACTACGTCGCCAACAGCCGCAACTGGGCCACCACCGACCGGATGGCGGCGTCGACGTTCAAGACGTACGCAGTCATCGCCGGACTGCGCAACGGCTTCTCGCTGCGCTCGACGTTCAACGGCGACACGTTCACGCCGAAGGGCGAGGGGGCGCCGGTACGCAACGAGTTCTCGACGCAGTACGGCGAGGTGTCGCTCACCAAGGCGACCGCCGACTCCATCAACACCGCCTTTGTCGACCTCACCCAGCAGATGAAGAACGGCCCGCAGGAGATCGCCAAGGCCGCCAACGATGCGGGCGTGGCCGAGGGCCCGGGGTGGGACATGAACAACCGCATCTCCCTGGGCGCGGCCGAGGTCAGCCCCCTGGACCAGGCGACCGGGTACGCCACCATCGCCAACAACGGCACGTACGTGGCGACGCACTTCGTGAAGGAGGTGCGCTCGCTGAACGGGGAGGTGATCTTCCGTGCCAACCCGACGACGCGGCAGGCGTTCTCGGCCGACATCGCGAAGGACACGACGTACGCCCTCCAGAACGTCGTCAACGAGGGCACCGGCGCCCGGGTGTCGAGCCTCGGCCGCGACATCGCCGGCAAGACGGGCACCGCCGGCGTGGGTGACGACGTCCTGTCGAGCTGGTTCGTCGCGTACACCAAGCAGGTCTCCACGGCCGTCATGTACGTCGCCGGCGACGGCGGCAACGCCGACCTCGACCCGTACGCCCGCAAGGGAGACGCCACCTTCTTCGGCGGTACGTACCCGGCGCTGACCTGGCTGGACTACATGACCGTGGCCATGAAGGGCCGGCCCGACGTGGAGTTCGACCCGCCCGTGTACGTCAACGGGTCGAAGGAGCAGACCCGCTCCCCGCGGCCCCAGCAGACCGTCGCGTCGGCCCCGGTCGCGTCGGCGCCGGTGTCGTCGCCACCCGCCTCCGTGCCGGCCACCCCGACCGCACCCGCCACCACCGAGCCGCCCACGACCGCTCCGGCCACCACGGCCCCGGTCACCTCGGCGCCGCCGCCGGCAACCACCCGCGCCACCACCTCGGCGCCGTCGGCGACCCGTACCGGCGGCGGAGGCGGCAGCGCGCCGCCCTCGGCGACCACCAGCACCAGCTGAGCGTTCAGTTTTTCTCGGTGTTCAGTTAAGTTGAACGAGTGCCAAGATTGAACATCGGTGACGATGAGCTCAGTGGAGAGTTCCTAGGAGCCCTGCAGCCGGCAGGTGGGACGCATCGGTTTCGTGTGCGCGAGGTAGACATCGATCTCGTGCCGTTTGGCCCTTTGGAGCACGAGCGCAAGGTCATCATGGACGGGTTCAGTCTCGATGTTCGGGGCTTGAAGAGACCAGCCGGGCATGTGACCTGGTCGAGGTCAACGGGGAAGTCATCCCCGTGGCTCCCCTTGCTGCCCAGTGCTACCTGAAGGTGCTCGCGTGGAGGGACCGACGGCATGCCACCCCCAAGGACGCCGTGGACCTCTATGCCCTCCTCCGCGGTGCTGGAGACGAGCCGTACGCCGATGATCTGTACGCCGACGAACAAGCCTTCGAGGCCGTCGATCACGACCCACAGCTGGCAGCGGCGTATCGGACGGGTCGGCAGGCCGTGGCGATCCTTCGCCCCGACGGCGCCTCCATCGCTGCGGAGGTGCTTCTTGAGCACGGTGAGGACATGGCGCGAGACTCCCACGGCACCGAAGCCACAGAACTCTTCGACGCCTTCCGGAAGGGGTTGCTATCACCGCGACCCCTAGGCTTGCGCCCGTGACGGCGACCAGCCGGCCCGTGAGCCAGGGCCCGGCCGTGCTCTGGACCCGGCTCGGCGGCCCGCTCGGGCGCCACGCCCGGGGCGGGATGAGCTTCCTGCGCGGGCCGGGCCTGCTCTTCCTGATCGGCACGCTCTCCTGGTTCGTGCTGATGGCCCGGCAGTCCGTGTGCCGGCAGTCGGACGCGGGGCACCCGGTGAACTCGTTCTACCGCCTCTGCTACTCCGACATCCCGGTGCTCTACCAGGTGCGGGGGATCGCCGAGGGGCAGCCGCTCTACTCCGAGGTGCCGTGGGAGTACCCCGTGCTCACCGGCGGCTTCGTCGAGGTCGCCCGGCTGGTCACCAACCTTCTCGGCTTCCGTGCGCAGCCGGGTCTCGACGGCCAGCAGGTGCTCGACAACGCCAACGTGTTCTTCGCGGTGTCGTCGGTGATGCTCTTCGCGTGCTTCCTCGCCACCATCGACCTGACGCGCCGGATGATGCCCAGCGACGGCTGGCGCGCCGGCCTCATGGTCGCCGTCTCGCCCGTGGTCATGGCCGAGGCCCTCATCAACTGGGACATGTTCGCCGTCGCGCTGACGGCCGCGGCCATGTACGCCTGGATGAAGAAGCACCCGTTCGTCTCCGGCCTCCTGTACGGCCTCGCGATCGCCGCCAAGCTCTACCCGCTGTTCATCCTGGGGCCGCTCGTGCTGCTGCTGATCCGGGCCGGAAAACTCGACGCCATGAGCCGTCTGCTGGCCGGCACCACCGCGTCCTGGCTAGCCGTGAACCTCCCCGTCTACCTCGCCACACCGAGCGGGTGGGCGTACTTCTTCACCTTCAACGCCGACCGCGGCGGGGATCTCGGTTCGATCTGGTACGTCCTGGCGCTGGGCGGCATCCAGGTGCCGAACGTCAGCATGTGGTCGCTGCTGTTCATGCTCGCCGGCTGCGTCGGCCTCGGCCTCCTCTGCTTCGTGGCACCCCGGCGGCCGCGGGTGGCGCAAGTGGCGTTCATCGTGGTCGCCCTGTTCCTGATCGTGAACAAGGTCTACTCGCCCCAGTACGCCTTGTGGCTGCTGCCGCTCCTGGTGCTGGCGCGCCCCGACTGGCGCTCCTGGGCCGTCTGGACGGTCGCCGAGCTGATCTACTTCGCCGCCATCTGGGGCCACCTCGCCGGCACCCTGAAGCCAGGCTCGGGCGGCCCGGACCGGATCTACTGGCTCGCCGTCTTCATCCGGGTCGGAGTGCAGCTGTGGCTGGTGCTGGTGGTGGCCACCGACATCCTGAGACCTGACGAGGACCCGGTGCGCGAGACGGGCACCGACGACGAGATCGGTGGCGTGCTCGACGGCGCCCCCGACCAGTTCGCGCTCGTTCCGGTGGGCGCCGGCACGGTGCGTACGGGGTCGTCTGAGCCGCCCGCCCCAGCAACCCGCCGCGAGCGCCGCGGCCGGCCCGGCAGGTGACGGGCAGCAGACGCGCGACGGCCGGCGACGGGCCCCGGCTCGTCGTCCAGGCCTGGCTGGGCAGCCGGCTGGTGCTCGCCCTGGTCGCGGTGTGGGTGATGTGGTCGAAGGCCCGGTCGCTCAAGGACGTCGCCGCGAACTGGGACGTCGAGCACTTCCTCACCATCGCCCGCGACGGGTACGCCAAGCAGCAAGAGGTGGCGTTCTTCCCGGGCCTGCCGATGCTGCTGCGGGGGGCCCTCGCGGTGGGCGTCGACCCGGTGGTGGTCGGGATCGCGATCTCGCTGCTCGCGTCGGCGGTGGCCGCGTGGGGCTTGTACAGGCTGGGCGGGCGCCGCGCCGGTGTGGTCGCCGCGGCGGCCTGGCTGATCGCTCCGACGACGGTGTTCACGATCGTGCCGTACACGGAGAGCCTGTTCTGCGCCTTCGCCTTCTGGGCCTGGGTGAAGGCCCGCGACAACCACTGGGGATGGGCTGCTCTGCTCGCGGCGGGCGCGTGTGCGTTCCGGGTGTCAGGGGTCTTCCTGATCGCCGCGCTCGCGGTGTTGGCGCTGACCACGAAGGGCCGCCGCTGGCGTCGCCTGGAGTGGCTGCTGATCCCGGCGCTGGTGCCGGTCGCGTACGCGGTCTACCTGCGCGTCACGTTCGGCAGCTGGACCGCCTGGTACGCGGCGCAGGCCACCGGCTGGTCCCGCGGGCTGACCTGGCCGTGGGACTCCATCAAGCACACGATCCCGGCGATCGTGCCGGGGGCGTATGCGGACCACCCCGGCTGGGCCTGGGTGTTCCGCGCCGAGGTGGTGTCGCTGGCGGTCGGCCTGGTCGTGACGGTCATCTGCCTCGCGAAGCGCCGCTGGGGGGAGGCCGCCTGGGTCGGCCCGCAGGTGCTCGCCTTCACGACCTCGTACTGGCTGATGAGCGTGAACCGCGCCGTGCTGCTGTGGTTCCCGCTCTGGCTGCTGATCGGCGAGTGGGTGACGGGCGGCAAGGGCGCGTCGGGGGCGCGGCGGCGTACGGTCGCGACCGTCGCCGCCGTGCTCAGCGTGCTGGTGATGATCTGGTGGGCCTGGATGTTCTACCAGGGCCGCTGGGCGAGCTGACTCAGAGCCACTCGCCCCGGTGCAGCACCCGGGTCACCGACCAGTCGTCGGCCAGCTCGACGGCGTCGGCCCGGAGGCCCGCGGCCAGGTCGCCGACCTCGTCGAGGCCGAGGTAGGCGGCCGGGTTCCAGGTGGCGGCAGCGATCGCCGTCGTCCACTCGACGCCGTACGCGATCGCGTTCTGCAGCGCCTTCGCCAGCGTGAGCGTGCTGCCGGCGATGGTGTCGGTGCCGCTGATCCGGGCGACGCCCTCGGTGACGGTGACGTGGAGCTGACCCAGCACGTACGAGCCGTCAGGCGCCCCGGCCGCCGCCATCGCATCGGTGATGAGCACCACGCGACCGGGATAGGTCGAGGCGACGTACCGGACCACCTCGGGGTGCAGGTGGTGCCCGTCGGCGACGATCTCCAGCCACGCACCGGAGTCGCCCATCAGCGCCATGATCGGGCCCGGGGCGCGGTGGTGGATCGGCTTCATGGCGTTGAACAGGTGCGTCGCGCCGGACGCGCCGGCGGCGAGAGCCTCGGCCACCTGCTCGTACGTCGCCGCCGTGTGCCCGACCGCCGCCACCACGCCCAGGTCGACGAGCAGCGACACCGCGTCGATGCCGCCCTCGCGCTCGGGGGCGAGGGTAACCATGCGTACGGTGTCGCGGCCAGCCTCCAGGATGCGCGTCATGTCTTCGGGGGCGGGGTCGCGCAGCAGCTCGGCCGGGTGGGCACCCTTGAACTCCTCGGCGAGCCAGGGGCCCTCGAGGTGCACGCCGGCCAGCTCCCCCTGCTCGACGAGGGGGGCGAGGTTGCGTACCTGCTGCTCGAGGTCGTCGATCGACTCCGTGACGGTGGAGGCGACGAGGCTGGTGGTGCCGGCCGCACGGTGCGTACGGATCGCGGTGGGGGCGTCGGAGCCGAACGACGCACCGCCGCCACCGTGGCAGTGCACGTCGACCAGGCCTGGGGCCAGGGTGCCGACCTCGTGGTCGGGGGTGCCCGGGAGGTCGGGGCCGACCTCGACGATGCGGTCGCCCTCGATGCGTACGAACCCCGGCTCGTGCACGCCGTCTCGCGTCACCAGCCGCTCGGCCTTGATGAGCGTCATGTCGTCTCCTTCGGTGCGGGGGGCAGGTTGCGGAGGGCGGCCTCGGAGGTGGTCACCCGGCGCCCGAGGGGCCGCTCGATGTGGCGCGCCCAGAGCACCAGCGTGCCGATCAGCATGGCTGACATCGACTGGTTCAGCCAGGTGGAGTTCATCATCGACAGCACCGGCCACAGCACCGTCAGCACCAGCAGCCAGAGGGCGACGGAGCGACGGGGGGAGGCGAGGCGCTCACCGCGTGTACGGGCCAGGCGCTGCAGCGACCACTTCACGAGGCCGACGGCAACGAGCACGAGGAGCACGAACATGCCGATGCCGTATTGCGCCGTGATCTCGATCACCGCGCTGTGGGGGTTGACGATGCCGTGCGTGCCGTACGGCATCGGCTGGGTCGTCATCACGTGGCTGAACCCGGCGGGGCCGACGCCGACCCAGCTCGAGCGCCGCAGCATCACGACGCCGTCGAGCATCAGGTTGAGCCGGTCGCCGGAGGAGTAGACGAAGTCGTCGCGGGGGTGCCAGAGGTTGACGGCCTGGCCCCAGAGGGCGGTCAGCAGGGCGCGGCCCGGGGGCAGGGCGACGACGGCGATCACCGCGAGCGGGAGGCCGATGAGGCGGGTCCAGCGGTGGAGACTGAGCCAGACGACGGTGACCACGCCCAGGAGTGCGAGGCCCAAGGTGGACCCGGTGCGCAGGATCACCAGGGGCATGGGGAGGCAGACGGCGACGTACGCCCAGCGGAGCCGCCGGTCATGCTCGAGAGAGAAGCCGACGGCCATCACGATCGCTGACATCACGAGCACGGCGGCGAGCTGGTTGGGGTTGTGGAAGGGCCCGGCGATCTGGTCCCACTGGAAGTCGACGCCCTTCATCGACGGTGGCAGGTAGAAGTTGGGGAGGCGGTTGCCGGAGAGGATCTCCCAGGCGTTGACGGCAAGGACGAGCGCCGTCATGTACAGCCAGCCGCGCGCCACCGTGAGCACCGTCTCCGCGGTGCGGTAGAGCTGCACCAGGGCGAGCGCGACCGCGAACATCAGCCCCACGGCGAGCAGCTCGGTGACCGCGGGCCCGGTGGGCGGGCGAGAGACAGCAAGGGCGAGCAGCCCGGACGCGGCGAAGGCGGCGCCCATCCCGAGGGTGACCATGAACGTACGGGAGCGGTCGTGGAACCGGTTCCAGTCCCAGGCGGCGGTGACGAAGAGCACCACGGCCGCGACCCGGAACGCGAACACCGAGCCGACGCCGAGCAGGGGGCCGCCCGCGGCGAGGCTGGGCAGCAGGATCAGGAACCAGCCGACCCAGCGCGGCGTGGGCCGCTGACCTGCCCCCCGGACGGGCTTGGTCAGCTCGCGCAGCGTGGCCGGGTCAGGGGTGGGGAGGTCGGGGAGTGCGCGGGGCTCGTCGGTCATGCGACGACCTCGGGCTCCCGAGTCGACGCGTACCGCTTGGCGACCAGCAGTGCCAGGCCGCAGAAGACGAGGAGCAGTGCGGCCATGGCGAGAGACACGACTCGGACCGTACCGACCATGTCAGCGGTGTGCCACCAGATCATCGCCAGCGGGACAACGGCGAAGACGAACGAGAACGCCATCAAGATGCCCTGCGCCTCGACCACGAGGAACACCGAGGAGATGGGCGAGGTGATGAAGTTCAGGTAGAGCCAGGGCACGAGCGCGGCGGCGAGGATGCCCGCCTGGGTCCACTCGACGTCCCACCAGCGGAACAGTGGTGGAGCGAGGGCGTAGATCAGCCCGAACGGAACGACGCCGAGGGCAGCGGAGCGGAGGATGGAGGTACGGACGGTGCGGGCCATCTCGTGCCGCGGCGTGGTGGCGAGCTTCTGGAAGAAGACCTGCTGCAGCGCGCCGTTGATCAGGGCGATCGGGGCCTGGAGGAGCGTCCAGGCGCGGTTGAACTGGCCGAGCGGGGCGAGGCCGAACGCGGCGCCGAGCAGCACCGTGATGCCGTTGAGGCGGATGGCGTCGAAGACCGCACTGGGCCCGTTGAGGAGCGGCATCCGGCGATAGGTGCGCAGCAGCCCGGGGGCGTACGCGGTGGGGGCGGCCCCGAGCGTCGTGCGGAGGCGGGCCCAGACCAGAGCGAGGGCCGCGAGGAGGCCGGCGAGCTGGCCGCCGAGGAGACCGAGGGTGCCCTGCCGGGCCGCGCCGAGCGCGATCTGGCCCGCCCCGGCGCCGAGCGACTGGGCGACCTTGTTGCCGGCCATCTCGGAGTAGCGCTGGTGCCGGTTCAGCCAGTAGGCCGAGATCAGCAGCTGCTGCATCACCCAGGCCAGGGGAGCGGCTGCCGGCAACCAGGTGGCGACCTCGGCGCGGCGGGCGAGATCCTCGGGGGTGACCCCGGTGACCAGGAGGGCGGCGAGCTGGTGGCGGGCGAGGAGCAGGATCGCGAGCGCGGCGGCGCAGACGATGGTGTTGATGCGGCTGGTGAGCGTGACGAGGCGGCGGGCATCGCCGTCACTGGTGGGCAGCACGATGGTGAGGTCGTAGCGCAGCGTGGCGATCGTGACGAGGCCGGCCGTGACGGCGGTGACAACGGCATACACGCCGAAGTCGGCGCCCGTGTACAGCTTCATCAGCACCAGCTGGACGACGATCGTGATGACCTGCGAGAGCGCCGTGCCCGTCATCAGCTGCAGGACGTGCTTGAGGAACGTGCTGCCCCTCAACCGCTCTGCCACCGACACGTCGGCCAGCCTAGGGGGCGGCTCTGACAACCGGTTCCGACGATCGGTGTGGCGGCCGTCGGGGGGTGTCCTGTGGACAGCGCGAGTTGTCCACAGATGCTCCACGGGCTCTTGATTCGCCCCGAAGGGCCCGTGCCATAGTGAGCCAGGTCCAACGAGGGGAGCCCGGTGAGCGCCAGATGGGTGGTCGTCGCAGCGACGCTGGTCGTTGCCCTGCTCGCGTCCTGCACAGGCTCGCCGACACAGCCCACGACCTCCCCGACGGCGGTGGCGTCCACACCGACGTACGTGTGCACACCGCCCGCCGGTGGTCCCGCGACTCCGTATGCCTGCGACAAGACCACGTACGAGGAGCAGCAAGCCCAGCTGGCCCTGGAGGCCGAGGCGCTGGAGGTGTACGACCGGTACGCCAAGGAGTACTGGCGGTTGATCTTCGCGGGGGGCGCCGAAGCCCCCACGCCGGAGCTCGACGCCACGATCGCAGACCCGTTCCGTAAGAACATCGTGGCGCTACTGGCCCACCAGAAATCATCCGGGAACCTCGCCAAAGGCGAGCCTGCGACCTTTCGAGCTGCCATCGATCGAACGACCAGGCGGGAGGATGCACTCGTGGTGCTCACGACCTGCGAGGACAGTCGAGGGGGAGCGATGTATGGGCCTGATGGATCGCTGATCGGCCCAGGACAGCTAGTAGTGGCAACACGCGCCCTGAAGAGGCAAGACGGCAAACTTCGGATCTTTTCAAACATTGACAAGGTGCAGGCGCAGTGTCCCTTCTAGCGTCGGTCGCGAGGAAGACGCTGTTCTTCTCGGTGGTTCTTTCATCGATGGCGACGACTGTAGGTGCCCGTGGTGATGAGGGGGAAGGAGCTACAGGGGGATACGCGAACGCCAGCTCGAGCGATGGCCAAATCACGGTGGTAGGTGGGACATCGGGGGGTGAGAAGAATCCTCGAGTACCGTCAAACCCCTCCCCGCCTGGCTACACAGTGCCTGACGGCGGAGACGGATTGGGCGCCGCTTATTGCGTAGACACAAACCCTCAGATCAACGGCGTTTGTCAGATATTGCCCCAGGCCAACACGCCCGACCCTGCCGTCGTGGCTCGGCAGGCGGTGGCACGACTCAAACTGCCGGAGGTCAACGCTCAGGTGGGGCCGGACCCGTCGGTGAACGAGTGGAAGGTCGTGGCGGTCGGATATCCGATCTGGCTGTGGGCGGAGAGTCCAGACCAGCTGAGCACCAGCGTCACCGAGCAGGGCATCACTGTGGTGATCGTGGCCAGGCGGACGGGTGCGTCCTTCGACATGGGCAACGGCGACGTCGTCAGGTGCACGAGCATGACGCCATACAGGCAGATGACCGTGCTCCCGCCGCCGGAGTCTCCGGACTGTGGTTATCGCTACCCCGGCCTTCCAGCGAAGGAAGGGGCTGGCTTCACGATGACGGCCGCGACTCACTGGACGGTGACCTGGTCGGCGATGGGACACACCGGAACGATCGCGATGGACCGTACGCAGTCGCGTCAGATGCCTGTGGCTGAGCTGCAATCGGTGATCGTCAGCCCCAAGCGTTGACGTACCCACGACCACCCCACTGCTCACCCCGGGCAGGATGGCGAGGTGAGGACGACACGGGAGTACGCGCTGGCGGGAGTCGCGTCAGCAGCCGCGGGCCTGGGCGCGGGCCACCTCGTGGCGAGTCTCGTCGACCCCCGTACATCCCCTGCCGCAGCCGTGGGGAGCGCCGCCATCGATGTCGTCCCGAGACCACTCAAGGACTGGGGGATCGCGACCTTCGGCTCGTACGACAAGACGGTGCTCGTCGCGACCGTCGTCCTGGTGACCCTGGGCATAGCCGCCCTGGTCGGCGTGCTCGCCCGCCGCTCCCTGCCCCTCGCGCTCACCGCCAGCACCCTGCTGGCCCTCATCCCGACGGCGATCGCCACCACCCGGTACGGCGCCGCCGGCGCGCTCACCGGGGCCGTCACCGCACTGGTGGGCGGTGCGGTGCTCGTCGCCCTCGCGCAACGCATGACGCCACCCGACCCCGGGCGCCGCCGCTTCGTCACGACGACGACCGCCCTCGCCGGCGGCGCCGCCCTGGCCGCCATCGGCGCGCTCATCCCCGACACCACGCCGACGGCCCGACGCGCCATCCCCAGCCCGGCCACGCGTCGCCCACCCCTGCCCGAAGGCCTCGAGCGCCAGGTCCCGGTCTCGCCCCTGCAGACCCCGGTCAAGGACTTCTACCGCATCGACATCGCCCTGGTCCCGCCGAAGGTCAACCCCGAGGGCTGGTCGCTCCGCATCAACGGGATGGTCGAGAACCCGCTGACCATCACGTACGACGAGCTGCTCGCCATGCCCATGGTCGAGGCCGACATCACCCTCGGCTGCGTCTCCAACGAGGTCGGCGGCGACCTTGTCGGCGGTGCCCGCTGGCAGGGCGTCCTGGTCTCCGACCTCCTGCGCCGCGCCTCCCCTCACCGGGACGCCGACATGGTCCTCAGCTCCGGGCCCGACGGCTTCACCGCCAGCACCCCGCTCGACGTGCTCCTCGACGGTCGCTCCGCCATGATCGCCGTCGCCATGAACGGCGAGCCGCTCACCCAGGTCCACGGCTTCCCGGCCCGGCTGGTCACCCCTGGTCTCTACGGGTTCGTCGGAGCCACCAAGTGGCTCTCCCAGCTCAAGGTGACGCGCTTCGACCGCGACACCGCCTACTGGACCACCCGGGGCTGGTCCGCGCGCGGCCCCGTGAAGACCGCCTCCCGCATCGACACCCCGACCCGGGGCGCCTCCCTCACTGCCGGCGCCACGACCATCGGCGGCGTCGCCTGGGCCACCCACCGCGGCATCAGCGCCGTCGAGGTGCAGGTCGACAGCGGCGACTGGCAGAAGGCCACGCTCGGCCCCGACGTCGGCGTCGACTACTGGCGCCAGTGGGCCCTTCCCTGGGACGCGACGGCGGGCAGGCACACCATCCGCGTACGTGCCGTGGAGACCGACGGCACCGTCCAGACCGCGGCCCCGGCCCCGCTCGCTCCCGACGGCGCCTCCGGCCACCACACCATCGCGGTCACCGTCACGTGAGCCTGGCTACAGTGACGGCGTGACGAGCCGACTCTCCCCGATGACCGAGCGGCTGGCCCCCTGGTACGCCCTCACCATCCTTCCCCTCGTCGCCCTGCTCAGCCTCGTCACCACCACCACCCAGGCCGACGGGAGCCACGGCCTGTACCCGCGCTTTCTCTGGATCGCCGCCGTCGTCGTGATCGCCGGGGCCGTTGTCGTGCTGCCCACCACCGCCGTACGCGAGCGCCGCCCCGCCCTCTGGCTCGCGCTCGGCTCCTTCACGGCCCTGCTGGGGTACGCGTTCGTACGCTCGCTCGGCGTCTCGCGCGTGATGAGCGTGCCCGCGACGGCGGCGCAGGACGTCGTCGTCCCCTGGCCGTACATCGGTGTGCCCCTCCTCGAGGCCTTCCTCGCCATGGCCGCCGGCGTGCTGCTCGCGGTCGCCGTCCCGCGGGCATGGAGCCGCCGCCACGCGTACGCGCTCGCCCTCCTGATCGCCCTGCTCAGCCTGGTGGGGTTCGTCCGGGCCCAGCTCGATGCCGACCCGTCGGCCCGCCTGTTCTCGGGCCTCGGCGGGGCGGCGGTGATCCACGTACCCCTGCTCCTCGTCACGGCCACCTTCCTGGGGCTGGCGTGGGAGCGCGTACGGACCACCCTGTCTCTCGCCCTCGCCCTGCTCTCGGCGGGACTGGTCGTGGCCACCGGGTCCCGCGCCGGGCTGATCTGCCTGGTCGTCCTGGTGGGGCTGCTCGCAACGCGCTACTTCCCGGCCCGGGGCGCAGCACCCGCGGTGAGCCGACGCCTCATGGGCATCGCCGTCGCAGCGGTGGCGGCCATCGGGGTCGTGCTCGCCCTGGTGCTCCGCAACCAGATGCTGCGGCTCGTCACCCTGAGCGATCCGCTGCGGGAGCAGAACGCGGTCACTGCGCTGGACGCGGCCACCAGCTCTCCGCTGCACCTGCTGCTGGGCGTGGGCCAGGGCGGCCTCTGGCCCTGGTTCGCCACTGAGGCAGGCCTGCTCCCTGTGGGCAAGGACGGGTTCCTCGCGACCTCGTACGGCCTCGCCCTCACCAACCCCCACTCGCTCTACCTCGGCACCCTGGCCGAGCTGGGGGTCGTCGGCTGCCTGCTGCTGCTCGGCCTGGTCGGCGTCGTGGTGCGATCCGCGGTGACCGCGCACCCGGCGAACCCACTGCGGCTCTGTCTGCTCACCGCGCTTGGTGTGAGCCTGCTGGCGTTCGGCCTCGACTACTACCTGCTGAAGTCGTTCCCGCTCGCTCTGCTCTGGTGGTTCTTCCTCACGTACGCCCTCCGGGTCTCGCCACCACGTCAATGATTCTGTGTTCAGCGCTGATGCCGAATCGCTGTGCAACGATGAAGCATCCGACCCAGGAGGACACATGACCACCGTGAACCCTGACCGTGACCCCGTGACGACCACCGGTCGCGGTGCGAACCCGTCGGTCTTCACCACGCCCGGTGCCGCAGCGACCGGGTTGGCTGCCGTGGTCTACGGCGCCGGGGTCGCCTTCGGCGACTCCCTGTGGGGCGAGAACGTCGCGTGGTGGTGGCTGATGGTCGGCGGGGCCGTCGTGGGCATCCTGTTCGTGGCGTTCATCGTCTGGCCCTGGATGCAGCGCCGCGGCGGTCGTTGAGGCCTCAGCGACGGTCGCGCTGCCGCCGCAGGAGCGTCACGTCCCAGCCGAAGGAGCTCGCGGGCGCGACGACGGTCAGCGCCATGACGTACGGGCTGACCTGTGGCGGCAGGACCTGCGCGGCGATCGCCAGCAGTGCAACGCCCAGCAGGGCTCCGATCACACGGCGCCGGGTGCTCGGCGGCAGGGGGTGGCGCAGCCACGGCCACACCAGGCCGGCCAGGCGGAAGACGTAGTAGGCGAGGCCGGGGACGAGCATCACGGCGCCGTACGCGGTCGTGGCCGCGACCGAGAGCACCAGCACCAGCCAGGCGTCGAGCTCCACGTCGAACCGCGCGCCGACGGAGCTGACCGAGCCGGTGCTGCGGGCGACGTGCCCGTCGACGGAGTCCAGGGCCAGCGCGAGCCCGCCCACGGTGAGGAAGCCGAGGCTGGGTGGCTCGTGGGAGAGCAGCAGACGTACGGTCTGGGCCAGCACGACGCTGACCAGGACGGCCCGCAGCAGGGTGACGCGGTTGGCCCACGCTGCACCGGGCGGGAGCACGGCGCCGACCCGCGCCGCGACCAGGCCCAGGCAGACGCACCCCATCACCAGCGCCGCGGCCCCCGGTGCGAACCCGAGCACCAGCCAAAGGACGGCCCCGACGACCGCCCAGGCAACGGCCCAGCCAGTGAGCTCGCGGCGTGCCCGGTCGGCGGACTGCATCGGGCCACACTAGGCCAGCCCGCAGGGACGACGGGCCGGGGTCATCGACGTCGGTGGAGCACGATCACGCACGGGTGGGAATGACCTCGTGCTCGGTGGTCAGCCGAGGTGTTCTCCGTTGTCGCCGACTGGAGCGCGCAGAGGGGGAGAGGAAGCGGTGACCGAGACCGGCCGGTCCGATCTGCCGCCTGAACCGAGCTCGACGAAATGTGCGCTGGACGGGTGCACCTGCATCGACGTGCTCCCAGAGACGTGGTGAGCGAGACTTCTCCCGTGCCCCGCAGCAACCATCCTCGCCGAGGTCGACGGTCGCCGTCCGACGACGAGGACCGCCCGCTGAGCGTGGGCTCGCTGCGACGCGTGGAAGGGGAGTGGGTCGTCCAGCGGGTGGCGGGCAACGACTCCGGGCGGTCGTACACCTGCCCCGGCTGTCGTCAGCAGGTCAGTGCCGGCGTGCCACACGTGGTCGCGTGGCCGGCGCAGGCCTCGGTGGGTCAGGGCGACGCGGTCGACGCGCGCCGCCACTGGCACACGCCGTGCTGGGAGGCGCGCAACCGCCGGCGGTGACCTGCGTTGGCTGGGGTGATCTCGGGGTCGCCGTCGTGGGTTTCCGCCGCTGCGTACGCCCGGGTCGATGCGCTCCGGCCCCCAGGGCTCACTGCTGCGTACGCCCTGGTCGATGCGCTCCGACCCCCAGGGCTCACTGCTGCGCCAGGCCGGCAAGCATGATCGACAGCGTGAAGTCGAACCGGTCGTGGCCGGCGC
Organism: uncultured Propionibacteriaceae bacterium; assembly: GCA_936924635.1. Lineage (GTDB taxonomy): Bacteria > Actinomycetota > Actinomycetes > Propionibacteriales > Propionibacteriaceae > Fen-668. Next base: position 16,208 of record CAKZHP010000131.1, read on the forward strand.
CAGCGGTCAGCTCTCTTGCGTATGCCTTCGACACCGGGAAGTCGGAGTCTGGCAGTGCGTCGAACCGCCGGAGCAGCGCGTCCCGGGTCTGCGGCCAGCCGCCGGAGGCTGTGACGTCCGTGACCCACTGCGCCTGCTCGAGGCAGTAGGCGGCGACGTACAGGCTGATGGCGTCCACGGCCCACGCAGCCGACTGGGGGCTGACTCCGCCGGCGATCATCACGGCGAGCATGCTCTCGCTCAGCCGCAGTGTCTCGGGGTTCGTCGGCACCACCGCGAGAGTCGCCATCGAGATGCCCGGGTAGGCGAGGTAGGCGTCGCGGATCTGCGCCGCGAGGTCGTGCATCTGCTCACGCCAACGCGTTGCGTCGGGCCGAGGCAGGACGATCTGCTTGCAGAGCGTGGCCAGCATCTGCTCGTCGAGGGCCGCCTTGTTCGCGAAGTGGGCATAGAGCGTCGCGGGCCCGGTGTCGAGCTTCGCGGCGATGCGGCGCATGGTCAGGGCTGCGTACCCCTCCTCGGCCACCATCTCCAGCGCCACCTCGACGATCCGCTCACGGCTGAGGATCTTGCGGCGCCCTGGTCGGCGGCGCGAGGCAGGCGCGTCAGTGGGCTCGGGCACAGGCGAAATTCTACGGCTGGGTGGTGGATGAGGATACGAACGGTGTTCTTGACAAGAACTATGTTCTTGTTTAGAACAGTGTTCGTGAACACGACAGAATCTTCGTACGAGTCCTCGCCGCCGACCTCGATGCGGACCGCCTGGTCTGTGCTCGCCGTCGTTCTCCTCGCCGACGTCATGGATCTGGTGGACGCCACCGTCGCCAACCTCGCCGGCCCCTCCATCCGCGCTGAGCTCGGTGGCTCAGAGAGCACCCTGCAGTGGGTGCTCGCTGCGTACACCGTGGCGTTCGGCCTCGGCCTGGTCACCAGCGGGCGTCTCGGCGACCTGCTGGGGCGCCGCCGCATGTTCCTGGTGGGCCTGGCAGGGTTCACGGTGGCGTCCGCTGCCTGCGGGCTGGCTCCCTCGGTCGCCTGGCTGATCGTGGCGAGGGTGCTCCAAGGGCTCTTCGGGTCGGTGATGATCCCGCAGGGCATGGCCCTGGTGACGGTGGCCTTCCCGCGCGACCAGCTGGCCAAGGCCTTCGTGCCGTTCGGCCCCGTGATGGGTCTGGCCGGTGTCGCCGGCCCGATCCTGGCCGGGCTGCTGCTCAAGGCCGACATCGGCGATGCCGGATGGCGGTCAATCTTCCTCATCAACGTGCCGCTCGGCCTCATCGCGTTCCTGATCGCTTGGCGGGTGCTCCCGCGCACGGCCGGCGAGGACAGCACTGCTCGGCTCGACCTGGTGGGTGTGGCGCTGCTCACCGTCGCGTCCGCGTCACTCATGGTCCCGCTCGTGCAGGGCCGCGAGCTCGGCTGGCCGATGTGGTGCTGGGTGCTTCTCGGCGTGGCCGCAGTCGCGTTCCTGGCGTTCGCCTGGTCTGAGCGACGCAGCGCCCACCCGGTGATCGAACCCACGCTGTTCCAGCGCCGCGGTTTCGTCGCGGGTCTCGTCGTGGTCTCCGGCTTCTTCGCCGCGCTCACCGGCTTCACGCTCACGGTGAACCTGCTCATGCAGATGGGGTTCCACTGGTCGCCGCTGCGCTCCGGGCTGACGCTCGTGCCGTGGGCCCTGGGCACAGCGGTCGGCTCGACCCTGGCGGGTGCCGTGCTGGCTGAGCGCCTCGGCCGGCGCACCATCCAGCTGGGCATGGGGATCGCGCTGCTGGGCCTCGGTGTGCTCGCCTGGACCCTCACCAGGGAGGTCACCTCACTGAGCCTCGCCCCCGCACTGGCCCTCATCGGAGCAGGGCTCGGCCTGGTGTTCGTGCCGATCTTCTCGTACGTGCTCGGGGCCGTCACCGACGCCGAGGTGGGCACGGGCTCCGGTCTGCTCAACGCCGTCCAGCAGTTCGCCGGCGCCATCGGCGTCGCGGTCCTGGGCAGCCTCTTCTTCTCCGCGGTCGAGCGCTCCGGCTCTTTCGTCGACGCCACCCGGCTCGTCCTCTGGGTGACCGGCGGGCTGCTCCTGGTGTCGATCGCGCTGGTGTGGCTGCTCCCCAAGACGCCGAAGGACGACCATGGGTGAGGGCGACCCAGCCCGTACGAGGCTGGTCAGCTCGTCCTGAGGGCGCGGCTGGCCAGCAGCGTGCCCAGTCGGGCAGGAGCGAGAGGCCCCACACCCGCCGCCATCGGCCCACCGTAGGGCAGACCGCTGAGACCGCGGGCCGGGGCCCTGGTCGTCGGGAGAAGGCGATCCCGCGCGGGGTGGGAATGACCTCGTACCGCCGATCGTGAATGCGGTGGTGACGACGAGCCTCGTCGCCGCTGTCGCCGCCGTGCGCGAGACTGCGGGGGTGCCTCGCAGCAACCATTCCCGGCGTGGGCGGCGGTTGCCGTCCGACGACGAGGATCGCCCGTTGACCCTGGGCTCGTTGCGACGCGTCGAAGGCGACTACGTCGTCCAGCGGGTGCGTGGCAACGATTCCGGACGGGCGTACCTCTGCCCTGGCTGCCGCCAGCAGGTGAGCGCCAGCGCGGCCCACGCCGTGGCGTGGCCGGCCCAAGGCTCGGTGGGGCAAGGGGAGGCGGTCGACTCCCGCCGCCACTGGCACACCACCTGCTGGGAAGCTCGCGACCGGCGGCGGTGACGTCCGGTCGGGTGAGTACACGCTGCAGCTGTCGGCCGGCAGGTCGGTCGACGAGCTGTCGGGCCAGCCCCACCCCCGCCCGCCAGCCTGCGGGATACTTCCGGGCATGGAAGGTGAGGAGTCTGAGGGCATGACCTCAGCTGCCAACCTGACCGTCGCGTTCGAGCCCGTCGACGGTCCCGACCCGTCCACCGACCGCTCGGTCACCGGCGCGCACGCCGCCGGACCGTTCGGGTCCCGTCCTGACCCCTCCGGCGACCTGGCGGCCTACGTCAGGGGAACTCGCGACAACCTGGCGTACCTGTTCGCAACGTGGCCGCTAGCGCTGCTCGCCTTCTGCCTGGTCGTGCCCTTGCTGGTGCTCGGCATCGGCACGACCGTCATCTGGGTCGGCCTGCCGATCCTGGTCGCGGCGGTGCTCGTGGCGAGGGCCACCGCCAACGCCGAGCGAGGGCTCCAGCGCACGCTGCTTCACCGGGAGGCGCCGCAGCCGCTCTACCAGAGGGCTGACCCCGGCGCCGGGCTCGGTCGTCGCCTGCTGACCCGGCTGGGCGATCCGCAGAGCTGGCTCGACGTGCTCTGGTCGGGGTTCGGACTGGTCGTCTCGACGGTCACGTTCGCGCTGGCCCTGACCTGGACGGTGGGCTCGCTCGCCACCGTGCTCGGCCCGGTCTCGGTCTTCGTGCTCGACCGGGCGCTGCCGCCGGGGGAGTACCAGCCCATGCTCGAGGGGCTCGGCATCACCACCTCGCGCTTGGCCGACGCCGCGCTGCAGGCCGTGGCAGGTCTCGCCTTCCTCGTCACGCTGCCGTGGGCGGCGCGCGGCCTGGCCTCGATCCGTGCCTCCGTGGCCCACGCGGTCCTCAGCCAGCGCGCCGAGCAGCAGCAGGAGATCGGCGCCCTGCAGTCGTCGCGTGAGGCGGGCCGCAGGGCCGAGACCGATCAGCTGCGCCGCCTGGAGCGGGACATCCACGACGGGCCGCAGCAGCGCCTCGTACGCCTCAAGATGGATCTCGCCCGCGCCCGTCGGCTGGCCGTGCACGACCCCGAGAACGCTCAGGTGATCCTCGCCGAGGCGATGGAGCAGACGCAGAGCACGCTCGACGAGCTGCGGTTGCTGAGCCGTGGCATCGCGCCGCCCGTACTGGTCGACCGTGGTCTGGCGGCCGCCGTGGCCGAGGTGGCCGGCCGGTCGCTGGTGCCGGTGCAGGTCGACGCCGACGTGCCGCGCCTGGCCGATCACGTGGAGACGGCGGCCTACTACGTGGTCAGTGAGGCGCTGGCGAACGCGAACAAGCACGCCCAGGCGCGGTCGGCGACGGTCTCGGCGGCCATCGACCACGGGTGGCTGATCGTCAGCGTGACTGACGACGGCCACGGGGGCGCCGATCTGGCCAAGGGCCACGGGCTCGCCGGCCTAGCCGAACGCGTGGCCGCGGTCGACGGCCGCCTCGATCTGACCTCGCCGGCAGGTGGCCCGACGACGGTGAGGGCGGAGATCCCGTGCGCGTCCTGATCGCCGACGACTCGGTGCTGCTGCGCGAGGGGCTGCGGCTCATCCTCGCCGACGCCGGCCACGAGATCGTCGCCGCGGTCGACAACGGAGAGAGCCTGTACGCCGCCGCGGTCGAGCACCGGCCCGACCTGGTCGTCGCCGACATCCGCATGCCGCCGTCGCACACCGATGAGGGGCTCCGCGCTGCCGTACGCCTCCGCCAGGCCTGGTCCGAGGCGCCGATCCTGCTGCTGAGCCAGTACGTCGTGATGTCGTACGCCCAGGAGCTGTTCGCCACCGGCGGCGAGGCGATCGGCTACCTGCTCAAGGACCGCGTCGCCAACCTCGACGAGTTCCTCGACGCCGTCGACCGCGTCGCGGGCGGCGGGTTCGCGATCGACCCGGAGGTCATCGCCCAGATGTTCGCGACCCGTCGGTCGGGCGACCCGGTCGCCACCCTCACGCCTCGCGAGCGGGAGGTCCTGGAGCTGATGGCCGAGGGCCTCACCAATGCGTCGGTGGCCGAGCGGCTGGTCGTCACCGAGGGCGCGGTCGAGAAGCACACGCAGCGGATCTTCGCGAAGCTCGGCCTCGCCGGAGACGACGGGGTGCACCGCCGCGTACGGGCCGTGCTGATGCTGCTCCAGGCCTGAGGTTCAAACCGTCAAGCCGGTCGTACGAGCGGGTCAGCCTCTCGTGCGCAGGTCGCGGGCGATGTGCTCGTGACCGCGCCACTCGTACGCCAGCACGAAGACCCACGGCGCCAGCATCAGCACGGCGATGCACCAGCCGATGCCGACCCCGTACGAGGCCATCGCCACCGCCGCGCCGATGACGACCACCGCCCCGCCGAGCATCGCCGCGTGCAGCCCGTCGAACGAGCCGGTGCAGAGCCAGTAGAGGAACAGCAGCACGGCGAAGAAGGCGGCCAGCGGCACCGCGATCGCCAGCACCACCGTGGTCTCGCCGACCTTCGCCTCGCCCTCGATGAACGAGGCCGCCACGTGCAGCCCGGCGCCGATCGCAGCGACGGCAGCGAAGATCGGCACGTGCCCGAACCCGAACCGGAAGCAGCGTTCGCGCTGCTGGTGGAGCAGGTCGGCGAAGGGCACGGCGAAGTACGCCCACCACAGCCCCACCGCCATCGACACCCCGGCGGCCGCGATGACGACGGCCTCCGCGCTCCATCCCTGCTTGTCGACGAGCGATCCGACCGCAGTGGTGGTGCCCAGCACCACCCTCGCCGAGGGTGATGATCGTGAGCAGGCTGTAGCGCTCGGCGATGTGATGGGCGTGCCACGGTGTGGCGGCGCGCCGCTCGGCCCGGATGACGACGGCGAACTCCAGCCCGAACACGACCACGTACACGATCGCCGTCGGCACCACCGGCAGCGGCACCAGCGCGAACACCACCCACAGCGCCTGCACGAGCAGCAGCCCGATCGCGTACGTCATCGCTGTGGCTCGCCGGGCGGGATCCTGCCGCGCGACCCGCAGCCACAGCGAGATCATCGACAACCGCATCACCACGTAGCCGGCGACCATGATCGGGTTGTTGACGTGCCCCGTGTCGAAGCCGTGGAACAGCTGCGCGAACCCCAGGGCCATGACCAGCACGCCGACCATCTGCACGAGGGTCGCCAGTCGCATCGCCCAGTCGTCGGTGTCGTAGGCAGAGCTGAACCACGTGTAGTTGATCCAGCACCACGCGATCGCGAACATCACGAACAGGAACGCGAGGATGCCGCCGGCCCGGCTGCCGGCCGCCAGCGAGTGAGCGAGCTCGTTGCCGGCGAACGAGAACGCGACGACGAGCGTGAGGTCGTACAACAGCTCCAGCGGTGTCGCCGCCCGGTTCAGCTCGTGCGGGTCGCGACCGCGCATGGGTACGAGGCGTGCGGCTTGCGAGCCGGGCGCCTCGGGGTGCTGGGCGCTGGGGAGTCCGCCGTCATGGGCACATCTCAGCGGACTGCGCTCGCGGGCGTCACATCGGGCTGGCTTCGATGGCGCGCTCCAGGTCGGCGTACGTCTCCTCGACGGCTCCGGCACGCACGGTCAGGCGGGTCGCGTACGGCCGGTCGGCGATCCCGTCGAGCAGGCGGTCGTACGCATCCCCGAGCCAGGTCTCCCCGCCCAGGGACTGCACGACCCCGGGTTCCAGTGCCCCCACTCGGTGTCGTCGACGCGCTGACCGAAACGGGCCACCGCCTGGTCGCGGTCGGTGAGCAGGACGACCTCGATGAACTGGGCGCCGGTCTCGGTCGCCAGCCCTGCGAACGAGGCGAGCCGGTCGGGGCGGGCGAGGTACTGCGGCAGCACGACGTCGTACCCGCCTGAAAGATGCGTACGGATCATCGCATTGGCCAGCGGTTCCAGCACGTGGTGCGGGTGCTGCGCCACGTCCTGCCAGCCGCCGACGAACTGGTGGAGTGCGTCGATGTCGGCGACCAGCGTGCCGGGGTGACGGTCCGCCCAGAGATGCGCCAGCGTCGTCTTGCCGATGCCGGGCGGGCCGTTGAGGTGGATGAGCCGGGTCACGGGTCAGCCCTGGTGGGCGTACAGGTCGCGCAGCAGCGCGATCTCGGCGAGGTGATGGATGAGCTCGCGGTGGATGTGGAGGACGAGGGTGAGGTACGGGTCGTTCTCGTGCCCGCGCTCGGCGGCGCCGACGGGTTCCCAGAGCCGTTCCTCGCCGAGCGACTCGACGCCGGCGAGCCAGCGGGCGTACTCCTCGTCGAGCTGGGCGAGCGCCTCGGCGGCCGTGGCCGCGTACGCGAACGAGCTGTAGTCCACCGCCTCCCGCCCGAAGTGGCCGGCGGTGCGCATCGCCAGACAGCCCACGATGATGTGGCCGAGACGCCAGGCGATCGTGGTCACCGGCGCGGGCTCCGGCTGGGGGAACGTGAAGTCGATGACCGTCTCGCCGGCCCCGGCTCCCTCGGTGGCTCCCTGGTTGCGGGGGGTGCACGGTCCAGCAGTCGGGCATCGGTTGCCAGAGGTACTCCGCGTCGGTCAGCCCCTCCAGACGAGGCCGCGCCTGTACGCGCCAGTGCCAGTCGATCTGGTCGCGGAGCTGCTGATTGAGGTCCCGGTCGGTCATGGGCCCAGCCTTGCGCACGCACCGGAGCGCTCGCTGCCCGATCGCTTCCTCGCCACCGGTGGGCCCGCCGACGGGCTCCCGGGGCGCATGCAATCCGGCCGCTAGGGTGGCCGTATGGCTGCGAGGATCCTGCCGTCGGCAGACGTCGACGAGGGTGCGGTCATCGCCGACAGCGCGTCGGTCTGGCACCTGGCCCACATACGTACAGGTGCCACGCTCGGCGAAGGAGTCGTGGTCGGCCGGGGTGCGTACATCGGCACCGGCGTCCACGTCGGTGACCACTGCAAGATCCAGAACTACGCCCTCGTGTACGAGCCGGCGCACCTCGAGGCCGGTGTCTTCGTCGGCCCCGCGGCGGTGCTCACCAACGACACCTACCCCCGCGCCATCAACCCCGACGGCACCCAGAAGTCGGCCCACGACTGGGAGCCCGTCGGCGTGACCGTACGCGAGGGGGCCGCCATCGGCGCCCGCGCCGTCTGCGTCGCCCCCGTCACCATCGGCGCCTGGGCGGTCGTCGGCGCCGGGGCGGTGGTGACGAACGACGTGCCCGCGTACGCGCTGGTGCTCGGCGTCCCCGCCCGTCGGCACGCCTGGGTGGGCCGCGCAGGCCGCCCCCTGGAACCCCTCGGTGACGGCCGCTTCCGCTGCCCCGAGACCGCCGAGACGTACATCGAGACCGGCCCCGACACCCTCGTCCGCGAGGAGACGGCCGCCCGCGAGGAGACCGCATGACCCAGCCGATGATCCCCGCCGCGAAGCCGATCATCGGCGACGAGGAGCGCGCGGCCGTCGACGCCGTGCTCGCCTCGGGCATGCTCGCCCAGGGCAAGGAGGTCGCCGCGTTCGAGCAGGAGTTCGCCGACACCCTCGTCGGAGGCCGTATCTGCGTGGCCGTCAACTCCGGCACCTCCGGCCTCCACCTCGGCCTGCTCGCCTGCGGCATCGGCCCTGGTGACGAGGTGATCGTGCCGTCGTTCACCTTCGCCGCCACCGCGAACTCGGTCGCGCTCACGGGGGCGACGCCAGTCTTCGTCGACATCGACCCCGACACGTACTGCCTCGACCCCGCCGCCGCCGAGGCCGCCATCACGCCGGCGACCCGCGCGATCATGCCGGTCCACCTGTACGGCCACCCGTTCGACGCCGACGCGTTCGCCTCGCTCGCCGAGCGTCACGGCATCGCGATCTTCGAGGACGCGGCCCAGGCCCACGGCGCCACCTGGGGCGGCCGGCCCGTCGGCAGCTTCGGTGACTTCGGCATGTTCTCGCTGTACCCGACCAAGAACATGACCTCTGGCGAGGGCGGCATGGTCTCCTGCGCGAGCGAGGAGATCGCCCGGTCCGTACGTCTCCTGCGCAACCAGGGCATGGAGAAGCAGTACGAGAACGAACTGGTCGGCCTCAACAACCGCATGACCGACATCCACGCGGCGATCGGGCGGGTGCAGCTCACCAAGGTGCTCGGCTGGACCGAGCAGCGGCGCGCCAACGCCGCGTACCTGAGCGCCCACCTGACCGGCGTGACCACCCCGACCGTGCACGAGAACGCGACCCACGTCTGGCACCAGTACACGGTGCGCGTGCCCACCGACCGCGACCGGTTCGCGCAGGCGCTGCGGGAGGAGTACGGGGTCGGCTGCGGCGTGTACTACCCGATCCCCAACCACGCGCTGCCCTCCTTCGGTCTCACGCTCGACCTCCCCGAGACCGCCCGCGCCGCCACCGAGGTGCTCTCCCTGCCCGTGCACCCCTCGCTCACCGACGCCGACCTGGAGCGCCTCGTCACCGCCGTGAACACCCTCGCCGGAGCAGGCGCATGACCCTGCGCGCCGGCCTCGTCGGCCTGGGGATGATGGGACGCCACCACGCCCGTAACCTGCGCGCCCTCGACGGCGTCGAGCTCGTGGCCGTGGCCGATGCGGCTGGCGACCCGCACGGTGTGGCAGGTGATCTCCCGGTGCTCCCGAGCGTGGAGGCTCTGATCGAGGCGGGCATCGACTATGCGGTCGTCGCGCTGCCGACCGAGCTGCACGAGGCCGCCGGGCTGGCGCTGGCCGAGGCCGGTGTCCATGCGCTGATCGAGAAGCCGCTCGCCTTCGACACCTGGTCCGCCGAGCTCCTGGTCAACGCGTTCGAGAGCGCCGGTCTGGTCGGCGCAGTCGGCCACATCGAGCGGTACAACCCAGCGCTGCGATCGCTGCGTACGCGCCTCGAGAACGGCGACCTCGGCGACGTCTACCAGGTGGCCACCAGGCGGCAGGGCCCGTTCCCGAACCGCATCGCCGACGTCGGCGTGGTCAAGGACCTCGCCAGCCACGACATCGACCTGACCAGCTGGGTCACGCAGTGCGCGTACGAGTCCGTGGCGGCGCGGACGGTCACCAAGTCGGGCCGCCCGCACGAGGACATGGTGGCCGCCTCCTGCTCTCTCAATGGCGGCGTGATGGCGAACCACCTGGTCAACTGGCTGTCGCCCACCAAGGAGCGGCTCACGATCGTGACCGGCGAGAAAGGCATGTTCGTCGCCGACACGCTCCTGGCCGACCTCACCTTCTACGCCAACGGCCTGGTCGAGGTGACCCGCGACGACATCGCGCAGTTCCGTGGGGTGAGCGAGGGGGACGTCACCCGGTACGCGATCGCCAAGCCCGAGCCGCTGCGCACCGAGCACGAGCAGTTCCGCGACGCCGTGCTCGGCAAGGACGCCGACATCGTGACGCTCGCCCAGGGGGCGAAGGTGGTCCGGGTCTGCGAGGCCATGATCGAGTCGGCGCGTACGGGGTCGTTCGTCCACCTCTCCTGAGGGGCTCAGCCGGGCCGGGTGCTCGACGCTACGAGCTGAGCTCGCCCAGCACCGCCGCCCGCAGGGTGTGCAGGCCCACACCGCCCACGTCGAGCGCGCGGCGGTGGAATGCCTTCAGGTCGAACGCGTCACCCTCGCGCTGCCGTAACTCATCCCGCAGCTGCAGCCACAGCCGCTCACCGATCTTGTACGCGGGCGCCTGCCCCGGCCAGCCCAGGTAGCGATCGAGCTCGAACCGCAGGAACCCCTCGGCCATGTCGGCGTTGGCGGTGAGGAAGGACCACGCCTTGTCGTACGTACACTCCCCGCCCCCGACCGACTCCGGCGCCTCGAAGCCGCAGTGCACGCCGATGTCGATCACCACGCGGGCGGCGCGCAGCGACTGGCCGTCGAGCATGCCCAGCCGGGTCGCCGGGTCGGTGTGGAAACCCAGCTCGTCCATCAGCCGCTCGGCGTACAAGGCCCAGCCCTCGCCGTGCCCCGACGTCCAGGCGTCCATGCGGCGCCAGGAGTTGAGCAGCCCCGAGCGCACCATCGTCTGCCCGATCTGCAGGTGATGGCCGGGCACGCCCTCGTGGTAGACGGTGGTCAGCTCGCGCCAGGTGCCGAACTGCTCCACGCTCTTCGGCACCGACCACCACATCCGGCCAGGGCGGGAGAAGTCCTCGCTCGGCCCCGTGTAGTAGATGCCGCCCGACTGCGTCGGCGCGATGCAGCACTCGATGGTGCGCACCGGGTCGGGGATGTCGAAATGCGTTCCGGCCAGGGCTTCCACCGCACCGTCGGCGGTCTCCTGCATCCACCGCTGCAGGGCATCGGTGCCGTGGATCTGGTAGGCGGGGTCCGCGTCCAGGTGGGCCATCGCCTCATGGACGGTGGAACCCGGCAGGATCTGCTCGGCGATCTTCGCCATCTCTGCCCGGATCCGGGCCAGCTCGGCCTGGCCCCAGGCGTACGTCTCTTCGAGGTGGTCGACCTCCGCGCCCAGGAACGAGCGCGAGTGCAGCCGGTAGAGCTCGCGCCCGCACGCGTCGGCGGCCGGGGCGGCGGGCAGGATCTCGTCGCGCAGGCGCTCGCCCGCGCGGCGTACGCCGCTGACGCGAGCCCGACCTGCTCCGCGATGCGCGGGTGCTGCGCGGCCAGGGTCGCGAAGTAGCCGTCGGGCGCCGTGTGCTGCTCGGTCTGCGCGATGCACGCCTCGACCTGGCGGCGCGGCGAGACCAGCCCGCGCTCGCGGGCGGCGTGGAGCGACTCGAACCACTGTTCGAGCGCACGCGGCATCGCTGCCATGCGCTGGCCGAGCGTGTCGACCTGCTCGTCGGTGTCGGTGGGCATGAGGTCGCAGATGTCGCGCATCTCCTGCAGCGGCGAGGCGATCACGTTGAGCGACATCAGGGGGATGCCCGCGTCGTGGCTCTCGACCTCCAGCCCGAGCCGCTCTCGCATCGCGCTCAGGGTGACCCGGTCGACGTCGTCGACGGGCGTGGCGCCAGCCAGCGCAGCGAGGGTGCGACGCGCCAGGTCGGCCATCGCCGCCCACCCAGCCGGGGAGAAGTCGTCGAGCTCGCCGTCGCGGCCGGGACGCCCAGGTAGGTCGCAGCGATCGGCGACAGCGCGATGCTCTGCTCGTGGTGGGCCTCGGCGATGGCGTCGATGGCGGTGGGGGTGCGGTCGGTCATGCTGCGACCGTACCGAGTGTCACTGACAGTGTCTCCGCGGACTTGCATGGCGGCCCGGCCTGGTCTGAGCAGGCCAGCGCCGCCTCGGCTGGGCAACCGACCCGGGCGGCGTGTAACTTGACGGCTGACCGCCGTCGCGACCGTCGACCCACCCGTCCCTCGACGCCGCGGCACGCCCCATGGAGGTACGCATGAGTGGTGACATGAAGATCGAGTTCGGCTCGTGGAACACCGCAGCCGCCACGTTCGACAAGGTGTCGGCCGCTGCCCCGCCGAAGCTGACGCAGGTGGTGACCAAGACGACAAACGCTGCCGCGTGCGGCGCGGCCAGCGGGTACGCCACGGTCGACGGCGCCGTGGCGATCATGCTCACCGTGTTCGGGGAGGTCATGAACGGGACCGTCGTGCCGAGCCTGGAGAAGGGCCTCGATGCGGAGGCAACGGCGCTGACCGACACCGGCAAGACCCTCCAGGCCATGGAGGACGAGAACACCGACACCGCCGATGCGGTCAAGGGGGAGCTGTGAAGTTCAATCTGTTCGGATGGCACGTCGAGGTCGAGCTGCCGGCTGATCCGGAGGCCTTCGTCAGGGAAAAGGTCATCCAGATCCTGAACTACATGGGCTACGAGTGGCCTTCGACCAGCTCGGGTGTGCTGGAAGGTTGGTCGGCGGACTGGGACTCGCTCGGTAGCCAGCTCGAGACCTACGTCTCCGACCTGCAGTCAGGCATCACCCGCCTGCAGGGCGCGAACGAGGGGGCTGCGATCGATGCCGTCGCCGCCTACATGAACAGCGACGACTCGAACGTCCACTCTCTGCACACGGTGGCGCAGGCCGCCCCGCTGGCCGCGAAGGCGTACAGCGGTGCAGCCAAGCTGATCATCGGGCTGAAGGCGTACGTGATCGGCCAGATCCTCCTGGACGTCGTCTCCATCGCCGCCGCGATCATCAGTGGCGGCGCGTCGGCAGCCGTCTCCTTCCTCGCCAAGAAGGGCGCCCAGCTCGCCATCAACCTCGCCATCGACAAGGCCATCAACGAGCTGATGGGAGCCTGAGAGGTCCAGCATCCGTCCCGGCGGGGAACGAGATGGATTTCGGGACGAAGGACCTGCCCGGCGCTGAGGTCGAGTACATGATCGAGGCGAGCGACCAGGTGTATGCGCTGGCAGAGCAGGGGCAGGTCGACCAGGCGCTGACGACGGCCGAGACGGCGTGGTCACGCCTGGGCCAGCCGCTGACCACGCTGTCGGGGGGACTCGCTCGAAGAGAAGGTCCTCTACCCGGAGAGCCAGCTCATCGCCTCGAACGCCTCGCTCGCCGCGGCCAAGGCGGGCCGCGGCCGAGAGGCGGAGAGCTGGCTCGACTGGTTCGAGGCGTCGTACGGCCGGGAGGCCAACCCGATCGTCATGACGGTCACCGGAGCCGTCCGCTACGCGCACGCGCCGCGGGCGTCAAGGGAGTCTGAGCGGTCGCACGCCACCACGGCGAGGCGGGTCGGCCGGGGGGTACGCGGCAACCGGGCGGTCGCCTCGGGGCCCCGAGCGGTGCTGGGTCTCATTCCTGGAGACGCCGCAGCACCGTGGCCAGGACGGCGCGCTCCTTCTCGTCAAGCCGGTCGACGAACGCGGCGCGCACGGCGCGTACATGCTGGGGCGCCGCCTGCTGGATCGCCTGGAATCCGGCGTCGGTGAGCACCACCATCGAGCCACGCCGGTCGCCTGGGGTGTCTTCACGGGAGACCAGCCCACGCTTCTCCATGCGCGCCAGCTGGTGAGAGGCTCGGCTGCGCTCCCAGCCGGTCAGGGAGGCCAGATCCCCGAACCTCAGACGGCGATCGGGTGACTCGCTGAGGTGGGCCAGGATCTCGTACTCCCCGTGCCCGAGCCCTGCGCTCTGGCGGAGGTCGCGGGCGACGGCGAGCTCGATGGCGGCTTGAGCATGGATCCAGTCGCGCCAGAGCTGCCCTTCGTCCGCGTCCAGCCACGGTGTCTCATCCCCCATGGCCAGCATCCTACGAACGTCGCCCCCGATGGTTGACATGTCATTGAGATCGGGTGAAGGTATCGGTGACACGTCAACAACCCGTGCCCATCCTGAGGAGCTTGAGATGACCACCACCCTGTTCCCCGTCCCGGCCGCGGTGCGCGACGCCGGCCTGCTCTTCGCCCGGGTGCTGCTCGGCGTGGTCCTCGTCGCCCAAGGCTGGCAGAAGCTCTCCGGGGGCGTGCCGGCCGTGGCCCAGGGCTTCACCAAGATGGGCGTCCCGCTGCCCGGGGCCGCCGCGTGGTTCGCGACGCTGGTGGAGCTCGTCGGGGGAGTGCTGCTCATCCTCGGTGCCCTGACCCCGGTGGTTGCACTCCTTGTCGCGATGGACATGGCTGGCGCCTGGCTGTTCGCTCACCTGGGCCATGGGCCCTTCGTGGCGAAGGGCGGATGGGAGCTGGTGGTCCTGATCGGGTCCCTCGCAGTGGTGATCGCTCTCGTGGGCCCCGGTCGTGCCAGCGTCGACGCCCTGATCGCCTCGCGGCGGGCGGTGCCGGACACGCGCCCCTCGAGCACCAAGACCCACGCGGCGGTCTGAGGCTCCGACCCGCCTCGACAGACCAGTCGAGCAGCCGGCCATCCACGTGGCAGCGGGTCGTTCTCTCGTCATGCGCGAGGGTGGCCGCGCGTCGTCAGTCGGCGTCGAGCGCTGTGCTCCACCGGAGGCCCGGGAATCGTGCGAAACCTCGGTCGGTCGTGACCCAGGTGGCGCCGGCGTCAACCGCGAGGGCCGCAAGGTAGGCGTCGGGCACGTCGTTGCCGCGCGCCCCGAGGTGCTGGACGAAGTGTGCGAACGTCTGCCAATGACGCGGCCCGGGACGAGCGATGACTGATGAGGGGGCCTGTCTGACGACGCGGCAGAACTCGAGCGCGTCATCCGGCGACGTCGGGTCCTGGAACACCCGGTGGTTGGTCACGATCCGGAGGAACCCGGACAGGACCAGCTCGCTGACTCCGAACGGCTCAGGGCCCGTGAGACATCTGGACAGCCAGTCCCGGTAGCGGTCGTGGTCGGCACAGTCGGCCCGGTGCGCGTAGATGAGGACGTTGACGTCAGCCAGCAGCACGACGCTCCTCCGGCTGGTCGAGGAGGTCTGCCAGCGCAGCCTTGTCCTCCAGATCGACCCCAGGGCGGAGCCCGCGCGAGCCATAGGTCGGGATCGTCACGGGCATGGTCGTTGCATCTCGCTGGGCGAAGTGTGCCCGCAGTGCGTCGTCGATCACATCACCGAGGGACCGACCAGAATCGGCGGCCGTGACACGCGCGCGACGGAGGAGCTCGTCGTCGATTCTGATCGTTGTGCGCATGACGCATCGTAACATCAACGGTGCGCATCATGATGCGTGGCAGGTCGGACATCCCCATGCCTCACGCCGACCATCCCCCGGCCGGAGCATCCAGGACTCCGGCACCACCACCGGGTCCTCGCCAGGCCCACCACACTCTCCTTTGTCGGGTTGCGCCGCGGGCGGCGCCCGAGGCTGATGCGGCAGACTCCTCCCCATGCGGATCTGCGTGGTGGGGCTGGGGAAGATCGGGCTGCCGCTGGCGGTGCAGTACGCGTCGAAGGGCCACGATGTCGTCGGCGTCGACGTGCAGCGAAGCGTGGTCGACCAGGTCAACGCCGGCACCGAGCCCTTCCCGGGTGAGGCCGACCTGGCGAGGCTGCTCGCCGAGGCAGTGGCCGCGGGGCACCTCACGGCCACCACCTCCCACGCCGATGCCGTACGCACTGCTGAGGTGGTGGTGATGGTGGTGCCCGTGTACGTCGACGAGGCCACCGCGAAGCCCGACTTCGGCTGGATGGACGCCGCCACCGTCGAGGTCGCGAAGGCGCTGACGCCGGGCACGCTGGTCGCGTACGAGACCACTTTGCCCGTCGGCACCACCCGCCACCGCTGGCAGCCGATGATCGCGCAGCACTCCGGCCTCGCCGCGGGCGCCGTCGAGATCGTGTTCTCGCCGGAGCGCGTGCTCACCGGGCGCGTGTTCGCCGACCTGCGCAAGTACCCCAAGCTGATCGGCGCCCTCACCGAGCGCGGCGCCGCCCGGGCCACGGAGTTCTACGAGGCCGTACTGGACTTCGACCCGCGCCCGGATCTGCCGCGTGACAACGGCGTCTGGGACCTCGGCAGTGCCGAGGCGGCCGAGCTGGCCAAGCTCGCCGAGACCACCTACCGCGACGTCAACATCGGGCTCGCCAACCAGTTCGCGCGCTTCGCCGCGACCGCTGGCATCGACATCTACGCGGTGATCGAGGCGTCGAACTCGCAGCCGTACAGCCACATCCACCGCCCCGGCATCGCCGTCGGAGGGCACTGCATCCCGGTCTACCCGCGGCTCTACCTCTCCACCGACCCCGACGCCACGATCGTGTCGGCCGCGCGCGAGGCGAACGCGCAGATGCCCGCGTACGCGGTCGGGCTGCTGCACGGGGCTCTCGGCTCGCTGGAGGGGCAGCAGGTGGTCGTGCTCGGCGCCTCCTATCGCGGTGGCGTCAAGGAGACGGCGTTCTCGGGCGTGTTCGCGACGGTCGACGAGCTGGTACGAGCCGGGGCCAGCGTGCGGGTGCACGACCCCATGTACAGCGGGGACGAGCTGCGGGCGCTCGGCTTCGAGCCGTACACACCCGGCGAGCCCGCCGATGCCGCCATCCTCCAGGCCGACCACCGCGAGTACCTGGACTGGGGGCTCGAGCAGATCCCCGGCGTGCGGGTGCTGGTCGACGGCCGCAACCTCACCGACCCGGGCCGGTGGAGCGGTGTGCGGCACCTGGTCATCGGGCGCCCGGCCTGAGCCACACTGGGGCCATGACCCGTACGCACCCGGCCGGACCCGCCGATGTCGTGGCTTGACCTCGACGCGGACGAGGGGCCGACGCACTCGCTGGTGAGCTCGTCGCCGGCCGGCAAGGACGGGCTGGTGCCGTGCCTGCTGGGCCTGGTGGGCGGCGGCATCGTGGGGCTGTGGACGGAGTACGGGCTCGATCTCTGGAAGCCCGTCGAGCCGGCCTCGCTCGCTGCGGTGCTCGGCATGGAGGAGGTCGAGCGGCGCGACATCGGCGGCGCGTACGCGGAGGTGGGCCACATGGACACCGCCCGCAACGCGCTCGTCGTGCGGCAGCGGACGCCGGGCTCGGGTCACCCGCGCCGGTTCGCCGTACAACCGGGGGCGTTCCCCGACGAGAAGCTGGACCCGTGGTCGATCTGGCAGCTGAAGCGGATGGCCGACCTCGCCGTGCGCCGCGGTTCACGATTCGTGCTGCAGCCCGGCGGGTACGGCAGCGCGGAGCTGACGATCGGGTTCCAGGTCGGCGAGTACGACAAGCAGCGCAGGATCATCGTCACCGCGACGCCGGCGTGGGTGGCGAAGTCGTGGGAGCACGGGCGTCTGGGTGCTGCGCGTGGGGCGCTGAGGGAGCCGTCCAGGTCCACCGCGTTCCCGGTGACCCCGGCGGGCGTGGATCAGGCCGTCGCCGCGATCGTGGCCGCGGTGAAGGAGTCGGGCCTGCGGACGTACGAGATGATGCCCGCGTACCCGACCCCCTGACCTCCCCATGAGGGTTGTTTCAGCCAGGAGGCGAGAGGTCGCTCGCGTCCGTACGCTCTGATCGACCACTCCGTTCCTTGGGGGAACCATGACCTCGTACACGCTGCCGGGCCGCGTCCGGTCGATCCGGATGTTCGACCGTGACGCCGGGCGGGTGATCGTCCATGCCGGTGACGAGCTGGTGCTGCTGGACGACGAGCTGCAGGTGCTCGGGTCGTGGACCCTCCCCGAGGGCGTCACCGGCATCGCCGACGCCGACCCCATGACCGACACGGTGATCTTCGACCACGACTCCGCGATCGTGCTGCAGCAGCACGGGGAGGAGGTGTGGCGGCTGCCTCACACGGGCTGGGGTGGCGACTTCGAGGGGGCTGGCGCCTGGCTGCGCGACGGCCATGCGTTCGCGATCATCCCCGACGACGCGCACGAGAGCTGCGAGCTGATCAGGATGAGCATCGCCGACGGCTCGGTCACCGGGCTGCACGTGATCGACGCCGCGCCGTCAGGCATCGAGCTGGTGCCGTTCACCGACGGGTGGCTGGGCATCGGTGTCGGCGAGGGCCAGGACGCCGCCCGCAGCTGGTTTCTGCAGACCGACGCCGACGAGCTCACCGTGCGCGAGGCGCCGTGGGACGACCGCATCCTCACCGACGTGCACCCCTCGGGCCGGTGGCTCCTCACCACCCCGCACTCCGGTGACGGTCCGTTGCAGGTGCTCACCTGGCCCGGCCTGGAGCCCGTCTGGGACGTCGCCGTACCGCCGATCCCCGACTCCACCTGGCTGGAGTCGGCCGTGTTCGTCGGTGACGACCTGGTCGCCGCGTTCGTGCCGGGCGACCGGGAGGACGGCGAGTGCCTGCGCATCCCGCCCGACCAGCCGATCACCAAGGTCGCGGGCGAGTCCTGGCCGGCGCCTGGTGGGGTGGACTTCTGGCTCGAGTACGACGGCGGCCAGCTCATCAAGCGCGACTGACCGCCCGGTGGTCGGACTAGGCTCCCTGCATGACCACCACGGAACGCCGCCTCGGAGCCAGTGACCTCGTCGTCAGCCCGGTCGGGCTGGGCTGTAACAACTTCGGGCGGCCCGGCACGGCCACCGAGACCCTGGGCGGCACCCGCGCGGTGCTCGACGCCGCCATCGAGCGTGGGGTCACCTTCCTCGACACGGCGGAGCTGTACGGCGACCCGGCCGGCCGCTCGGAGGAGCTGATGGGCCAGGCGCTGGAGGGCCGCCGCGACCAGGTGGTGATCGCCACCAAGTTCGGCCACAAGAGCGGCGGTGCCGACGGCATCGAGAGCTCGGGGGCACCCGGCTCCGAGGCGTACATCACGAAGGCCGTGGAAGGGTCGCTGCGGCGGCTGCGGACCGACCACATCGACCTGTACCAGCTGCACACCCCCGACGAGGCGACCCCGATCGGCGACACCCTGCAGGCGCTGTCGCGGCTGGTCGAGGCGGGGAAGGTGCGCTACCTCGGCCACTCCAACCTGAGCGCCGACCAGGTGCGGGAGGCCGACGCCGTGGCCACCGAGCTGGGTCTGCCGAGGTTCGTGTCGGCGCAGAACGAGTACTCGCTCGTGCATCGCGACCCCGAGGCGGAGCTGCTGCCCACGTGCCTGGAGCTGGGGCTGGGGTTCCTGCCGTTCTTCCCGCTGAAGTCGGGGCTGCTGACCGGGAAGTACACGCGGGAGGGCGGCAAGGGCCGGCTGGAGAACCGCCCCGAGGTCCTGGAGAACGCCGACTGGGAGCAGCTGGACGCGTACCAGCAGTTCTGCGAGGCGGCCGGGCTCACCATGACCGAGGCGACGTTCGCGTGGCTGCTCGCTCAGCCGGCAGTGTCGAGCGTGATCGCCGGGGCGACCACGCCCGAGCAGGTGCACCAGAACGCCGACGCGGGGATGGCGCGGCTCGACTCGTTCCAGGTCGAGGTCGTCAGCGAGCTGTTCGCGGTGTGACCGAGGGGCCGCGCGTACGGCACCGGGTGCAGACCCTGGAGCCGCTCCCCGCATACGAGCCGGCGACCGGCACCGTGGACGACCTGGCGGCGGTGCTGCGGGGCCGGACCTGGACGGTGCTGTCGGGGGCCGGCATGTCGACCGACTCCGGCATTCCGGACTACCGGGGGCCGGGCGCGCCGAAGGCGTCGCCCATGATGTACGGCGACTTCGTCGGCGACGAGCGCAACCGGCGCCGCTACTGGGCCCGGTCGATGATCGGCTGGCAGTCGTTCGGCCGCGCGGTGCCGAACGTAGGGCACCGGGCGCTGGCCGCTCCGCCGGCCGGGTTGGTCGGGATCGTCACCCAGAACGTCGACGGCCTGCACGAGGCCGCGGGCAGCGACCCGGTGATCGACCTGCACGGCCGGATCGACCGGGTGATCTGCCTCGGCTGCGGTGCGCTGAGCGCCCGGGCCGACCTGCAGGTGCGGCTCGCGGAGCTCAACCCGGGCATCGACGGCTACCTGCCCGCCGGGGCGGCCGAGCTGGACGCCGCCCGGCTGCGGCCCGACGGTGACGCGGTCGTCGACGACTGGGAGTCGTTCGTGGTGCCCGCCTGCCTCGTGTGCGGCGGGGTGCTCAAGCCCGACGTGGTGTTCTTCGGCGAGTCGGCCCCGAGGGAGCGGGTCGAGGCCGCGTACGCGCTCCTGGACGCCGCCGACGTGCTGGTCGTGCTGGGGTCGTCGCTGACGGTGATGTCGGGGCTACGGTTCGTGCGGCACCAGGCCCGGCTGGGGCGTCCCGTGGCGATCGTGAACCGCGGCGCCACGAGGGGAGATGCGCTGGCGACAGTACGCCTGGAGGCTGGCGTGTCCGAGACGCTGACGGAGCTGGCCCGGGGCTGAGGCCCGTCAGTGACGACCGGCCATCAGGGCGGTCGGTTCGCTCTGTGAACGGTGGGTGGGAGTCGCCGGGTGCAGCGAACGACGCTCCCAGCGGTCGTCGCCCAACGGGCGGTGGCTGACCAGAAGGCAGCTGGTGGTGTCGTCGGCCGCGGCGAGCAGGCCGTCGAGGGCGCGCTGCGCGGTGGCGTCGTCGAGGTGGGCTGTGGGCTCGTCGAGGAGCACCACCGGGCGCTGGGAGATCAGCGCACGCGCGAGCGCGAGGCGGGCTCGTTCACCGCCGGAGACACCGGTCACGGGGGTGTCCAGGCCGGCGGGGAGCGTGTCGAACCAGTGGCCCAGGTCGACCGACTCCAGCGCCGCGACCAGCTCGGCGTCATCGGGGTCGCGGTCGGCGGCGGCGAGCAGCAGGTTCGCGCGGACCGTACCCGCGAAGGTGTGCGGCTCGTCGTCGACCACGGCGATCCGTGACCGCAGCTGGTCGAGGTCGAGCGCGCGGGCGTCGGTGGTGCCGACCGCGTACCGGCCGTCGGCCGGGTCGAGATGCCGGGCGAGGACCGCCAGCGCGGTCGACTTGCCGGCGCCGTTAGGGCCGACCAGCTCGACACGGCTGCCCTGGGGCAGGGCCAGGTAGGTGGTGGGCAGGTCGAGCGGGATCGTGGGGTCGCTGCTCCAGCGGGCGGTGACGGCGTCGAGGGTCAGGTCCGGTGCGCTCGGAGCCGGGCTGTGCCCGCGACCCGCGACGGCCGGGTCTTGGGACACCAGGCCTGCGACCCGGGAAGCGGCCGCGCGACCGCGGGCTCCCGCACCCACCAGGTCAGGCACGCCGACCCAGGTGTCGGCGAGGGCGATCGGCACGAGGGCGACCAGGGCGGCGTACGGGCCGGAGAACCCGGACCGGGAGAGCAGGATGGTGACCCCCGCAACGGTGACAGCGAGGACGACCCAGCAGGCCGCGATCCCCGCCGCCCGCAGGGTGGTGAGCCGGCGGTCGGCGTGGTCCAGGGCCGTCTCGGCCTCCGTGACCGGGGTGAGCACCGGGGCCGGGTCGGCACCGAGGCCGCGGGCCGCCTGGATCCCCGTGAGCTGCGTGGTGACCGCGCTGGTCCGGCGCTGGAGCTCGCCGCGGGCGGTGACGACGGCGTCGCTTGCGCCCTGGCCTCGCTGGCGCTCAGCCAGGTCGGGTTTCGACGCGCCTCGTCCTCGTTCCTCGGACGATGCTTGCTCAACCAGCGAGGGGGGGCTGCCAGCGCGCTGAGCTTGGGGGTCTCGGTCGGCATCCGTACCCGCGTTCGCAGCCGCCGCTGCCCCGGCCAGCCCCCGCACGTCGGACAGTGCTTGCTCAACCAGCGGAGCGGGGCCCAGCTCCAGACGGTGGAGGAGCACGCCCAGCCCGGCGACCAGGGCCCCTCCGACCGCCACCGCCGCACCCGCGGGCGGTAGGTGCCAGGTCACGAGCACGACGCCGAGCACCGTGGCGATCACCGCCGACGCGGCGGGCACCACGTAGCGCACGGTGGCGTCGACGACGTCGTCGAGGTCGCGGACGACGCCGGTGAGCACCTCACCCCGGCTGCGCCGCCCGAGCCGCGCAGGCGTCAGCGGGATCAGGTCGGCGAAGAGCTGCGGGCGTCTCTCCGCGAGCTCACCGAGCGCCACGTCATGGGAGAGCACTCGCTCGGCGTACCGGAGCACCGGCCGCGCGATGCCGAACGCCCGCACCCCCACGATCGCCACCATCAGCGTGAGGATCACCGGCCGCGTCGACGCCTGCACGATCAGCCAGCCCGAGGTCGCCGTGAGCGCGACCCCGGCCGAGACCGAGAGGCCGCCGAGCACGCAGGCACCGGCGAGTCGGGTGTGCTGGCTGGATCGCCACCCGGTCGGCGTCGGCGACTCTCCGCCGGCGAACGAGGGGGCCGCAGTGGCGGCCGGCGTTGCGGCTGACCCGTGAAGGGCAGAACCCCGCCGGTTCGGGGGAGCTCCGTCCCGCGGCGCGGGCACGACCTCAGGCGACGTGTGCGCAGGTGCCTCCACGGGGGAGGTGTGTTCCCCGGGTCGCGCCGTTCGATCGGCCCCCACCGAGCCCGGGGTGGCAGCAGGGTCGGTGGTTGCGCCGGGCAGCCGCCGGGGCAGGGGCTCGATCTCCCAGTGGTCGTCAGCCTGGGCGGCCAGCACCGGGTCGTGGGTGACGACGATCACCCGGCGCGTCGTGGCCAGGCGTCCGATCACCGCGTGCAGCGCTGGCACGGACTCGGGGGCGATGTTGGCGGTCGGTTCGTCGAGGAGCACCAGGGGAGCGTCCGAGAGCAGCGCCCGCGCCAAGGCCAGCCGCCCCCGCTGACCCGCGGAGAGACCGAAGCCGTCCTCCCCGAGAACCGTGCCCAGACCCTCCCGGGTGGCCAGCGCCTCCCAGAGGCCGACCTGCTCCAGCGCCGCCACCATGGCCGCGTCGCCCACCTCGCCCACCAGCGCCAGCGCGTCGCGCACCGTGCCCGGCAGCAGCACCGGTCGTTGCGACGCCAGGTGGGCCGGAGGAGCCGTGACCATCCCGGCCCCGGGCACCCGCAGCCCCGCCAGCAGCTCCAGCACGGTGGTCTTGCCCGCTCCTGACGGCCCGGTGAGCGCCGTCAGCCCGGGGGTGGTCGGGCTGCTGAGCGTGACTCCGGCAAGGGTGCGGTCTCGGCCCTCGTGGGCGTACGTGACGTTGCTCAGGGCCACGGTCGCGCCCGCCTCGACCGGCGTCCCCGCGTCGTCGCCCAGCAGCCCCTCCGCCTTCAGGTCCGCCAGCACCGCGGCGCCGTCGGCTGCGTTGTGGAACTCGGCCCCGACGCGGCGCACCGGCCAGTACGCCTCCGGCGCGATCAGGATGGCGGTCAGGGCGACGACCAGCTCCATGCCTCCGTACGCAAGCCGCAGCCCCACCGCGACCGCCACCATGGCGACCGAGATCGTGGCCAGCAGCTCCAGCGCGGCGGTGGAGAGGAAGGCCGTACGCAGCGTGGCCACCGTCGCCCGCCGGTGCCGCTGCCCGACCCGACGCACCACGTCGACCTGGGCCCGCGCCCGCCCGTACGCCACCAGCGTCGGCAAGCCCTTCACCACGTCGAGGAAGTGCCCCGCGAGCGCAGCAGTGGCCGCCCAGCGCCGCTCCGTCTGCGCCTGCGTGAACCGCCCGATCAGCGCCGCGAACACCGGCAGCAGCGGCAGCGTCAGCACCACGATCAGCGCGCTCCACGGGTCCACCACGAGCAGCGTCAGCACCGCCAGCGCCGGCACCACCGCTGCGGTGACCAGGGCGGGCAGGAAGCCGGAGACGTACGGCTCCAGTGCGGCGACTCCCTCGGTGGCGCGGGTCACCGCCACCTCCGGACGTGGCCGCCGTTCCACCGGCCGCCGCAGCCACGACCGCAGCACCGTCAGCCGTACGGCCGCCGACACCCGCCGACCCGCCCAGCGGGACACGACCTCCGTCAGCGCGGCCAGCGCGCCGCGAGCGAGCAGCAGCCCCACCAGCAGGGTCAACGGCGCGACCACCGGCCCGCCAGACGCGACCCTGGTCACCACCACCGCCAGCGTCACCGCCTGCGTGATCGACACCGCCCCGGTGACCGCGCCGACAACGGCGAGCAGCGCCACCGGTGCCCTGGTCTCGGGCACGGCGCGCAGCAGCGCCGGGTCGAACGGTCGCACCAGCAGCTCCTCCCGTCAGGCCCGCGCGGCGGCGGGTGTCTCCTCGGTCACCGCTGCGTGGTGCACCGAGGTCGGGATGTGGTGGCCGGCGATGCGCTTGCGGAAGGCCCAGTACGTCCAGGCCTGGTAAGCGACCACCAGCGGCGTGAAGATCGCTGCCACCACGGACATGATGCCCAGCGTGCGGGGGGTCGAGGACGCGTTGTGCACCGTCAGCGACCATGCCGGGTCGAGGGTCGAGGGCATCACGTCGGGGAAGAGCGCCACGAACAGAGAGACCGTGGCCAGGGCGATGGTCGCGAAGGTGCCGGCGAAGGCCCAGCCCTCCCGGCCGCGCCAGGTCGCCAGCAGGGCACCGACGAACGCGAGCACCGCGAGGGCCGTCAGCACCCACGACCAGGTGTTGCCCATCCGGGCCTGCAGCAGCCCCAGCCACACCACGGCGGCGACGGCGGCCACCAGCCCCGTACGCAGCGCCAGCCGCCGCGCGTCGAGACGCAACCGCCCCTCGGTCTTCAGCGCGATGAACAGGGCTCCGTGCGTGAGGAACAGCGACAGCGTGGTGAGGCCACCCAGCAGCGCGGTCGGGTTGAGCAGGTACCAGAAGCCACCCACGTACTCCTTGTGAGCGTCGATCGGCACCCCGCTCACGATGTTGCTGAACGCCACGCCCCACAGCAGGGCGGGGATGAACGATCCCACGACGATCATCCAGGTCATGCGCGAGCGCCACGAGGCCGAGTCGACCTTGCCGCGGTACTCCACACCGATGCCGCGGACGATGAGCCCCACCAGGATCAGCAGCAGCGGCAGGTAGAAGCCGGAGAACAAGGTGGCGTACCAGTGCGGGAACGCCGCGAACGTCGCGCCGCCGGCGGTCAGCAGCCAGACCTCGTTGCCGTCCCAGTGCGGCCCGATCGCCGACAGCATCTGACGCTTGCGGGTCTCACCGCTGTACGCATCCGGGCCGGTCTCGTCGCGCCCCAGGACGGGCAGCAGCATGCCGACGCCGTAGTCGAACCCTTCGAGGCAGAAGTAGCCCACCCACAGCACGGCGATGAGGATGAACCAGAGAGTCGTGAGCTCCATGATCGTTCTCCTAGCTTTCTCAGTACGTGAAGACGAGCTCGTCGTCGGGGTCGCGGTCGGCTGGTTCGTACGAGGCGTCCTCCGGGACCTCCTCGGCGCCCGCGCGGCCGTACCGGAGCGAGAGCCCGACCTCCGCCACTGCCAGGGCGCCGTACAGCAGCGTGAAGACGACCAACGAGGTGAGCACCGAGCCCACGCCGACGCCGGGGGACACGCCGGTCCTGGTCGTCATCAGCCCCGCGACCAGCCAGGGCTGGCGGCCCATCTCGGTGAAGATCCAGCCGAAGCTGTTGCCGAGCAGCGGCAGGAAGAGCACCACCACGCCCGCCAGGCCCCACAGCCGGTGCCCCTCGATGCGGGTCTCGGAATCGGGGTCACCATTGCGCAGCCGCCACAGCACGGCCAGCGCGATCGCCATGCCGGCGAAGCCCAGGCCCATCATGATCCGGAAGCTCCAGTAGGTGACTGGGATGATCGGCCGGTAGTCCTCGGCGGCGGTCAGCTCAGCACCCTGGTACGTCAGCTCGTAGCGCTGCTGGATGTGGTCGATGCCCTCGACCGCCCCCGTGAAGGAGCCGGTCGCCAGGTAGGAGAGCAGCTTCGGCACCCGGACGGCCCAGACCTCCTCGCGGCCGTCGAGCGTGCCGACCGTGATGATCGAGAACGGGGCTCCGACACCCTCGGGCACGTCCTCGTACACGGCCTCGGCCGCGGCCATCTTCATGGGCTGCACCTGGGTCATGATCTTGCCCTGGATGTCGCCGGTGATGATGACGGCGACGCCGGCGATCAGCAGCGTCCAGGCGCCGAGCTTGGCCCCGCGACGGTACATCGGCTTGTCAGAGCCCGGTGTGGCCGTCCGCCACAGGTGCCACATGCAGAACGTGAGCACGAAACCGGCTCCGGTCATGAACGCTGCCGAGATGACGTGCGGGAAGGTGACGAGCTGCACCTTGTTGGTCAGCACCGCGACGAAGTCGGTCAGCTCCGCGCGCCCCGACTCGGGGTTGATGCGGTAGCCGACGGGGTTCTGCATGAACGAGTTGGCGGCCAGGATGAAGTACGCCGACAGCACCGTGCCGATGTGCACCAACCAGATGCAGGCGGCGTGGAGCCTCTCGGGGATGCGGCCCCAGCCGAACAGCCACAGACCGAGGAAGGTCGACTCCAGGAAGAACGCCAGCAGCGCCTCTATCGCCAGCGGGGCGCCGAAGATGTCGCCCACGAAGCGCGAGTAGTCCGACCAGTTCATCCCGAACTGGAACTCCTGCACGATGCCGGTCACCAGACCCAGAGCGAAGTTGATCGTGAACAGCTTGCCGAAGAACTTCGTCAGCCGCAGCCACGACGTGCTGCGGGAGCGCAGCCACAGGGTCTGCATCAGCGCCACCAGGAAGCTGAGGCCGATGGTGATCGGCACGAAGAAGTAGTGATAGACGGTGGTGATCCCGAACTGCCAGCGCGCCAGGTCGACGGTGCTCATGTGTCTCCAACGGACGAGTTCTACTACGTTTCGTCGGAGATTCTACTCCCTCCCTGAGGGGGTGCTCACACGAGCAGTGCGGCGCTGGTCAGGGCCAGGGGGAGTGCCAGGACGGCGACCGCCAGGGCCACCAGGGCGGCCGTCAGCGCGGGGTGGTGGGCGGGGCCGGTCAGCAGCCCGATCCGTACGCGCAGCTGCTCACCGCCGGCAGCGACGGCCGGGTGGCCGGGAGCGGCCGTCACCGCAGCGGTGGCCATCGCCACCAGCGCCCGGGCCAGCGGCACCGGCCCCACCTGGACGACGGCCGCCCGGTCGGCGAGAATCTCTGCCAGCAGGTGCACCTCGGGCAGCGCACCCGGGGCCCGTACGGCCTCGGGGGCCGCCTCGTGCAGCACGGTGAACAGCTCCAGCAGCAGGTCGTGGCGGTGGTCGAGGTGCCTCTGCTCGTGGGTGAGCACCGCCGCCAGCTCAGGCCGCTCCAGGCGGGCGAGCACGGAGCGGCTGAGGATGATCCGGTCACGGCGACCGGGCAGGCAGTACGCGATCGCGCGGTCGTCGGCGAGGACCGCCACAGGGTCGTGCACCCTGCTGCCCGCGAGGTCGTCGAGCCGGTCGGCGGCCAGGTCGACGAGCTGGCCCTGTCGCTTCCGGGTCCGGCGGAGATCCGTGCCGATGAAGTGACCCGACCACAGCACCCGGCCCAGCATCACGGCCGACAGCAGGCAGGCCGACCCCAGCAGAAGGGGGTGCCGGTCATCGACCGCCACGGCGGCCACGGGTGCCGCGAGCAGGGTGCTGACCACACCGGACAGGGCGACCGACTGCCACAGGAGGAGGCCGGCGGCGGGGGAGCGCCGAGGGAGCGTCCAGTGGGACAGCACCCGGGGAGCGGCCAGGGTGAGGAGGAGGCCGCTCAGGATCAGCGCTGCGACCAGCGCACCAGCGCCCACCGTCTCAGCTGTGGCGTCGTTCGACCTCGGCGAGGGCGGCCTTGATGTCGTCCAGCTCAGCCGGGCTCGCCTCGTCGAGGAAGTGCATCATCGCCAGGCGACGGTCGGCGCTGACAGCGTCGAGTGTGGACCGCAGCGCGGTGGCAGCCAGCTCGGCGCGGGTGGTCGCGGCCGTGTAGCGCCACGCACGCCCGTCTCGCTCCCGGTCGGCCACACCCTTCTTGGCGAGGCGGTCCAGCACCGTCATCACGGTGGTGTACGCCAGCTCCTTGTGGCCGGATGCCTCGAGGTGGTCGAGCACGTCGCGTACGGACAGGTGCGGCCCGTGCGTCCACAGCGTCTCCATGAGGGTGCGCTCCAGGTCACCCAGTGAGGTCGATCGCAGTGGCATGAGGGCCAGGGTACTGCCGCTCCCCTCACCTGACGACACGGGGACGCTCGCGTGCGCTGCTCGCGCGGCGGCACGTGGTGCTACCACTGCGACGAGATGGCGACCCCACGCGTAGACCGAGCGCGACGAGCCCGCCCGCGATGTCGCCGAGGCGGTGCAGCTGACGCGGGGGTGAACGACTCGTGCCGACCGGGCCGTACGCAGTGGGCAGCCGGTAGCGTCGGTGCATGCGCTTCGTGCTGATCCGCCACGGCCAGTCGACCAACAACCTGCTCTGGGCCCAGACCCGGGCCACCGAGGGCCGGCTGCCCGACACGCCCCTCACGGACCTCGGGCACGAGCAGGCCCGCCGCCTCGCCGATGCCCTGGCCGGGGGTGCGCTGCCCTGGAAGCTGACACACCTCTACACCAGCCTCATGACGCGCGCCGTTCAGACGGCCGCCCCGATCGCCGAGGCGCTCGACCTGCCGCTCCACACCCGCGTCGACGGGTTCGAGGTGGGCGGACCTTTCGACGAGGACGCTGGGGGGAACCGTACGCACCACCCGGGCGCCAACCGCAGCGCGCTGCTGGAGGTGTCGCCCCGGCTCCAGCTGGCCGACGACATCGCCGAGGAGGGCTGGTGGAAGGGGCCGTACGAGACCGCCGACGCCGTGCCCGCCCGGGCGAAGAAGCTGGTCGCGGAGATGCGCGAGGCTCACGGGCCCGATGACGTGGTGGGCCTAATCACGCACGGCTTCTTCACCCAGTTCCTGCTGCTGGAGCTGCTGGCGGTCGAGTCGTCGTCGGTGTGGTTCACCATCCACAACACGGCCGTCAGCGTCGTTGCCGACACGGTCGGGGAGGACAGCGGCTACACGTACGACGTCGTGGCCGAGCTCATCGGCTGGACCGGCCACCTCACCGCTGACCAGCTGAGCGAGTAGAGCCATGAAAGTGGCGGTGGCCCAGGTGAGCAGCGGGCCCGATGTCGAGGCCAACCTGCGCACGGTGAGCGAGTGGACCGTCCGCTCCGCCGAGCAGGGCGCCGACGTCGTGGTGTTCCCCGAGGCGATGGTCTCGTGGTTCGCACTCCCCCCGCACGACGCCGTGGCCGTCGCCGAGAGGTGGGTGGAGACGGTCGTCGAGCTCGCCTCCGATCTCGACATCACCGTCATGACGGGGATGTTCACCGAGGTGGACGAGGAGTCCGACCGCGTACGCAACACGCTGCTGGTCACCGATGGCACGGCGTCGTCGGTCTACCACAAGCGTCACGCGTACGACGCGCTCGGCTACCAGGAGTCGCTCACCGTGGACCCTGGTGACGAGCTGCTCGTGACCCCGGTGGCCGGCGTGCCGGCGGGGTTCGCGATCTGCTACGACCTGCGTTTCCCCGAGCACGTGAAGCAGCTGGCCTGGGCGGGGGCGCAGGTGATCTACGTCGTCGCGTCCTGGGGTGACGGGCCCGGCAAGGCAGACATGTGGCGCACGCTGGTGCGGGCCCGCGCCATGGACAGCACGTGCTTCGTGGTCGCCTGCGACCAGGCGGTGCCGGAGCCATGGCCTGCCGGCGTCGACCGGGCGACCCCGCTCGGCGTCGGCGGCTCGATGGTGGTCGGCCCGCTCGGCGAGGTGCTTGCCGAGGCGCGCACCGGGCCCGAGCTGCTAGTGGTGGACCTCGACCTGGGTCTGGTCGACAAGGCCCGGGCGTCGATGCCGGTGTTGGCGAACAGCAGGCGCTGAGGGGCGTACAGAAAGGTCACAACAGGCTCTCCGGAACCGCACAGGAAACGCACAGACGAGGACACCACCGTAGGTCGTACCAAACCACGGAAGGACCCCACGATGACCGAGAACACGACTCCCACGTACGAGGGCCGCACGCTCCCGAAGCCCGACGAGGAGCTGGTCGACCAGGGCCTGCAGTTCGACATCGGAACGCTGCTGTCTCGGCGCGGGCTGCTGGGGCTGCTGGGCGGCGGGGCCGCGATGGCCGCCCTGACGGCGTGCGGCGCGACCACCGAGGTGGCGGCGTCGGCGGCCACCCCGACCCCGACCGCGGCCACGGCGACGGCGGCGGCCGGGGCGCTCACGGAGATCCCCGACGAGACCGCCGGCCCCTACCCGGGCGACGGCTCCAACGGTGCCGACGTGCTGGAGCAGTCGGGCGTGGTGCGCAGCGACATCCGGTCCAGCTTCGGTTCCTCGACGCGTACGGCTCCGGGTGTGCCGATGACGCTGGAGCTCACGATGGTCGACATGGCGAACGGCAACGTGCCCATGGTGGACGCGGCGGTGTACGTGTGGCACTGCGACCGCGACGGCAACTACTCCATGTACTCCAACGGCGTCACCGGTGAGAACTACCTCCGCGGCGTCCAGGTCACCGACGCGCAGGGCGTGGTCCGCTACACGAGCATCTTCCCTGCCTGCTACTCGGGTCGCTGGCCGCACATCCACTTCGAGGTCTACCCCGACCAGGCCAGCATCATCGACGCGACGAAGGCCGTCTGCACCTCACAGGTCGCCCTGCCGAAGGAGGTCTGCGACACCGTGTACGCCACCACGGGCTACTCCCAGTCGGTGAAGAACCTGGCCTCGCTCTCGCTGAAGAGCGACAACGTCTTCGGCGACGACGGCGGCGAGCACCAGCTGGCCACGGTCTCCGGCGACGTCACCTCCGGCTACACGGTGAGGCTCACCGTCGGCGTCGACACCCGCACCACGCCCACCGGCGGCGGCATGGCCGGCGGGGGTCGCGGCCCCGGCGGCACGCCGCCCACCGGTGCCCCCGGCAGCCGCTGAGCACTGCCCCACAGCTCCACGGGCCTTCGGGTTCCCCACAGGCGCCAGAACGCCTGTGCGGAGCCCCAACGCCTGCGCGGTTGTGGACTGGTCGGCCAGTGGACGCCGGGGCGCCGGCCGCACCTAGCTCGTCAGGCGCGCGATCGGTGCCCCAGCCGCGAGGGTGACGCCTGGCTTCACGGCGAGGTCGGTGACCGTGCCGTCCTGATGAGCGGTGATCGGGTTCTCCATCTTCATCGCCTCGAGCACGATCACCAGGTCACCGGCCGCGACCCGCTGGCCCTCCTCGACCGCCACCTTCACCACGGTGCCCTGCATCGGCGCCACCAGCGTGTCCGCGTCCACCGGCGCGGCGGGGGACTCGGGCTCGTCGACCGCGCTCTCGTACGCCTCCTGAGCGCCGAACCCGCTGGGCAGGGTGACCTCGACCCGGCGGCCGTCGACCTCGACGGTGATGGTCTGCCGGCCACGCGTCGGCCCGGTGGGCGCCGCCGGTGCCTGCGGCTCGAGGGTGTTCTGCCAGGCGGTCTCGATCCAACGGGTGTAGACGCCGAACGTCTCCTGGCCGTCGGCGCCGACAGACCCCACGAAGTCCGGGTGCTCCACGATCATGCGGTGGAAGGGCAGCACCGTCGCCAGGCCCTCGATGGTCATCTCCGCCAGTGCCCGCCGCGCGCGCTCCAGCGCCTGGGTGCGGGTCTCGCCGGTGACGATCAGCTTCGCCAGCAGCGAGTCGAACTGGCCGCCGATCACGCTGCCGGTCTCGACGCCGGAGTCGACCCGGACGCCCGGCCCGGACGGCTCCCGATAGGTCTGTACGCGGCCGGGCCCCGGCAGGAACCCACGGCCCGGGTCCTCCCCGTTGATGCGGAACTCGAACGCGTGCCCCCGAGGAGCCGGGTCCTCGGTGATGGCCAGCTTCTCGCCGTCGGCGATCCGGAACTGCTGCCGTACCAGGTCGATGCCGGCCGTCTCCTCGGTGATGGGGTGCTCCACCTGGAGGCGGGTGTTGACCTCGAGGAAGGACACTGTGTCGCCCTGCACCAGGTACTCGACGGTGCCGGCGCCGTGGTAGCCGGCCTCCTTGCAGATCGCCTTGGCCGACTCGTGGATGCGTCGCCGCTGGTCGTCGGTGAGGAACGGGGCCGGCGCCTCCTCGACGAGCTTCTGGAACCGGCGCTGCAACGAGCAGTCACGGGTGCCGACGACGACCACCGTGCCGTGCTGGTCGGCGAGCACCTGGGCCTCCACGTGGCGCGCCTTGTCCAGGTACTGCTCGACGAAGCACTCTCCGCGCCCGAAGGCGGCCACCGCCTCCCGGGTCGCCGAGGCGAACAGCTCAGGGATCTCCTCGATGGTCTGGGCAACCTTCATGCCGCGCCCGCCGCCGCCGAACGCCGCCTTGATGGCGACCGGCACCCCGTGCTTCTCGGCGAACGCCACCACCTCCTCGGCCGTCGAGACCGGGTCCTTGGTGCCCGCGGCCATGGGAGCGCCCGCCCGCTCGGCGATATGGCGCGCGGTCACCTTGTCGCCCAGGTCACGGATCGCCTGCGGGGAAGGGCCGATCCAGATCAGGCCGGCGTCGATCACCGCCTGGGCGAAGTCGGCGTTCTCCGACAGGAAGCCGTACCCGGGGTGGATCGCATCGGCACCGGACCGGGCCGCCGCGTCGAGGATCTTCCCGACATCGAGGTACGACTCCGCCGACGTCTGCCCACCGAGGGCGAACGCCTCGTCGGCCAGCCGTACGAACACCGCGTCGGCGTCCGGCTCGGCGTAGACCGCGACGCTGCCGTACCCGGCATCCTTGGCCGCCCGGATCACCCGGACGGCGATCTCGCCGCGGTTGGCCACCAGCACTTTCGAGATCGTCTGCGTCTGCATCGAGGCACGTCCTTCCAGGGGTACGAGCCGGTCACAACCGGCCGGAGGGGGTGGCGGCCGCTACCGACAGGGCAGCGAGGATCGCCGCGATCTCGGTGCTGCTCGGGTGCCCTCGCAAACCTATCGACCCCAGGTCGGCGGTCGTGAGAGAGCGACGGGCGGGGTCTGCTGAGCCGGCGGCGTCACGGAACAGCACCTGCTGGCCCGGGCGTGCCTGCGCCAGCAAGGGGATGTCGTCGGTCAGCACCACGCCGATCACGGGGTATCCGCCGGTGATGGGGTGGTCGGCCAGGAAGACCACGGGCTCACCGCTGGGCGGCACCTGGATCGAGCCGGTGGCCACGCCCTCCGACGCCAGCTCGTCGGTGGTGAGCCGGGTGAGCGGTGGTGCTCCGGCCGGGCGGTCCAGCCGTACGCCGACGCGGTCCAGCCGGTCGCTGACGGTCCAGTGGCTGGTGAACAGGTCAGTGGGGCGGGCAAACCAGTCGTCCCGGGGGCCCAGCGCGACCCGCACCCGCAGCGGGTCCATGGTCAGCCGACGCGCAGGTGCCACCGGGCCGGGGGATGTGAGCGGGGCCGGCCCCACCCGGAACTCGTCGCCCGCCTGCAGCGGGTCCGGGCCCACCCCTGCCATGGTGTCGCGGCTGCGCGAACCCAGCACCGGCTCTGCGGCCACACCACCGCGTACGGCCAGGTAGACCCGCATGCCCACGGTCGCCAGCCCGAGCCGCAGCTCCTGACCTTCGGCCAGCTCCAGCAGCGTGGAGTGCGGGGCCTCCGCTCCGTCGACAGTGATCGGGGCGGGCGCCCCGGTGATCGCGACGGCGATGGGCGCAAGAGCCTTCAGCTGAAGGCCGCCCAGGACGCACTCGACCGTCGCCGCGAGCTCGTCGTTGCCCACGAGCGCGTTGGCGAGTCGGTGCGACACGGTGTCGGCCGCTCCTGCGACGCCCACGCCGCAGGAGAACCAGCCCGGCCTCCCCAGGTCCTGGATGGTGGCGCTCGGGCCAGGGGCCAGCACCCGGAACGCGGGGCGCCTCATGCCTGCCCCGCCTTGACGCGCCCCGCTTCGACGAATCGGACCTGCGTTCCAGGGATCAGCAGCGCTGGGCGCGGCCGCGACAGGTCCCACATCTCCATCGGGGTGGTGCCGATCAGCTGCCAGCCGCCTGGGGCGCGGCGCGGGTAGACCGAGCTGTACCCGTCGGCGAGCGCGACGGAGCCGGCAGGCACCGCCGTACGCGACTGGGTGCGACGCGGCACGGTGAGACCGGCGCCCTCGGCCTCGAGGTAGCCGAAGCCTGCGGTGAAGCCGACGAACTGACAGCGCCACTCGGCGCTCGTGTGCCGGGCGACCACCTCCTCGACGGTGATCCCGAGCTGGCGGGCGACGTCTTCGAGGTCGGCGCCGTCGTACGTCACCGGGATGGTGACGATGTCTGGCGCCCCCCCGCCGATGCCGGCTGGTGAGGAGTCGGTCAGCAACCGCTCCAGCTCGCGCTCCACCGCCGACGCGTCCGTGCCGTCGGAGAGCGTGATCAAGAGGGTGCGCGCCGCAGGCAGAAGGTCCTCCACGCCAGGCAGCGGCGTCGCGCGGAGCCGGTCGACGAGGGTGTCGAGACGCAACGCGTGAGGCTCGACGAGCAAGGCCCGGTCGCCCGCCCGCCTGATCTGGGCGGGAGAGGGAGCAGCCACGGCTGCTCGTGGGCGGGCGACGCGGGGGGTCACGCGAACGCCTTCAGCTCGATGCCGCGCTCCTGCACCGCCGCCCGGATCCGGCGGGCCATGGCCACCGCGTTGGGGGAGTCGCCGTGCACGCACACCGAGCGCGCAGCCACCGCCACATCGTTGCCGTCAGAGGCGCGGACCACCCCCTCGGTGACCATCCGCACCACCCGGTCGGCGACCTCGGCCTCGTCGTGGAGCACGGCCCCTGGCTGGGACCTGGGCACCAGGGTCGCCTGCGGCGTGTAGCCACGGTCGGCGAAGGCCTCCGCCACCGTGGTCAGGCCGGCCTCGGCGGCTAGGCGCAGCACGGCCGAGCCCGGCAGGCCGAGCACGGAGAGCGACGGGTCGTACGCCTTGACGGCCTCCACCACGGCGGCGGCCTGCGCCTCGTCGTGGACGACCCGGTTGTAGAGGGCCCCGTGGGGCTTCACGTACCGCACCCGGTCACCGGCGATCCTGGCGAACGCGTCCAGGGCCCCGATCTGGTAGATCACCTCGTTGGTCAGGGTGGCCGGGGGGACGTCGATGCTCCGCCGGCCGAACCCTGCCAGGTCGCGGTAGCTGACCTGGGCGCCGATGACGACGCCCCGCTCCACCGCCGTGCCGCAGACCCGGCGGAGGATGTCGGGATCACCGGCGTGGAACCCGCAGGCGACGTTGGCGCTGGTCACGATCTCGAGGAGGGCGTCGTCGTCGCCCAGGCTCCAGATCCCGAAACCCTCGCCGAGGTCGCTGTTGAGGTCGACCGGCGCGGACGTCATCAGCGGTGCTCGGCCAGCTCGACGTCCTCGCTGTGCAGGTCGATCTTCGACGTCTCCGGCGCCAGGAAGACGCAGATGAGGGTGACGACCAGCATCGCTGCGGCGTAGACGGCGACGTAGACCCAGCTGTGGTACTTGTCCAGCAGGGCCACCGAGATGATCGGCGCGAGCGCGCCACCGAGGATGCCGGCGAGCTGGTAGCCCATCGAGGCACCGGTGTAGCGCACCTTCGTCGGGAACATCTCGGTGATGAACGCGGCCTGCGGTCCGTACATGCCGGCGTGACAGATGAGCGCGATCACGGCGGCCAGGATAATCAGGGGGAGCGACTTGGTGTTCAGCATGATGAAGAAGATGAACACCCAGATCGCGGAGGCGGCCGCGCCGGCCAGGTAGATGGGGCGGCGGGCCACCTTGTCGGCCAGGTGACCGAAGAGCGGGATGGCGACGATCTGAACCGCGGCGGCGATCAGCACGGCGTTCAGCGCCCACGCCCTGGGCAGGCCGAGGTAGGTGGCGACGTAGGTCGTGATGAAGAGCACGAAGGTGTAGAAGGCCACGTCGACGCCCACGCGGGCACCGATCGCCAGGATCACCTGCTTGGGGTACTTGCGCAGCACCTCCAGGACCGGGGCGGCCTCCTTCTCGTCGGCCTTCTCGACCTCCTTGAACATGGGGCTCTCAGCCAGCGTCATGCGGATCCACATGCCGACGCCGACCAGCAGACCGCTCAGAAGGAACGGCACGCGCCAGCCCCAGGAGGCGAACGCGTCACCGGGCGCCAGCGCGCTCATCAGGGACAGCACGCCGTTGGCGAGCAGCAGACCGATCGGGACGCCGATCTGCGGCCAGCTGGCGTTGAGGCCGCGGCGCTTCGGGTCGCCGGACTCCAGCGTCATCAGGACGGCGCCGCCCCACTCGCCGCCGAGGCCGAGGCCCTGCAGGAAGCGGAGCGTGACGAGCAGGATCGGTGCCCAGATGCCGATGGTGGCGTACGTGGGCAGGACGCCGATCAGGCAGGTCGCGATGCCCATCAGCAGCAGCGTGACGACCAGCACGTTCTTGCGGCCGAGCTTGTCGCCGTAGTGGCCGAAGACGATGCCGCCCAGCGGGCGGGCGACGAACCCCACGGCGGCGGTGGTGAACGCGAGCAGGGTGCCGACCAGAGGGTCGAACGAGGGGAAGAACAGCTTGTTGAACACCAACGCGGCAGCGGTGCCGTAGATGAAGAAGTCGTACCACTCGAGCGAGGTGCCGATGATGCTGGCGGTGATGACCTTGCGGATGGACGACGGCTGGACGCCGGGGACGGGCGTGGCACTCCGGGCAGTGGGGGACATCACACCGGCTTCCTGGTTGGCGGTTCAATGTGGCCTCGGACGCTAGTGGACGCCGGACCACATTCACAAGACCCCTTTCTGGTGTGACGAAATGGGGCCCGGAATCACCTCGTCGGTGAACGTTCTCTTGTTGGTCAGACGTTCTGGGGGCGATGCAGCAGGGACCAGAGATCAGGACGGCTGGCGCAGCACCCGGTCGAGCGCCTTGCCTCTCGCCAGCTCGTCGACGAGCTTGTCGAGACAACGGATCTGACGCATCAGCGGGTCCTCGACCTCCTGCACCTTCACCCCGCAGACCGACCCGGTGATCTGCGAGGCGCCCGGGTTGAGGGTCGCGGCGGCGAAGAAGTTCTCGAACGTGGTCCCGCGCTCGAGGTGACGGTCGAGCTCGGCCTGGTCGAACCCCGTCAGCCAGCAGATGACCCGGTCGAGCTCAGCCTTCGTACGCCCCTTGCGCTCCGCCTTGGCGAGGTAGTGCACGTACACGGAGGCGACGCTGGTGGTGAAGATGCGGTGCGACACCGGGCCACCCTAGGCGAGGCGTTGCGGATACCCTGCCTCGGTGCAGATCACGGGGCTGAACGTGCATCCGGTCAAGAGCACGGCGCAGCGGCCCGTGGGGACGGCGCGGGTGCTGCGAGCCGGGCTGGAGAGCGATCGGGAATGGGTGGTGGTCGACGGCGACGGCGTGATGGTGTCGGCTCGCGAGCTGCCGTCCCTGTTCTCGGTGACCGCGGACACGCCGGCCACGGCTGCAGGGCTGGAGGTGCCGCTGCGGCTCCGGGCGCCGGGGCAGGAGGATCTCCTGCTCGGTCTGCCGTCCGGCGACCCCGAGCCGTTCCACCTGTTCCGCAACGAGCTGACGGGGGTACGGGTCGGGCCGGTCGCCGACGACTGGCTGCGGGCAGCCACCGGGCGTGACGACCTCCGGCTGCTGTGGTGCCACGACCCGGCCGCGCGGGCGGTGAAGACACCGCCCGGGGCACCGGGCGACTCGATGCGCTTCCCCGACGCGTACCCGGTGACGATCGGGTCCGAGGCCTCCTTGCGGCAGCTGCAGGCCTGGGTCGACGAGGTCGCGGCAGGGCGGGGCGAGGCTCCGGTCCCGCTCACCATGCGGAGGTTCCGGCCGAACATCGTGGTCGACGGTGACGAGCCGTTCGCGGAGGACGGCTGGGTCAGGCTCACGATCGGTGACGTACGGCTACGGGTCGTCAAGCCCGTCGCCCGGTGCGTGATGACCACGATCGACCCTCACACGCTGAGCCGTGGCCACGAACCGGTGCGTACGCTGGCTCGCCACCGCCTGGACGGCTCCAAGACCCTGTTCTGCGTGCACGCCGTGGTGGAGTCGGAGGGGGCCGTGGCCGTCGGCGACGAGCTGATCGCCACCTCGCGCCACTGAGGACGAAGCATGGGCAGCGCCACCACACCGGACGCTACCCCTGACGGCGCGCCCCCGCCGTGTGCCAGGGTGGGCCGGTGGCCTCACTCAGACCTACCCAGCCCCTCTACGGTGTCGTGGCCGGTCTGGGTCTCGTGGTGGTGGCACTGAGCGTGGTGGGTCTCGTCGCGATGCCGAGCTCGCTTGCTCCCACGCGGGTGGCGGTGGCCCTCATCCTGGTGCTGGCCCTGATGCTCGTGGGTCTGGCCGTTGCCGGCTACCGGGGCATCACGCCAGACCGGACGAGGACGGCCCGTCGCGCGGTGCTGCTGGTGGCAGGTGCCGTGGGTGCGGTGGGAGTGCTCTCCCTCGCGCCCCTCCTGGCGGAGGTCCTCCGCCACCTGGCGGGCGACGGCGCCGCGGTGCTGGGGACGGTCGTCCTCGTGCTGGTGGCCGCCGGGCTCGCAGGGCTGTGCATCTGGGCCTCCGTCCGCGTGGGGGAGACGAGACAGAGGTAGCCAGCCGGAGCGTCGGTTCGGTTGGCCACGATGAACGTCGTCCTGCGCCGCGAAGATGCGCTCCTCAGCCCCCGGTCTTGAGGAAGTGGGCGACCTGGGCGATGTAGCCCGGGCGGTCCAGGAAGTACGCACCGCAGTGGCCGGCGCCCGGGGTGATTCGCAGCTCCGACCCCGGCCCAGCCGCTGCCGCGAGGCGGTGCGCATGCTCGACGGGGATCATCTCGTCGGCGTCTCCGTGCAGCAGCAGGAGGGGGCGCGGGCTGATCCGCCCGACGACCGCTTCGGGCCGTACGTCGCCGAACCGGTAGCCGTACCGCAGACGCGTGGCGTGGTCGACGAGGGTCACCAGGGGCACCGGCGGGAGCCGGAGGCCTGCCGCGGCGGTGGCGATCACGCCGTGCATGTCGGCGAACGAGGAGTCGGCGACCACGCGGCGTACGCGCTGGTCGGTGGCGGCGACCAGGAGGCTCACCGCTGCGCCCATGGAGAACCCGACCAGGGAGATCTCCGCCCCTGGGCGTCGCTCCTGGGCCAGGTCGATGGCCGCGGTCAGGTCGGCCTGCTCGTAGTGGGCCAGGGACTGCGGGCCGTCCTCGGAGTCACCGGCGCCGCGGAAGTCGTACAGCAGCACGGTGAGGCCGGCGCGCCACAGCCCGGGCCCGATGCCCAGCATGTCGGCCTTGGAGCTGTGGTAGCCGTGGCTGACGACCACGACCTGGTCGGGGGTGCCGTCGGTGGGAGCGGGGCGGTCGAACCACCAGCCGGACAGACGCGTGCCGTCCCCCGAGGAGAACGTGACATCGGTGGCCTCGGCCTGCACCTCGAACGGGCTGAAGGCGTACGGCAGCGGGGGCCGCCACG
Source organism: uncultured Propionibacteriaceae bacterium (assembly GCA_936924635.1). GTDB lineage: Bacteria > Actinomycetota > Actinomycetes > Propionibacteriales > Propionibacteriaceae > Fen-668. The sequence continues at coordinate 55,288 of CAKZHP010000131.1, forward strand.
GGCCGCTGATCTGCCGGGCCGCGAGGAGCACCCCGGCGCCCGCGCCCACCATGGCGGCAGCGCCCAGCGCTGCCAGTCGAGCTGCTCTCACGCGGGCAGCCTAGTCAGCGGTCGCCTCGCCCCCGTTCGGGCGAGCGGCGCGGGCTCCCGCTAGCGTGACCTCGTGCGGACGGCGCGGGAGGTGTGGCTGCTGGTCAGGGAGACCTGGCGCATGCTGCGGCTCGGCCTGCCTGAGCTGGTGACGTGGTTCTGCCTGGGCTGGACGGCGAACCGGATGGGCATCTACCTCTCGGCCGCCATCGGCAGCACGTCACCCATCTGGTCGTTCATCGTCTTCATCCTGGGCGTCGTGGGCCGGGTGGTGTGCCTGGTGCTGATGATCGCCTCCCTGGAGCGTCACCTGCGCACGCCGGCGATGATCGACCAGCCGGCGGCGTACGCGGTCCCGGACTCGGTGCTCCGGCGGCAACCGGTGCTGACCGTGCTCGCCACCACGATCAGCTCCTTCCTCGCCGTGTACGCCGTCTGGGGCCTGGTCGACGACGAGGTGTCCGAGCTGTTCCTCGCCAACGTCGTGCGGCACGGGCTGCTCGCCACGGAGATGTGGTCGGTCGACCTGCGGCGGTGGCAGACGTACGGGCTGGTCGCCGCGGTGGCCTGGCTCCTGAAGCAGGCGGTGCAGCTGGTCCACCGCCGGCGTCAGGTGGAGGCGCTCGGGCTCCTGGCCACCGTCTTGGACGGTGTGTTCGTGTTCACCTCCTTCCTCGCCCTGATCCGGATCGTGTCCAGACTGATGGCCTGGCTGCGGGACCGGGTGGTGTGGAGCGAGGCGGAGCTGGTCTGGCACTCGCTCCTGGCCTCGCTCCCCGAGCTGCGCCTGCCCTGGGCGCTGACCTTGCCCGATGTCGTCCGGCGGGTCGGGTCCTGGGTGAGCCAGACGTTCCTTCCCGGGGTGGGCATGGGCGTGCTGCTGCCGCTGATGTGGCTGGCGCTCACGGCGGTGGTCTTCGGGTGGAGCGACTTCGAGAACCACATCCCCGCCCGGCCCGGGCGGGTGGCGGACCTCTGGGAGGCCATGCCCCGCCCCGTCCAACGGGTGCTGCTGCTCGTCAGCGGCGATGTCCGGTTGAAGTGGCTGCCCGTGCTGCACGCGCTCCAGCTGCTGTGGCGGGCCGGCCCGCGGTTCCTAGGCGCCTACCTGGTCGTGGCGACCGTCCTGCGGGCCGTGAGCCGGCTGATGACCTGGGGCTACATCACGGCCCGGGGCCCGGTGGGCATCGACACCGTGCTGCTGACCGAACCGGTCACCGCCGGCATCGTCAGCGGGTTCACAGCGGTGGTGGGTTGCGCCCTGTACGCGGCTGCCTTCGACCGCTCCCTCGCCGCTGCCCTCGAGGGCCCGGTTCAGCGGGAGATCTCGACCGTCCCCTGACTCCCGTAGGTGACGCGGACCGCGACGTGATCGACGGCTTCGTCGGGGATCATGAACGCCACCGCCATCGTGCTCTGGGAGCCGCCGGTCGCCCGGCAGGAGGTCGGTGCGTCCGGCCGGGCGCGCCAGAGGATGTCGCTCGCCGTCGTGGACCACTCCCTGGCCACGGGCTCGCGCTGCACCAGCCTGACGGTGCAGTAGAGCGCCGCGGCGTCCTCCCGCCCGTGGTCGAACTGGAGGTCGAGCAGCACTCCCACCGCCCCGGGGGTCATCGTGACAGGCTTCGCGGGATCCTTGGGGTTCGGGAACGAGGACGCCGCCTGGAAGCCGAGCAGTGTCACGGTCGCGGTCGACGCCCCGATCCGTACCGGCTGCCCCATCGCCCCTCGGGTCGGGGGGCCGCCGGGGTCGGCGCCGTAGTGCCGGGACTGGTCGAGCCCGGTCCACACGGCGAGGCCGAGCGCGAGCACAAGCGCCACGGTCATGGCCGCCCAGCGCCTCACGGGGTGACCTCGCTGGTGCAGGGGCTGACGGGCACGTTCTGGACCACCTCGGTGCTGCGATCGATGCCCAGGTCGACGGAGACCTGGGCGCGGTAGACGATCAGGGAACGCCCTGCCGGTCTGGGGCGCAGCGCGGCTTCGGCCACGAGCTCGGCGGGTACCTGGAACGTCTCGGTGCAGCGGCTCGTGAAACCCGGCTCGGTGAGGATGTGGCCCGCCACCGCGTTCGTGGAGCGCCGGGCGTACGTGCCCCGGTCGGTGACGAGCGAGACGTCGGCGAACGACACGTTGCGGCTGAGGGCCGCCACCCGCCACGTCACGACGACCCAGAGCGTCCCGTCTGCCGCGGGGACCCGCGCCTGACCCTTGCTGACCTCGTACGACAGCGCGACGGAGTCGACCTTGGTCTTGAAGCCGTCGCCGGTGCCCCAGTCGCCCACGCGGATCGCGCGCAGGTCGGTCGCCTCGGGGGAGAACTCGGGGACGGCGGCGGAGATCAGGCCGACGACCAGCAAGCACCCGGCCAGGGCGACCCGTCCGCCCCGCTCACGCATGGAGCCTCCGATCGACCAGTGGCACTTCGACGCGGGCCACGACGCCCGCGACGACCCACTTGTCATCCAGCAGGCCGTCGTTCCAGCGCTCGTCGCTGATCAGCACGGTGAGGGTCCCCGACACCCGCGGGCGCACTCCCGGCTTGTACGTCGAGATGCGCCACACGGGCTCGGTGACCTGCGGGTCGTACTGCTCAGCCTTGCGCGGGTCCACGTTCTTCAGCCTGGGGAAGCTCTGCCGGTCACCCTCGGGAAGCTGCACCATGATCAGGTCGTCGGGGAGGTCCTTGGTGGCGTCATGGTGGTTGACGATGTCCAGCCGCACCCGAACCTCCGTCGGGATCTCCCGCCCGGAGCTGTCGTCGACCACCTCGGCCTCGAGCACCGTGATCGTCCAGTTGGTGAGCCTCACGGCAGTGCCAGGGGCGACTCTCCGGGCGTTGCCGATGTCGGCGGTCCTGAACCCACCCAGCGCGGCGACCAGGGCGACCACCAGGCCCGCCACGCCGAGCGCGACCCACCAGCCTCGCTGGCTCCGCGCCCGCGGCGGGATGCCCGCTGGCGGGTGAGCGGGTGCGCCCCAGGCCGGGTCGGGGGACGTCTCCCGCAGCGCCGGCGTCACCGGCTGGGGCGGGCCCCATCTCGGGTCGGGGGGCGACTGCATGAGCGTCACCCTAGCTGCCGGCGCGTCACTCACCGAGGTCGCGGGCGACCGCTTCACCCCAGGCCCTCGTCAGCGATCAACCAGCGATCGGCTGGGCCTCCACGCTCCAGGATGTACGCCCAGGAGCGCGGGCCGTCCGGGACCGAGCTGTCACCCCCGTGGGAGACGAACGTGACGGGCACCCTCACCCTGTCGCTCCGTGGCGACCCGCGATCTGGGGCGGCCGATCTCACCGTGACCTCCGTCACGCGGATGCGCCCGCACCAGCTCCCGTGCTTGCCGGTGGTGAGCAACGCGGTGGCCGTGCGGCAGTCCGTGGCCTCGAGCGCCTGCAGAGAGGTCGCGACGACCTCTTCCGGCGGCGGGAGCGGGACAGAGGTGTGCGAGCACCCGGTCGGGGCGGCACCGGTCAGGATCGCCGCCAGCCATCTCATGGCGCGATGGTAGGCCAGGGACCTGCTCTCGAACAGGGCCCGCCGGTCAGGCCTTGCGGTTCTTCAGGAGCTTGACCACGGCCTTGCCCGTGCCCTCGGCGCTGCCCGGGTTCTGGCCAGTGACGAGGTTGCCGTCGACGACCACCTTCTCCACGAACGGCCGCAGGGCCTTCGTGTACGAGGCCCCCTCGGCCTTGAGCTTCTCGTCGAGGCGGAACGGCACGGCCTTGTCACGCTGCGCCAGCTTCTCCTCGGGCCACGAGAAGCCGGTGACCTTGCGTCCCTTGATGAGCGGGGTGCCGTCGGAGAGGGTGGCGCCGATGAACGCGGACGGGCCGTGGCACACGGCCGACACGATCCGGCCCTCCTCCAGCGTGCGGGCGAGCACCCCGGCCAGCTCCGGGTTGTTCGGCAGGTCGAACATCACGCCGTGGCCGCCCGTGACGTACACGGCGTCCCAGTCGCGTCCGGCGACCTCAGCCACGGAGACGGTGTCGTCGAGCAGCGCCATGTACTCCGGGTCCTCGTACCGCTTGCCGACCTTGGGGCCCATCTCGGCGGTCGCCAGGCTGGTCGGGTCGAGCGGCACCTGGCCACCGGCGACGCTCGCGATGGTGGCCTCGTGGCCGGCCTCGGTGACCACGTCGTGGAAGTGGGTGAGCTCGCTCAGCCACAGGCCGGTACGGTAGCCCACCTTCTCGAAGGCGGGGGTGCTGGTGGTGACGATCAAGATCTGTGCCGGTGCGGGGCGCGCCATGGGTCCTCCTCGTGAGATTGCTCCACTCTGCCACGCCGCCGCAGGAGCGGGCCCCCGGCCCAGCGCCGTACGCGCCAGAGGGTGGACGACGCCCGGCCCCCGAGGAGGCCGGGCGTGCGTCGGGACGTGCGGGGGCCGGGGCTATTGGACCTCGGAGGCAGCCGGCTCGGTGATGGTGACGGGCTCGTCGTACTTGGAGAACGTCGCCGTGATCTTGCTGGTGGCGTTGCCCGTGGTCCACGTGGTGACCGACTTGCGCAGGAGCGACTTGCTGTCGAGGTAGATCTCCGAGGGGATGCTCTGACCGCCCGCGTCCACCGTCACGTTGTACTTGCGGACCGAGACACCGTCGACGGTGTCGGGCCCGACGTAGGTGACCGAGCTGTACGTGACGTTGTTGCGGATCGAGTCCGCCGGGTTCGCCGCGCCGGTCGGAGTGGTGCCCTTCGTCCACTTCGCGGCACCCGCCTGCTTCGTGTACTGGGTGGTGCCGATCGTGATGATCTGAGCCTTCTGGCCCCCGGCCGTCAGCTCGCTCTGCGTCTTCACCTTGTTCGGGTCGGAGATGTCGGCAACGCCCGTGCTGGTCATGCCGCCGCTGGCGCTCTCGACCTGCGACGAGAAGCTCGCGGTCTTCACGTTCTTCGACGCGTCGGCGATCTGCTTGGTGAACGCGGCGGGGTCGACGGTGGCGCCGGGGGCGGGCGCGGCGGCGGTGGTCGCCCCGGACGACGCGGTGGTGGGGGCGCCGGGCGCCGACACCGAGCCCGTCTGGCCGGTGGCAGGGGCGGAGCTCACGGGCGCGGGCGTCGGGACGGTGGCGGTGGACGAGGAGCAGCCGGCAGCGAGCGCGATCGCGGTCAGGGCCCCGGCGGCGAGGGTGCGGCGGGCGACGGTCATGGGTGCTCCTTGGTGCAGAAGAGACGTGCGTGCTGAAGAAACCCGCCGGGCTGGCGGTGAGGGCAGAGTAGCGGGTGGTGGCTCAGAGCCCTCAGCGATGGTCGGTGCTCCCGGCCGCAGCATGAGAAACCTGCCCGGTGCCGCGGACGTCTCCGTACGCTCGCCCCATGACGTTCGAGGTGCGCCCGTCGCAGACCCTGCAGCCCGACTCCGTACGCACCGCAGCGGTCACGGCGCCTGTCCTCGGCGAGGCGTACACCGACCACGTGGCCCGGGCGACCTGGACCACCGAGCGCGGCTGGCACGACCACGCCATCACCGCCCTGGAGCCGATGTCGATGCACCCCGCGGCAGGGGTCCTCCACTACGCGCAGGAGATCTTCGAGGGGCTGAAGGCCTACCGGCGCGCCGACGGGGGTGTGCAGGTCTTCCGGCCCGACCGCAACGCGGCCAGGTTCGCGCGGTCCGCCGTACGCTTGGACATGCCGCCGCTCCCCGAGGCCGACTTCGTGGAGTCGGTGCTGAGGCTGGTCGAGATCGACCAGGCGTGGGTTCCCGACAGCGCGGGGGAGCAGTCGCTGTACATCCGGCCGTTCATGATCGCCGACGAGACCTTCCTGGGGGTGCGGGCGGCCCGCCGCTACTCGTACCTGGTCGTGATGACCCCGGCCGGTCCGTACTACCCGGAGCCCGTCACGCTCTGGGTGACCCCGAGCTTCACCCGTGCGGCGCCGGGCGGCACCGGCGCGGCGAAGTGCGGCGGCAACTACGCGGCCTCGCTGGCCGCCGCCCGGGAGGCGCACGAGCACGGCTGCGGCCAGGTGCTGTGGCTCGACGGCGCCGAGCACCGCTGGGTCGAGGAGTGCGGCACCATGAACATCCTCTTCGTCACCGCTGCCGGCGAGCTGCTGACCCCGTCGCTGACGGACACGATCCTCGACGGCGTCACCCGCGACTCCCTGCTGACGCTGGCCTCCGAGCACGGCCTCACCCCGGTCGAGCGCCGGATCGAGTTCGCCGAGGTCGCCCAGGGCGTCCGCGACGGGTCGATCACCGAGGCCCTCGCCTGCGGCACCGCGGCCGTGGTCACGCCCATCACCGGGTTCGCCACGCCGAGCGGCGACCGGCTGGTCGTCGGCGACGGCACGCCGGGCCCGGCCACGACGGCATTGCGTACGCACCTGGTCGACATCCAGCTCGGCCAGGCCCCCGACCCGTACGGCTGGGTCGTCCCCGTCGGCTGACCCGCAACCTCACATCCGGTCCTGGTCCTCGCATGCGGCCAGACGGCCTCCAAGTGCAGATTCGGATGTGAGGGCGCGGTCCGGGGTCAGGCCGTGGGGCGTACGAGCTCGTTGGTCGTGCGCACCACCTCAGGGGTGAGGTCGTCGGCGGTGAGCGTGCCGCCGGAGACGCGGATCTCGGCGGTCTCCCCGGGCAGCAGCGTGAGCAGGCCCTGGTCGGCGACCAGGTCCGGCGACACCAGGTCGAGCATCAGGAACAGGTCGCGCACCAGCACGTCGGTGGTCAGCCGCACCACGCCGTCGGCGACGTCGATCGCCCAGGTCGGCTGGGTCAGCGCGGTGTCGCGCGGCTCGGCGTAGAACCACAGGTCGCGGCAACCGTCGAGCGAGGCCACCAGCACCTCGGACGCGGGATCCGCCGGGGCGCCGGCCTCCACCGGCACCGGCAGGCGCACGGTCTGGCGGGCCGGGAGCGCCACCGCGATCTCGGTGGCGGCGAGGGTCTCCCCGGCGTACGAGAGCCGGCTGACGGTCAGCGTCCCCTCCCAGGCCTCGTCGGTGTCGTTGATCACGGCGACCACGAGGCCGTCATCGGTGGGCTGGACGGTCACGAGGCGGTCGGCGTGGGCGGCGCGCAGCGCGTACCAGAGCGGCTTGTACACCCCGTGGCCGTCGATGGCCGCCCAGGACACCACCGGCCAGCAGTCGTTGATCTGCCACACCACGGTGCCGCCGCAGTGGGGCCAGAGCGACCGGTACCAGGTCACGCCCGCCCGCATCGCCCACGCCTGGTTGAGCTGCATCGCCCAGTGCCACGCGCGCATCTCGCGCGGCATGTCGAGGTGCGGCACCAGGCCGGCGCTGAGGTTGAGGTTGCCCAGGAACGCCTTCTGGTGCACGAGCATGCCGGTCGACTGCGGCGTCAGCGGGCGCTCGCTGAGCGACCGCTCCAGCGTCGACCACGCGGGCGGGCCCTGCCAGCCGAACTCGGCGACAAACCGAGGTGCGTACGTGCGGTACTCCGACCAGTCGCGGGCGTTCCACATGTCCCAGATGTGCATCGACCCGTGGGCCTCCGCGTTCGCGGGCTCACCTCCGGGGGAGAACGGCGAGCCCGGGATGTACGGCAGCTGGGGCGTGATCTCCGCGACCAGGGCGGGGAACATCCGCTCGTAGTAGCCGAGCCCCCACGTCATGTCACCCAGCGAGCGCTGCCAGGTCGTGGACTCGTGCATCACCAGGTTCTCGTTGTTGCCGCAGATCAGCACCAGGCTCGGGTGGTGGCCGATGCGGGCCAGGTTGTCGCGGGCCTCGGCCTCGATGCTCGACCACAGCGGCTCCTCCTCCGCGTACGCCGCGCAGGCCAGCAGCATGTCCTGCCAGGTGAGCAGCCCCATCTCGTCGCAGAGGTCGTAGAAGTCGTCGGACTCGTAGATGCCGCCGCCCCAGACCCGCACCAGGTTCACCCCGGCGTCGTACGTCTGCCGCAGCCGCGTCTCGTAGCGCTGCCGGTCGACCCGGGTGACGAGCGCGTCGTCGGGGATCCAGTTCACGCCGCGCACGAGGACGGGGCGCTCGTTGACGTACAGGAGGAACGGCGTGCCGGCAGCGTCAGGGGTGGTGTCCCAGCGCGCGGAGCGGAAGCCCACGCGGCGCGTGGTCTCGTCGATCACGGTCTCCCCGTCGAGCAGCGTGACGGTGACGTCGTACCGGGGCTGCGACCCGTACCCGCGGGGCCACCAGAGCTCGGCGTCGGGCACCTCCAGGGCGAGCACGGTCTCGGCCGTGGCCGGGGCCTCCGTGGTGGCGCCGTGGCAGGTGACGCGTACGGTGAGCGGGCGGTCGGCCGCGGTCCGTACGCGGACACCCAGCACGCCGCCCTCGGCCGCCGGCTGCGCGTCGACCAGCACCTGCTCCAGACGCGCCGTCGTCCAGGTCTCCAGGCGGACGCCCTTCCAGATGCCCGAGGTGGCCGTGGCGATGCCCCAGTCCCAGCCGAAGCTGCACGCGTTCTTGCGGATGGCGTTGTAGGCCAGGGGGTACGGGCTGGGGCGGACGCCCAGGGCCAGCGCGGCGCTGGACGCGTGCCGGACGGGGCTGGTGAAGGCGACCGAGAGCGTGTTCTCGTCCTGCAGCAGGCCCGTGACGTCGAAGCGCCAGGTGCGGTGCATGTTGTCCACGTCGCCGAGCGGGCGGCCGTTGAGGCTCACGGTCGCGATGGTGTCGAGGCCGTCGAAGACCAGGTCGGTGTGCTCCGCCTCACCGGCGGGGCGGGCGAAGGTGGTCTCGTACGTCCAGTCCGACTCCCCGATCCAGCGCTGGGCGGCCTCGTTGTCGTCGAGGTACGGGTCGTCGATCAGCCCCGCGGCGAGCAGGTCGGTGTGCACGCAGCCAGGCACGGTCGCCGGCACCTCGGTGATCGACGCCGGGACGGGTCCGCCGGCGGGGCGTACGCGCCAGCCGGCGTGGAGCTCGTGACGGGTGAGGGGAGCGGCCGAGGTGGCGCTGACGTGGGACGACATGGCTCCACTCTGGCCGAGATGCGCGTCCGGCACGCCGACGAGGGCGGGTTCGTGCAGTGCTGCTCAGGCCTCGGCCGGGGGCTCCGGCGGAGTGGGCAGCTCCGCGCCCCAGTGAGCGAGGTCGGCCGGGGTGTCCAGGTCGGTGAGGTCGGCCGCGGTCGGCACCGGGTTCAGGGTCAGCGACGACAGCATCCGGCGCATGGCGACACCGTCTGCGCCGGAGGCCGCGATGGCTCGGCGCAGCGAAGCGGTGCGGTGCACGCCGAGCAGCCACTGCAGCGTGCCGTCGGCGTCGGCCAGCAGCCACCCGTCGGCGGGGTCGTCCTCGACGACCGCGGCCAGGAGGTCGCGTACGGCAGGCTCGGCGCCCGGGTGGTCGACGGCCATCACGACGGTCCAGTCGCACGGCTCGGTGATGGCGTCGAGGCCGGCCTGGACGCCGGCCACCGGCCCGCCGCCGGGAGGCTCCTCCATGGTCCGCAGCACGTCCCACGGCACGTCGACGTCGCCGACGACCACCCGCGTGCGGGCCGCGGGCACCGCCGCGAGCACGATGTCGAGCAGCCGCTGCTCACCGATGTACAGATCGGCCTTGGAGACGCCGCCGAGCCGCATGCCCTGTCCGCCGGCGAGCACCACGGCGTCGTACGTGATCATGCAGCACACCCTAGGGAGGTCCGGCGGTCGTCGATCGCGAGACCAGTGGCGCGGGTCTGCTGGGCAGGTACGGCCATGCGCGCGGACCGCTTGTCTGATAACCACGGGGCCGCTCACGGTCCACGTCACGTACGGACATGTGCATCAGGACGGGTTTGTCCGCGTACTTAGGGGTGAGTGCGGTCTCGGCCACGGGGAGGTCGTGAACCGCGATTGACGTTCGGTCCCGCTGCAGTCGGCATGACGCGCTGAGGGCCGTCTAGGGCACTGGGGATCTCGTGAAGTACCTGACCATGGCTAGCGCGCGCCGTGACGAACGACGTGAGGGCGGCATGCCGCGGTGGCTCTCCGTTGCCGTTGCGGCGGTCCTGCTGGCCGTGTCGGGAGGGCCGTTCCTCCCGTCCACCGTCCCGGCCGCGGCGGCCCCTCCAGACCACCAGGCGCCGGCACCTTCGGCACCCCGGCCCCGGCGAGCATGCCCAGGGCCAGAGCCAGGCGCCAGCAGCTATCGCCGGGCCAGCGGCGTGCCGACCTCGGGAATGCGTGCCCTGGCGGCCCGTGAGGGCAGTGGCGCCCAGAGACTGTGGGGGTGGTCGCAGGTCACGGGAGCGGGCGACCTGCTTTGGAACGCCAGAGGGCCCCGGCGCTGCCGGGGCCCTCTGGTCTAGCTGTCTGGCTGGCGCGAGCCTCAGATGCGGTCGCGACGGTCGTCGCCGAGACGGCCGGCGTCGACGTCGTCGGCACCCTCGACCTCGACGTGCTCCTTGCGGACCTCGTCGGTGACCTGGCGGTTCTCGGTCACGGCCTCCTTGCCGAGGCTGACCTCCTCCACCGCGTGGGTCTCCTTGGTGACGACGGGGCGCTCCTCGCGCAGGACGACCTCCTCGACCTGGTCATCGGTGTCGCCGATGGCGTCGGTGCGGGTGTCGCCCGAGACCGGCGTGCGCTCGACGCGGATACGCTCGGTGGTGACGGGGACGGTGACGGTCTGGTTCTCCGTCGTCGTGTACTTGCGGAGGCGGACGCGGCCAGTCTCGACCTGCTCCTTGCCGACGTTGAGGCTCTCCTCGCGCAGCGTCACCGAGGCGTCGCCGGTCTCGCGGGTCCGGTCGACCTCCAGGTCGCGGTCGCCCACCAGGTCGGCGCGGTCGCGATCAAGGTCACGATCGACGTCGACATCGGTGCGGTCACGGTCGACGGTGGCGTCCGTGCCGCGGCCACGGTAGTAGGCGTACAGCGCGTCCTGCTCGCTCTCGTCGAGGTGCTGGTCGGCGTCCTGACGGGGAGCGTCCTTCACCACGTCCTCGTCGTAGGCGACGCGGATGCCCTCGGCATCGGACGTGGCGCCCTCGAGCGGGACCAGGCTCTGGGAGAGACCGAACCAACCGGTGGCGACGGCAGCGAACGTCGGCTCGCCGGTCACGTCGTCGAGGTAGATCTCCTCGATCTTGCCGATCTTCTCGCCCTTGTTGTCGTACGCGTTCGCGCCGATGAGGCTGGCGGCATCCTTGCTGATGGTCATGTTCTGCCCTTCGTAGAACTTGTGGACGTCCCCGACGCTAGGGGGTCCGGGGCGGTGTTCGCAGGCGTCTCCTCCACCCGGGGGCGATCTTTCACCCTGCAGGGCGCAACCGCCCCGAAACGGGAATGGATCGCTGCAGACAGGCGTTCCCGACGATCAGGTCAGGCACCCATCCGCAGCTCCACGGTCCGCGTACGGCCGATGCCGTCGCCCCCCTGGACCGCGACCGTCGTGAGCCGCCGCGAGAACGTCACGGTCGCCGGATCCCCGCCCACCGCGTGGGCCCGGCCGCGGACGGCGACCGAGAGCTTCTCCTGCGTACGCAACGGGTCGCTGATCGCGATCCGCAGGGTCGGACCCTGCTGCTGGACCATCGCCACGACCGGCGTGGAAGCCACCAGACGCCCCGCCTCGCCAGCACCCACGAAGCTGTACGCCGACAGGCCCGATGCAGGGTGCTCGACCGCCTGCACGGTGGTGTCGTTGCGGAGCACCCGCATGCTGGGGGTGGCCGACTCGCGGCGCACCGCGTCCTCGGTGGCACCCGGCAGCAGGGCGTACGCGAATGACCCGGTGGTGCCGGCCGGGTGCTGGATCCGCAGCGAGGCGACCCGTCGCTCGGCGGTGCCGGTGCTCGCGGTGCGTACCGCCGACCGGGGCACCGAGGCGACCTGGACCGATGCCTCTGCCGCGGGGCCCGCGAGCACGACGTAGCCGACCGACGCGTCGGTCGAGGCATTCGCCCAGCGAGCCCACGGCAGCCGCCCGGTGGCCGCCGGAGCCAGGCCGCCGACCCCTTCGCCCGTGAGCGTAACGGCGTCGGCGACCGGGCTCGTGCGGGCGTCGATGGTCGTCATCGCCACCCGCCCCTGCCCGCCGGTGATGCCCGCGCCGAGCACCACCACCTGGTCACCGATCATCACCGTGGTCTTGACACCGCGCGCGTTCGCGTACGCCACGAAGTCGGCCGGCAGGATGCCGCGCTGCTTGTCGCGCCAGGCGACGTCGTCGCTCAGCACCATCGAGGAGACGCCGTCGGCGCCCAGGCGGACGCCGCCGGAGAAGTCGTTGGTGCCCACCGGGAAGTAGACGTAGGTGTTCTGCGAGACCGAGGAGGAGGTGAAGCCCAGCGGGTGGGTGGGGTTCTCGTACCAGAGCCGCCCGTACGCCTCCGGCACCGTGAGCCGCCGCTCCACCGGGGCGGTGACGCCCGCCAGACCGTACGCGCCGACCGTGGCGTAGTAGTCGGCCCCGAACGCCGCCGACTGGTCCTGGCCGTGGAGGTAGAGGTAGTAGGCGCCGTCACCCTGGAACCACGGCTGCAGGTTCTCGCCCGACATGTACTCGTACTTGCTGATCCGTGACGAGCTGCGGGCCACCGCGAACGTGAACCCCGGCCGGCGGTGCACGTCACGCTCCATCGCGTTGAAGGTGATGTGCGCGGTGGCGTCCACCAGGTCAGCGGCGACCAGGGCGGGGTCGGCTCGGAGCGCGTCGTAGGCCACGATCGTGGCCGGGGACACGAACGAGGCGGCGTTCACCGAGACCGCGCCGGAGGTGGCAAGGTGCTTGGCGTAGGCGCGCATCCGGGTCGCGTCGGCTCCGGTGAGGTACCGGGAGAGGTCGACGGCCGCCTCGATGACACCGACCACGTCGGCGTACCCGGTGGTGGGGCGGGAGACGCCGCGGCCCTTGACGATCTCCATCATGTAGCCCTCAACGATGACCGGGGCGAAGCCCTGCGTGATCCAGCGCTGGACGGTCGGCACCAGGTCTCGCGCCGTGTACGAGGTGCCGTCCAGCAGCTTCACGCTCAGGACGACGCGGGAGAGCAGCACCTTGCCGTACGAGCCGGTGTAGGCCACCGAGTCGTGCTGGATGAAGGAGCCGTCGGCGTAGTAGCCGTCGGTGTTGCCGTGCACCAGGTGCTGAGGGTCGATGGTCGCGAACACCGTCGACTGGTCGGCCACCGCCTTCGCCACGCGCACCTCGTCGCCCACCAGGGCGCCCTGGATGATCCGGTTGCCCGTGATGTCGGCAAGGTTGGCACCGGTGTGGAAACGCGAGTCGAGGTCGACGTCGCCGCCCTTGCCGGCGCGCAGATAGGCATCCATGGTCGCCACCAGCCTCGGCAGGAGGGCGGGGTCGTACGCGGCGAGCGCGGGGCGTACGAACGCGAGCGCCTTCGTGAGCTGCGTGGGGATGCCGATCTCCCAGGCGTACCAGTTGCCGTAGTAGCCCCGGGCCTGGTCGCCGTACCAGGCCCGGTGCACCCAGTCGATGCCGGCGACCACGCGGCGCTGCACGGCGGCGTCGTCGAACTGAGGTGTGCCGGGCGTCACGGTGGCCAGACCGATCTCGGCCAGGTACTGGAAGGTCGTCGTGAGCGACGCCTCGGCGGTGCCCAGGGTGACGCCGCTGAACAGGGCGGTCGCCGTGAGCGGCAGGGCCGCGGGATCAGCCATGGCCTTGAGCCGCGCCGAGGCGGTCGTGCCGATGGTGCGCACCTTCGAGGCGACGGTGGGATCGGACTGGTCAGCCTGTGTGCCGGCGAAGATCGTCACGACGTTCGCGAGGATGCGTTCCAGGTCGGTCGGCGCCGCCTCAGCGGGAAGGGCCCAGCCGGCCGCCAGTCCTGCCACTGTGATCCCCGCTCCAGCCTGCAGCACCGTCCTGCGCCTCATCGCCCCACCCCGTCGTATGGCCGTCTGGCCGGCGAGGCCGCCGGCGCTCTTCTCAACCTAGACAAGGGCTTCTGCTTCTGCAGGGGAATCGCCGTGATCGGTCCACGAGTCATCGTGGGGGGCTCAACCGATATGGTCGATCAGACCGCCAGCGCACCGTCGCGGTGTCGACCGAGGATGACAATGCCTCGGCGAGGGGCTCGGAGAGCCGTCGGGAGGCCGGCGGCAGTCGGCAGACAAAGGACGTGGGCGGGTAGATGGCTGAGGGGGACCGGGCCGCTGATGGCGGGCTGCCCGACGGGCCTCGCCACGAGGCACGCCCTGTCGACGTCGCGGAGGTGCACCGGCACGTGCTGGTCGCGTGCAGGACCTGGGGGCTGGACACCTGACCACCAGTCACAGCCTCAGGGGCCGCCGCGACGGGGTCGTCTTCTCCTCGGGAGAGGAGGCCAGCGCCGTCATCGCCCTGCAGACGACACTGGGGGAGGGGCCCTCCCACACCGCCGTCGCTCGCAGGACCCCCGTGCTGGTGCCCGGTCTCGCGGACGGCCACGTCACGAGCCGTGGGTGCTCTTTCGCGCCGAGGCGCTGGCAAGAGGAGTGCGCTCCGTGGTTGCCCTGCCGTTGCTGGCCGGTCCACTCGACCTGGGGGTGGCGACACTCCACGGCTCGCGTCCGGTCGTGGCGCGGCAGCTGCAGGGCCGCTGGAGAGTCGCGTGGTCATCAAGCAGGCCAAGGGAGTGCTGGCTGAGCGGGTCGGTGTGGACATGGGGCGGGCGTTCGACCTGCCGCGAGCCACGGCGCTCTCCAACAGCGCAGCCTCAGCGAGGTCGCCCGCGAGATCGCCACCAGCCGGACCGTCGACACGGTGCAGCAGCCCCTCGGCGCCGCGGGCGACCAGGGCTGAGCAGGCGCTACTGCTCGGTCGACCGCGTCGGCAGCGTGCTCAGCAGCTGCTCGTAGGCGGCGGCCGCGTCCATCCCCTGCGCTACGGCGAGGCCCAGGATGTACGAGGAGACGGGTGCCAGCGGCCGGTCAAGCCGGTGCGCCACGTGCTTGGTGAGCGCGTGAACGAGGCGGATGTCCACCTGGGCCGGGTCGACGCCGACGGCCGCGCAGGCCTCGTCTGCCCACTCCTGCCACCGGCGACGGTCAGCCTCCGTCTCGCTCACGGTGCGGTTCTCCCGGCCTCGACCACGTACGCCCGGAGGGCAGCCTCACGGGAGGAGAACCGGTCCACCTCGTGGCCCGTGTCGCACTGGCACAGCGACACCGTGAGCGTCGTGCCGTCGTCGTGGACGACCTCCCAGGGCGCGCCCAGCCCCTCCCACTGGAGCACACGGTCGAGGTCCGGCGTCGTCACAGCCCGACCATCTCACGCCGGCGGGGACTCGGTGCACCTCCACGTCGTTCTGCGGCGGGTGTGACGGCTCGGGCGCCACGGGTCAGGCCAGGGCTCTGGCCACAGCGGCACTGTGCGCTCGACGCTGCTCCCGACGTTCGGCCTGGGCGTCCGGATCGGGCACGGGGGAGGCCAGCATCAGTCGCTGCGTGTAGCAGGTCGAGCACCCGGGCCTGCGTCGACAGGTCGAGGGCGGACACGGGCTCGTCGCAGACGATCAGGCGAGGCTGCAGCGCGAGCGCCCGGGCGATGGCGACGCGCTGGCGCTGCCCGCCGGAGAACTCGCGCGGCAGCCGGTCCATCGAGTCGTGCCGCAGCTTCACCCGGTCCAGCAGGTCTGACACCCGGGTGCGGGCCTCCGCCCCGGCGATCCCCTGGGTGCTCAGGGGCTCGCTGAGGATGTCGCCGATCGTCATCGACGGGTTGAGGGAGGTGTACGGGTCCTGGAACACCACCTGGATGTCTCGACGTAAGACGGCCTCTGGTGGGGGGCAATGCGGTTGCTGCCTGTTGCCTGGTGGCCGCCTCGAGGTGGTGGGACCGTTGCTCGGGATGCCGGTGTGCGTGCGCCGCACGTCGGCCGGCCCGCGCAAGCGCCCGCCGAGGATCACTAGGGTGGCGCCCATGACGACGCCCGAGACTGAGGCCGCCTCCGAGGAGCTGCCGGAGATCAGCTACGACGCGCAGTTCTACCCGGCGCGCCCGGCGCGGCTCCGGCCCAGGGCGCGGCGCCGCTCGGCGGAGCAGGTGATCCCGTCGAAGCCGTTCGCCGCCGACGGGACGAACCCTGCGTACGTGTCGTGGCTGGTCGAGCAGTCGATGCTCAAGGACGCGATCATGCTGGCCCGCCAGCTGAAGGGCGACCACCTGATGTGGTCCAACCCGTACGCGTCGCCCGACCCCCGCGCGGCGGTGTCGAAGGCGTCGGTCTGGTACACGGCGTACCCGCTCTCGGTGGTGACCGCCCCTCGGCAGTCGTTCCTCGCCGCGATCGGGGCTGAGGAGCTGTGGGAGGCGTTCGAGCAGATCGGCATCCAGGCCATCCACACCGGCCCGCTGAAGCTCGCCGGCGGCATCACCGACTGGGAGCTGACGCCGAGCATCGACGGCCACTTCGACCGCATCTCGATGGCGATCGACCCGCTGTTCGGCACCGAGGACGAGTTCCGCACCATGACCGAGGTCGCGGGCGCCCATGGCGGCACCGTGATCGACGACATCGTGCCTGGTCACACGGGCAAGGGCGCCGACTTCCGGCTCGCGGAGATCGACTACAAGGACTACGCGGGCATCTATCACATGGTGCGCATCCCCGAGGGCGCGTGGCACCTGCTGCCCGACGTGCCCGAGGGTGCCGACTCGGCCAACCTCAGCGCCGAGCAGGAGCAGGCGCTGGCCGACGAGGGCTTCATCATCGGCGCCCTGCAGCGGGTGATCTTCTACGAGCCCGGGGTGAAGGAGACGAACTGGTCGGCCACCCGGGTCGTCCACGACGTCGACGGCGAGCCGGTGCGCTGGGTCTACCTGCACTACTTCAAGGACGGGCAGCCCTCCATTAACTGGCTCGACCCCACGTTCGCCGGCATGCGGATGGTGATGGGCGATGCCCTGCACTCGCTGCTCGACCTCGGCTCCGGCGGGCTGCGGCTCGACGCCAACGGGTTCCTGGGCGTCGAGAAGACCCTCGATGCGCCGGCGTGGTCGGAGGGCCATCCGCTGTCACAGGCGGCCAACCAGCTCATCGGCTCGATGGTGCGCAAGGTCGGCGGGTTCACGTTCCAAGAGCTCAACCTCACCATCGACGACATCCTGGAGACGGGTACGGTCGGGCCCGACCTGTCGTACGACTTCATCACCCGGCCCGCCTACCACTACGCGCTGGCTACGGGTGACACCGAGTTCCTGCGGCTGATGCTGACCGAGGCGATGAACGCCGGCATCGACCAGGCGTCGCTGGTGCACGCGATGCAGAACCACGACGAGCTGACGTACGAGCTGGTGCACTTCGAGACCCGCCACCGCGACGACGTGTACATGTTCGGCGGGCAGGAGCTGACGGGGCGCGAGCTGGCCGAGACCGTACGGCAGGGCCTGCGCGACACCATCGCCGGCGATGCCGCCCCGTACAACGCGCTGTTCGTGCAGAACGGCATCGCCTGCACCACCGCTTCGGTGATCGCCGCCAGCCAGGGGATCACCGACCTGGACGCGATCGGGCCCGAGGAGACGGCCCGCATCATGGACGCGCACCTGCTGCTCTGTGCGTACAACCTGCTGCAGCCGGGCGTCTTCGCGCTCTCGGGCTGGGACCTGATGGGCGCGCTGCCGCTCGACCGCTCGGAGGTGGCGTCCCTGATCCGCACGGGGGACACGCGATGGATCGAGCGCGGTGCGTACGACATGACGGGGGCCAACCCCGAGGCCACCGCGTCGGCGGCCGGGATGCCGCGCGCCCGCTGTCTCTACCCGCCGCTGACCGAGCAGCTGGCCGACGCTGGGTCGTTCGCGAGCCGGTTGGCCGTGCTGCTGCGCGTCCGCATGGAGAACGAGCTGTGCACGGGCGCCCTGGTCGCGGTGCCCGCCGTGTCGGACAAGGCTGTGCTGGTGATGGTGAACCGCCTGCTGAGCGGCGTCACGCAGGTCACGGTGCTGAACTTCGGGCCCGACCCCGTCGATGCCCGGGTGCAGGACGAGGCGATCCCTGCCGGCCGGGTCATCGACCTGATGACCGGCCTCGACGTCAGCGACGTGGACGCACTGGGTGGGTTCACCGTCGAGCTCGGCGGGTACGGGGCCGTGGCGCTCGTGATCGCGGAGGCGACCGAGGAGGAGCCCGAGCCCGAGCCGGAGGTCAGCGCGCCGAAGCGGAGGCGGAAGGCGTCGGAGTGACCGTGCGGTCGGCGCCCTCGGGGCTGCGGCGGCGCCAGTAGCCGAGCAGGGCGACGGTGAGCAGGGCGGGCCAGCAGAACAGCGGGATGTACGCCAGGAGCAGCACCGTGGTTTGTGCCGGTGACATGCCGGTGGTCGGCACCCAGGCGTCGGTGAGCCCGAGCCAGCGTCCGGCGAAGCTGACGATCAGTGGGGTGAGGATCGCGTACAGGGCGATGTCGCCCAGCGCTCCCAGCGTGGTAGGCAGCAGGCGGTGGACCGTGTGGCCGCCCAGGCGCGGGATCCAGCGCGGCCACACCTCGCCCCAGGGCCTGACCAGGCCGACGCATAGCACGCCGCCGATGAGCTCGGCGACGTCGAGCCCGAGCACGTACGCGGTGCCGAACCCGCTGGAGCGGAACAGCTCCGACTCCGCGAAGCCGGTGTCCACGCCCGCCAGCATGGCGACCCGCCACAGCAGCGAGGGCGCGACCGCGGCCAGGCAGCCCCATCCCACTGCCTTGGCCCAGGGCTGCGGTGGCGCGCCGGTGTCACCACGATCAAATAGACGCGATGATCTAAAACTCATGCTCTAGAAGATAGCTAGGGTGTGCTGCCATGGCAAGACCGGCCCGGTTCACCGACGACGACATCCTCGACGGGGCGGCGCGCGCCCTGGCCGAGAGCGGCCGGTCGTTCACGGTCGCGGCCGCCGCGCGGGCGGCGGGTGCCCCCACCGGCTCGATCTACCACCGGTTCGCGTCGCGCGAGGAGCTCGCCGGTCGCCTGTGGCTGCGATCGATCGAGCGGTTCCACGTGGGGCTGCGGGAGGCGTACGCGATCGGTGACCCGCACCGGGCGGTGCGCGAGGCGGCGGCCCATGTGCCGCGGTTCTGCGAGGAGCACCCCACCGACGCGCTGGCCATGACCCTCTTCCACCAGGAGGTGCTGGTCGCCGACGGCCCCGAGACGCTGCGGGAACAGGCGGCCCACGTCAACGACGAGGTGGATGCGGCGCTGGAGGCGCTCGTGGGGAGGCGGTACGGCGACGCCACTCAGGAACGCCGCGAGCTGCTGATGGTGGCGACGAGGCTCAGCCCGTACGGCCTCGTACGCCCCTTCGTCGGTCGCGCCGACCTGCCTGGGTGGGTGCGACCGGCTGCCGTAACCGCGGCCGACGCGATCGCGGCGCTGGGGGACTGATGCTGTTCCCAAGAACTTCCTGAGAGAGATCCGGAAGCTGGGGATAACCGGCCGGAGGGGAGATCGGCTGACTGAGCCCCTGGTTAGCGTCCCTGCCATGACGAGACCCCGCCCACTGGCCGTGCTCCTCCTGGTCGCCGTGCTGGCAGGCTGCAGCCTGCTGAAGCCGCCTGAGCCGCCCGTCGTCAACGCCCCGAAGCTGCCGGCGGAGGTGTTCGGTGCCGCTCCGGGCAAGCCCCTGGGCGTAGGCACCATCCCCAACGCACTGGCCACCGATCTCGACGGTTTGGAGGACCAGACCCGCAGCGGTCCCAGGCGTTGGCGATGGTTTCTTGGCCGTGGGGCACGCCTGGACCAGCAGAGGGAAGGAGCGGCGAACATAGGTCTCAGCAGAGCGCTCGGTCTGGACGGTCGTCGAGCTGCCGCTAGGCGACCTCGCAGAGGGGTCGCTCGCCCAAGTAGTCGTCGCGGGCCAGCGCCTGGTGGCGTTGGGTCGCTCTCGGGCACGAGAGAGTGCGAAGTGATCCACCACCATCTGGACCTCCAGCGACAGCGGCCAGACTTGGAGTCTCGCGGTGATGGACAGCTGGGGGAGGACGAGCCACGAGTCGCTGCTCGTCTACGGGAACGAAGTCGTCCTTGTCACGGGATCGAACGATCGGAAGGTCGTCACGCTCTGGCGTTCCGGTGACGGGTTTCAGTGGGCCGGGGTTGGTCTCACCATGCCCGGTATCACCGAGGGCGCAGAGGCTGAGGTCTGGGACGCAGCAACCGACGGGTCGAAGGTCGTCGTCTTGATGCGCATCGTCAACCGGCTCGACGGCGTCACCGTGCTGGTGGAGCAACCGTTGTGAGCCCCACCCCTCGTCGTGAGACGCCCATTGACGGAGCTCACTCGGCCCCCAAGGATCGACGCATGACTGAGACGCGACGCAAGGTGCTCATCACGGGTGCGACGGGCAACATCGGGATCGTGCTGTCGGAGCGGCTCTCCGACACGTACGAGATCGTGATGCAGGGCCGTACCCCCCGCACCGAGAAGCAGGAGAAGGAGCTGCGCAAGGCCGACCTCACGTCGTACGAGGAGGTGCTGCCGCTGATGGAGGGTGTCGACACCGTCATCCACCTGGCTGGGTCGGCGAGCCCCGAGTCGAGCTGGGACGACGTGCTGAGCGCCAACATCATCGGCCTGCGCAACACGCTGGAGGCAGCACGCGAGAAGGGGGTGCGCAGGTTCGTGTTCCCGTCGTCGAACCACGCCATGGGCATGTACGACCGGCTCGGCGAGTGGCCCGTGTACGCCACCACGCCGCCGCGGGCCGACTCGTTCTACGGGGTCTCGAAGATCTTCGGTGAGGCGATCGGGCGGTTCTACCACGACGAGTACGGGATGGACTTCATCGCGCTGCGCATCGGCTGGATGTCGGGCGACCCGATGCTCGCCGAGAAGGAGATCCTCCACGCCATGTGGCTCAGCGAGGACGACTGCGAGCAGGTGGTGCGCTGCGCCATCGAGGCGCCGACCACGTGGGGCCTCTACTACGCCGTCTCCGACAACCAGAACCGCCGCTGGGACATCACCAACACCATGCTCGACCTCGGGTACCGCCCCAAGGACACCTGGACCGACCACTCCGACCAGCCCGAGGACGTCACCCCCGGTGGCAAGCCCGGCCCGGAGGACTGGCCGGCGAACAGCTGACCCACCTGTGAGCTGAACAAGGGCCGGCGGGAGACGCTGGCTGAGCAAGGAGCTCCCGAGCCTGCGAGGGAGTTCCGCGTCGATGCCCCGGCAGGGCAAGCGGAGTGAGCCCTGTCGGTCTGCCGGTGCGGGAGAGCCCGCCGCCGAGCACGTGCTCAGCTCAAGCGTTGAGCCGCTTCCAGCCGTCGCCCAGCCGGGCCTGCAGGGTGGCAGGATCGGTGCGGCCGCCGAGGAACTCGAGGTAGGCGGGGTCGGCGACCTCGGACCGCCACTGCGAGAGCTTCTCGGCCCGGTTCCAGGGTGCGTCGACCAGGAACGGGGACGAGGCCAGCACGGCGTCCCAGCCGAAGGCCGTACCGATGTCGGTGCGCGCCACCTCTGCGGCAGCGCGGGGCACTGGCACCAGGCCGTCGCCCTCGGCGACCTTGGCGAGCCGTCCGGCCTGCAGGTAGTGGGTGATGAACGCCATCGCCTGCTGGGGATGCTTGCTGCCCTTGGTGATCGACAGGGTCTGCGGGGTGATGCCCTGGTTCTGGGAGGTGCCTGTGAGCAGGGGGATCATCGCCCACGTCAGCCCCGGGGGCGACACGGCCCCGATCTGGCGGGCCACGGCGCAGCTCGTCATGATCATCGCGTACGCACCCATGAAGAACCCGGGCAGCACCTCGGGCGCCGACAGCGTGAGCGAAGCGGGTGCCATCACCTTCGCGTCCAGCATGGCCTTGATCCGTCGCGGCACCTCAAGCTCCTTGTCACCCACGGTCATGGCGGGCTTCGGCCCGTCGCCGCTCACGAAGGTGCCGTCGAACGCGAGGCCGGCCGGCATCAGGGCTGCGGCCGGCGACTTCAGGCCCCATGCGAAGCCGTACGCCTCCGGCCCCCGCGTCAGCGTGCGGGCGTTCGCCTGCAGCGTGTCCCACGACCACGGCGTGCCGGCCGTGGGCACCGGGATGCCGGCGGCCTGGAGCAGGGCGGTGTTGACGAAGACCGTGGCCACCGGGGTGATCGTCGGAACCCCCGTGATGATCCCGCCGTGCGTGACCGAGGCCCAGGCACGCTCCGACACCTCAGAGCGGACGGCTGCCGGCAGCAGCGGCCCGAGGTCGGCGAGATGACCGTGCTGCGAGAAGCCCGCCAGGCCGACCGCGTCGTCGTGGATCACATCGGGGGCCGTCCCGTTGGCGAGCTGCGTCGCGAGCCGCTCGTGGCGGGTGCTGGGGTCGACCTTCTCGTAGATGACCGTGGCGTCGGGGTTCGCTACGTTCCAGCTGTCGACGATGTCCTGCGTCGCCTTCACGGTGGCGTCCTCGAACGCGTACGAGGCGAAGGTCAGCTGGACCTTCCCTGCGGGCGACTGCTGCGGGACTGTCGTCGTGCGCCCCGCCACCGTTGGCTCCACGGTTGGGGTGGTCGTGCTCGACGTGCAGCCCGACAGGGCGAGCGGCGACGTCGCAGCCGCCGTCAGCAGGGTTCGACGCAGCACGTGCGGTCCTTCCGTAGGGGCGCGGGCTCGCAGACCCCGCCATCATGCCGGACGCCGGCGAGGACGGCCCGTGGGGAGGGGATCGGGGGACCGTCAGGCTGGGGCGGCCCCGGCCCCCGTACGGTGGGCGACAACGCAGGACCGACCAGGAAGGAACGCCATGACCTCGCAGAACGCCGGCGGTGACATCGCCTCGGGCAAGGGAAACCCGGAGGTGGAGGGCCAGGTGTCCGACGCCCGGGCCGCGGAGATGCTGCAGAACGACAAGGCGAAGCACGGTGGCAACCTCACCGACGACGACTCGCTGGCGGCCGTCGAGGGCTCCCAGGACGACGCCAAGAGCTGAGCTGCACCCATGAGACGGGGCCAGGCCGGACGGCCTGGCCCCGCTGCTTCCATCGATGAGGCTGGCAGTTGCGGATGGCACGCTGGTGAAACGGGAGATCAGACAGCCCTTCTGCCACTTTGGAACCTTTCAAGTGCTCGCTCGAGGGGTGATGGCTGCAGAGCAAAGACCTGCACGGGGATGACCACCCACATCTCCCATCCACCAACCTGATCCCGGACCCTTCCGATCGCCCTGTGAGGTGCCAGCATGGGCCGCACAGGTTCCGAGGGAGGTCCGATGCCCTGCACCCGATGTGGCGCCGAGCTGGCGACGAGCGCCCACTACTGCCACGCCTGCGGCCATCAGGTCGGCGGTGGCCTGGTGCCGTACGCGGTGAAGCCCAACGAGTCGGTCGCGTCGCTGCGGCTGGTCTCTACCATCATGCCGTTCGGGGCCACCAAGGGCCCGTCGACGTACAGGTGGGCGCTAGGCATCGCTGCCGCCGCCACCCTGGTCGCCGCCGTGCTGGGTGCCTTGCCGATCGCCGTGCTGCTGGCAGCCCTGGCGATCCCGATCGTCTACGTGGTCTACCTCTACGACGTGAACCAGTGGGAGGACGAGCCGGTGCTGGTCACCGGCGTGGCCTTCGTGCTCACGGCCGTGCTGGCAGCCGGCTGGACGGCCGCCTGGCTGGCGCTGCGGGGTCCGTCCCCCTCAACGGTCGGCGACGGGTCGGCGGCTCCGGTCCCTTCGGTGGCCTCGATGCTGGTCCCCGTCCTGCTGGCCCCGCTGGTGGGCGAGGTCATCCGGCAGGTCGCTCCCATCGTGCTGGCCAGCCGCGACAAGTTCGACGACCTGATGGACGGCCTCACCTTCGGTGTCATCGCCGGCGTCTCGTACGCCACCGCCGACACACTGGTCAAGCACTGGGCACTGCTGAGCGCCGGCTTCCCCGGCACCGCGGACGCGGGCACCTGGACCTCCCTGCTGCTGCTCGAGGGCTTCGTGAAGCCCTTGGTCATGGGCACGGCGTCAGGTCTTGCCGGCGCTGAGTTCAGCGGGCTGGGACGGGGCCACGACGGCATCACCCCGCGCTACCTGCTGCGGGTCGTGGAGGCGATCGCGGCCAACGCGCTGTTCGTGCTGGGGGTCCAGGTGCTTCTTCGCTGGCCGGGGGGCGTGCTCGGGTTCGTCCTCTCCAGCGTCTGGGGCCTCGCCATCCTGGCGTACCTGCTGATCCGGCTCCGCCGCGCGCTCCAGCTGGGGCTCACCGAGGCCGCTCTCGAGAGCGTCGCCCGTCGCCGCGGTGTCGGCGAGGGGGAGCTCAGCCACTGCGAGGCCTGCGAGATGCCCCTGCTGCCGGATGCCGCGTTCTGCGGTGCCTGCGGCAAGTCGCTGCGGGCCACCGCCAAGACCGGTGCCAACCAGGAGGTGACCCGGTGACTCAGTACCCGACGTCGTGGAACCCGAACCAGGGCGGGTACACGCCGCAGCACCCGGGGCCGTACCCGTCCGGCCCGCCTCAGAACGCCCCGGCAGGGCCGCACCAGCCCGGCCCGTACCAACCAGGCCCGGTGCGGTCTGGGCCCCACCAGTCCGGCACCCAGCAGTCGTACGTCTCCGGCGGGCCCACGTTCCCGCCCGCGCCCCCGCAGCCGAACGCCTTCAGCAGCGGAGGAGGGACGCCTTCGCAGTGGGGGCCCTCGACGCCTGCTCCGAGGAAGCCGAACCTCAAGCTGATCCTCGCCGTGGTGCTCGCCCTGCTCCTGGTGGCGGGTATCGGAGCCGCAGCGGGCCTCTACCTCAAGCGCGGCTCCGGGGTGATCGCTGGGCCGCAGACGCCTGGCCCGCAGACCCCTGTGCCGCAGAGCCCGACGCCGGTCCAGACCACACCGGTCCGGCCGACCCCGACACCGACCCCTGCCCCGTCGAAGCAGCGCGTGCAGATCTACCAGAACTACTCGGTCGCGATGCCCGACGGCTGGAACGTCAACGAGTCGAACCCGGAGAAGGGATACGTCACCCTGCAGTACGGCCAGGGGAGGGCCTGGATCTACGTCTACGTCGGCAACAACTCCCCGCCGTGGGACGCGGAGAAGCGCTGCGGCTACATCATCGAGAACTGGACCCAGCGAGGCGACAAGTACGGCGTCACCAACGCGGTGGTCACCCAGAACCCGACGAAGATCCAGAGCGACCCGAAGCTCAGCGCCGCGACGTGCGCGATGACGGCCTACTACGTGAAGGACACCACCAACGTCCGCCAGTACGACTGGCAGGGCATCTACCGCGTCAAGGACGGCCTCAACATCTGGGTTCAGAGCGAGCGCATCGCCGGCACGACCGCCCCGGACGCGGACATCCAGCTCGTCCGCGACGACGTGATGAAGACGATGCTGAGCGCCTGACGACGGCACCCCGGCGCAGCGGACCGCCACAATGGACGGATGCCCGCCACCAGACTCGCAACTCGCGCCCAGCCCGATCCGCGCCCGCGCACCAACGCCGGCGCGTGGCTGGCTCGACAGGTGGTGCGGTTCCGCGACCGAGAGACCCACGTCGTGGTCGCGGTGATGGCCGCCGTCGGGTTCGCGGTCGCCACGGTGTTCGCGGTGCTGTTCGCCGCCGTGTACGACGCGACCACCGAGTCCGACGGCGTGGCGGGTCTGGACCAACCGGTCCTCGATCTCATGGTCACCGCTCGGTCGCCGGGGCTGGTCCAGGTCGCGAACGCGTTCACGCAGTCCGGGGGCCCGTACTGGATGCCCGTCGTGACCACCCTCGTCATCTGCCTGGTCGCATGGCGCACGCGCAGCTGGTGGCCGTTGCCGCTGATGATCGTCGCCGTGAGCGGCTCGCTGCTGATGACCCACGTGGGCAAGACCGTGGTCGGGCGTGACCGGCCGCCGCTCACGGAGGCGGTCCCGCCGTACGAGTCGTCGGGCAGCTTCCCCTCGGGGCACTCGCTCAACTCCCTGGTGATCGCGGGCGTCCTCGCGTACGCGATCGTGGTGCACCTCGTGTGCCTCCTGGCGCGGGTGCTGACCGTGGTGCTGGCCGCCATCTACGCGTCGGCGATGGGGCTGTCGCGGGTGTTCCTGGGCCACCACTGGCTGAGCGACGTGCTGGGCGCCTGGGCGCTGGGGGCGGCCTGGCTGGCGGTCCTGATCACCGGGCACCGTTTGGTGGTCATGCACCGCCGCGCCCGGCGGCAGGCAGCGGCCTAGACTCGCGGCCGTGAAGGTCCGCCAGCTCAGCACCGTCCATGCCATCGGCGACACACGCGTGCTGCACAAGGAGTGCAAGTCGCTGCTCGACGCCGGCCACGACGTGGCGCTGATCGCGTCCAACCCCCGTGACGAGGTGGTCGAGGGTGTGCCGGTGCTCGGTATCGGCGTCGCCTCGAACCGCTTCACGCGCATGACCGTGTCGACGACGCGGCTGCTGCGGCGTGCGCTGGCCGAGGACGCGGACATCTACCACTTCCACGACCCCGAGCTGATCCCGGTCGGGATCGCGCTGCGGCTGCGGGGCAAGAAGGTCGTGTACGACGTGCACGAGGACGTGCCGAAGCAGATCATGAACAAGTTCTGGATCAAGCCGGCGTTGAAGCTGCCCTTCGCCGCGGCTGCCACGGCGTTCGAGAAGGTCGCGGGGCTGGCGCTGTCAGGGGTGGTGACCGCCACGCCGACGATCGCGGAGAAGTTCCCCGCGCGCAAGACCGTGGTGGTGCAGAACTTCCCGGAGGTCGGGCTCGCCGCCGTGGTGAACACCAAGTCGTTCTCGCTGCGTCGCAACGCGTTCGTGTACGTGGGTGGGCTGTCTGAGCAGCAGGGCCTGTTCGAGATGCTGGAGGCGTTCACCAAGCTGCCGGAGGGGCTGACGGGTGTGCTGGCCGGCAAGTTCAAGCAGAAGGAGGAGGAGGCACGGGCTCACCCGGGGTGGTCGCGCGTCCGTTACCCCGGCGTGGTGGGGCGTGCGCAGGTGGTGGAGGCGTTGCGCGACGCCGTCTGCGGG
This sequence comes from uncultured Propionibacteriaceae bacterium, assembly GCA_936924635.1. GTDB lineage: Bacteria > Actinomycetota > Actinomycetes > Propionibacteriales > Propionibacteriaceae > Fen-668. The sequence goes on from CAKZHP010000131.1 coordinate 82,164, forward strand.
GTGGTGCTCGACCACCCGATCACGAACTACGTGGATGCGTACTCGACCAAGATGTTCGAGTACATGGCCTGCGGCATCCCGGTGATCTGCTCGAACTTCCCGATGTGGGAGCGGCTGATCGAGGAGTACGGCTGCGGGGTGGCCGTCGACCCGTTCGACACCGACGCCGTCGCGGAGTGGATCACCCGCTACAACACCGACCATGATCTGGCCCGGGAGCACGGCGAGAACGGCCGCCGGGCCATCGCGGAGAAGCTCAACTGGGGAGTCGAGCTCGACAAGATGCTGACCCTGTACGCGCGCATCGCCCCCTAACCACGGGCCGCATTGAACAAGTGTTCTGTGCAAACAGAAGCGAAATTTCGCTTCTGTTCGCACAGAACCCTTGCTAGGTGGTCGTGTCCTCGCCAGCTCGGACAAGCCCGGTCTCGACGCAGCTCCTCCTCGCAGGCTTGGAGGATCTTTGCTCAACCATCGAGTTCCGGCGGCGGGGCCCCCTGTCTGGACTGAGGAGAGCGGCAGCGAGGCCTACCGGCACCGGGTCTCGGGCCGCCGCTGTCGATCGACGAGGGAAGACAGGGGTTATAGCCCCGCTGCCGCGGAGCGCGAAGCGCGACAGAAAATAGAGCCTCAGATCTCCGAGAAGAGGTTGCGCGTGAGGTACTCCGCGAGGGGCTCTGGGTCGTCGGGCCCGAGTGTCGGCTCGTCGGTCAGGTCGCAGCTGACTCCAATGTCGGGCAACCACAGCCGGCCGTCCTCGAGCGTCAGCTCGTTGAGCTGGCCTACCGCAATCGGGCCGACCGTCGCGTACCACGTGCGGAGCAAGGCCGGCAGCGGGACACCCAGCCGCTGCTCGGTTGCGGCGATCTCCTCGGGGGAGGCCGGCTCGACCGTGCCGTCGAGGGCCCGGACGGCATCGGCCATCCGTTCGACCCAGTGGGGGTCGCCCGTCGACACGGGCATGACTCCGCCGCGGAGAAGCCCGACCTCGTACGCGGTGAAGTGCGTCGTCGCCTCCGGCGTCTCCACCTCTGGGTCGCCCTCAGCACCGGTGTCGAAGAGGCTGACTCCCAGGGTGGCGGCGAGACCGGCTGCCATCACCGTCGTCTCTTGCGACGGTCGCTCGAACATCAGCGATCCGCACGGGTCGTCCTCGCCGACGTAGACAGTCTCTTCGAAGTCAGGGCCGTAGTCGGGCCAGTGGAACCGGCCCACGCCGGGGCTCTCCCAGTGCCATCCCTCCAGCTGTTCCAGAAGGCTCACGATGTGGGCGCGGGGGCCGATGTCGCGGTCATCGTCGTCGACGACGAATAGCTCGAATCCCATGGGATCAGCCTTGCAGGCAGACGGGTGACGTTCAGGCGATTGTTCTCAGAGCTCGTCTCCCGCCGACCTCACCAGGTACGGGTCCAGCGGCTGCCGCCCCTTCGGCGAGGTCACCACCTCGGAGGTGGAGGTCGAGCTCGGCATCGAACCACGGCATGAAGAGCCGGCCGTCGCGTACGGAGAGCTCGTCCAGCTTCTCGGTGACCACGCCATGCCGCCGAGCGTGGTGAGCCACTCGCGGAGTAGCACCGGGAACGTCACCTCCAGCCGTTGCTCGGTCGCGGCGACCTCCTCGGCGGAGAAGGGCTCCACCCAGCCGCCCCCGCACTCGAGCAGCGTCGCCATCGGCTCGCCCCAGCCAGGCTCACCCCGTGTGACGGGGTAGCTGTGGTGGTTGATCAGCGCCATCTCGTACGCCGTGAAGGGCGGGTCCGGTTCGCTGGCGTGGTCGGAGAAGTCCCGGCCGTCCGGGCCGGTGGGTGTTCTGCGAGATGTCGAGTGCCGCTGCGGCCAGTGAGATCAGTGCCCTCGTCGCCCGGCACCTGGGGCTGGCCGGCTGAGGCACCCGGC